>NZ_JBSGBZ010000014.1:0-180465 GCF_053601495.1 Streptomyces sp. NPDC004721
ACACCAAGCACGACCCCGAACGCGCCCTACGACGCATCACCCGCCAGGCCAACGCCCTCGGACTCACCGTCCGCTTCGAACCCATCGGAGCCTGAAGACGCCACCCTGACTGCTTCTATTTTCGGACCAGAGTCCCGACATTGCTCTACAGCCGCGGCGGGCGCGGCTGCGAACCGCCCTGGGCGAGGAGACCGGTCAGGCGATGGGCCTCGTCCAGCAGCAACCGGCCCAACTGGGGCCTACGGCCGGCGGAGAAGCGCTGCTCGATTCCGGTCAGGGAGAGCGCCCCGGTGGGGCGTCCCTGCGCGTCGAACACCGCAGCGCCCATGCCCCAGCTCCCCTCCACCAGGAGGCCGGGATTGGTCGAGTAGCCCTCTTTCCGGGTGGCCTGGAGTCGGCGCAGCAGCGGTTCGGGGGCATGGCTCTCGCCCCAGGCGGAGACCAGCTCGCTGGTCTCCAGATAGGCGGCCACCCAAGGGTCGGGCAGGAACGCGAGGATCGCCAGCCCTGCCGAGGCCACGCCGAGGGGGAGCCGGAGCCCCTCGTACAGTACGAAGGACCGGATCGGGAAGCTTCCGTCCTCGCGCATCAAGCAGACGGTCTCGTCCCCCCGGCGGACCGAGAAGAACGCGCTCTCACCCGTGGCTTGCGCAAGGCGTCGCAGCATGGGCCGGGCCTGTTCGGTCATGTCGTAGCGCGAGGACGCTGCCGCTCCCAGCAGGAAGAGCTCGGGCCCCAGCACCCACCGCCCGTCGGCGGTGCGGTCGATGAAGCCCTCACCCTGCAGCGCACTCAGCAGACGGTGCGTCGTCGGCCTGGGCAGGCCGGCCCGGCGTCCCAGTGAAGCTGTGGTAGCGCCACCCGGCTCGCTCTGGGAGAGCGCGCGAAGCACCGCGGCAGCACGGCCGACGACCGAGGAAGGAGCATCCACGGACAGCAGTCTAGGCGTCTACTCAGTGAACGCTTGCCCCGGACCTGTCTCTGGGAGCGAGCAACCCAGCGAATCTACGTTGACCGGGCAACCAGGGAAGTTCTTCCATCGTTGCGCCCGCACCAGCGCGGGCAGTCATCCAAGGGTCGTTAGTCCGAGGAGTGGACGTCGGGTGGACAAGGTGGTAGCGAGCGCCACGCAGGCCGTGGCCGACATCGGCTCAGGCGCAACCATTGCCGTAGGCGGCTTCGGCCTGTGCGGGATCCCTTCCGTGCTGATCGGGGCGCTGCTGGAGCAAGGCGCCGACCAGCTCGAGGCGGTCTCCAATAACTGCGGCGTGGACGAGTGGGGTCTGGGCCTGCTCCTAGGAAAGGGGCGACTGCGCCGCACCGTCTCCTCGTATGTCGGGGAGAACAAGGAGTTCGCCCGGCAGTACCTTGCGGGCGAGCTCGAGGTCGAACTCACCCCGCAGGGCACTTTGGCCGAGCGAATGCGCGCCGGAGGCGCCGGCATCCCTGCCTTCTACACGGCCACCGGCGTCGGCACCCAGGTCGCCGACGGAGGCCTGCCCTGGCGCTACGACACCGAGGGCAACGTGGCCCTGGCCTCCCCGGCCAAGGAGGTCCGTGTGTTCCCCACCCCCGAGGGCGACAAGGAGTTCGTCCTGGAGCAGGCCATCGTCGCCGACTTCGCACTGGTCCGCGCCTGGAAGGGCGACCGCCATGGCAACCTCGTCTACCGAGCCGCGGCGCAGAACTTTAACCCCATTGCAGCCATGTGCGGCCGCATCACGATCGCCGAGGTCGAAGAACTCGTCGAACCCGGCGCGCTGGACCCAGGCGAGATCCACACCCCCGGCGTGTACGTGCGGCGGGTGGTTGCCCTGACCCCGGAGCAGGCCGCCGACAAGCGCATCGAGAAGCGCACCATCACCACCGCGCCCGGCGCGAGCAGCATCAAGGCGGAGGTGACGGGCTGATGGCCTGGACACGAGACGAGATGGCCGCCCGGGCGGCAGCCGAGCTGACCGACGGCTCCTACGTCAACCTCGGGATCGGGCTGCCCACCCTGGTGCCCAATCACGTGGCCGACGACGTCGAACTGGTCGTGCAGTCGGAGAACGGCATCCTCGGCGTGGGCCCCTACCCAACCGCCGACGCGGTAGACCCGGACCTGGTCAACGCCGGCAAGGAGACCGTCACGGCGCGCCGCGGGGCTTCCTACTTCGACTCCGCTACCAGCTTCGGCATGATCCGCGGCGGCAAGATCGACGCCGCGGTCCTCGGCGCCATGCAGGTCTCGGCCCAGGGCGACATCGCCAACTGGATGATCCCGGGGAAGATGGTCAAGGGCATGGGCGGCGCCATGGACCTCGTCCACGGCGCCCGCAAGGTCATCGTCCTCATGGAGCACGTCGCCCGCGACGGCAGCCATAAGATCGTCGAGGAGTGCACGCTTCCCTACACGGGGCGGCGCGTGGTCCAGCGCATCATCACCGACCTCGCCGTCATCGATGTCATCGACCCTGCCACCGGTGAGCAGGCACGCCCGGGCACCTTGGGCTCCCGCGTCCTTCGCCTCGTGGGGCTTGCCCCCGGCGCCACCGTCGACGAGGTACGGGAGAAGACCGGGCCGAAGCTCGACGTCAGCGGCCAGTGACAACCCAGCTGGCGGCCTCCCTCTTTCTCACCTACTACCTGCAGAAGGCCTTGTCAAGTTGCGTGTGTGGCAGGTGAGTTGTGGCGTACTGATGGCGCTCGGGTGCCGTGCCGTGCACGGTGCTCAGGCGTGCGCGGCCGCGCCGGTGACGGTCTTCCAGAGACGGAATCGTTCGGTCATCTCGGCACGGTAGTCACTCGCTGTGATCAGATGCCGGCGGGGCCGGAAGAGTGTCGAGATCCTTGAGAACGCGGCGAGGAATCTCTGCGCCACACCCGTTGAGCGGAAGTTCTTCATAGCCCTCTCGCGCTGCCTCGTGGGCTGATGGCTGTTCTCTGCACGGTTGTTCAAGTACTTCGAGCTGCGGTGCTCCACCGAGGGCATGGCCTCGCGGTGGGCGACGCCGTAGCTGCGGAGCTTGTCCGTGACGAGTACACGGGGTACGTATTCAAGATCCTTCAGCAGCTTCCGGAAGAAGCGTTTCGCAGCCCGGCCATCACGCTTGCTCTGCACCAGAATGTCCAGGACGTTGCCGTCCTGGTCGACGGCCCGCCAGAGATACCGCCTCTTCCCGTTGACTTTGATGAACACCTCGTCCATGTGCCACTTGTCGCCCGGGCGGGGCCGGCGGCGACGCAGGTTCCGGGCGTAGGCGGGGCCGAACGTCGCGCACCAGGCACGGACCGTCTCGTACGAGACCGTGATGCCCCGCTCGAACAGGAGCTCCTCGACCTCCCGATACGAGAGTGGGAAACGGTGATACAGCCACACCGCGTGACCGATCACCTCGGCCGGGAACCGATACCCCTTGTACGACGGTGACACCTCGGACTCCACGACCGGCCCCTCCCGCAACGATCACCACCAAGAGCCTCCCACGCCCCTTCGGCAACCTGACAGAGCCTCAAGGACGACCCGTTCGCGAAGGTGCGCGTGGCCGAGGCGGCCAGCGAGATCGGCGCCGCCTGGCTGCAGCTCACCCGCAACATCACCGACGTCTTCGAGGCGGCCCGCAGCGGTGCGGGCATCCCGATCGAGCTGCGGGCGCGGCTGCGTCGCGACCAGGTGCGGGCGGCGGTCCGGTCCATCGATGCCGTCGACCGACTGTTCGAGAACTCGGGTGCGGGCGCGCTCGAGGCGGGGACGCCGATCCAGCGGTTCTGGAGGGACGCCCATGCGGCGCGGGTGCACGTCGCCCACGACGCGGAGCCGGCGCTCAAGGTCTTCGGCGACGGAGAGTTCGGGACTCCCGTCGACGCCGGAATGCTCTGACCCGCCGTCGGCAGGGTTTCAACCAGAAGGGAAAGGCACGCACATGAGTCAGTCGGTCGCGGTGGCCGGGACCGCCCGGGAAACGGTCGACCCCCAGCGATTCCGTCATGCCCTCGGGCACTTCTGCACCGGTGTCGTCATCGTCGCCGCGGCCGACGGCGAGGGCCGGCCCGCCGGCTTCGCCTGCCAGTCATTCTCCGCACTGTCCCTGGAGCCGCCCCTGGTGTTGTTCTGCCCGGGCCAGGACCTCGCGGACCTGGCCGGTCATCGAGCGGGCCGGCCGCTTCAGCGTCAACGTCCTCACGGAGGCGCAACGCGCCGTCAGCGAGGTGTTCGGGCGCAGCGGACCGGACAAGTTCGCCGCCGCCGGGCGTTGGATCTCGAAGGCGGTGAAGCGGACGGGGGCCGGGGTGCCGGTGGGGTCATGGTGGTCCCCCTCTCTGGCTGCCGGCCGGTGTAGGCAGCTCGTGGCCGAAGCGGGTGGAGGCCAGTGGGCCCTGTTCTCGGGCGGCTTGGGCGTCGCAGCCGGCCAGGAAGGCCGCGGCGAGCTGGGCGAGGGTGATGTGCCGGTACCAGCCGTGGAAGGAACGGACCTCGTAGTCGGCCAGCCCGCAGGCGGACTTCGCCAGCTTGATCGCCTCTTCCACCCTCCAGCGCGCTCCCGGGACCAGCACAAGGTCTTCCAACGCTGTCCCGGGCGGTCCCCAGCCCAGGTAGTAGTCGCGCTTGGCCGGATCCTCGGGGCGGCGGCGCACGATGATCCATCGTGCCCAGACCTCTTCACCGGTCGGCTCGTCCGGGTCGACGATCCGGCGCGCCCACCACTGCCAGATGCGGGTGTCCAGCTGGGAGGGCCCGGCCGGCAGCTCCACCCAGTCCTCCTCCCGGGCGACACGCTCCACCAGCCGCCCCGCATGCCGCCATCCCGGGCGCGCCAGCACCGGCGTGTTCGCCTGGACCGCTACCACATAGGGCAAGCGGTGTTCCTCCAGGAAGGAGCGGAAGGCCCTCTCCCGCCCGTAGACTTCATCGGCAGCCACCCACACTTTGCCCTCGGCCACGGGCAGGTCGGGCAGCGCCCGCTCGATCATCACCTCGGCCAGCCGCGGCTTGGTCACGAAACCGCGATCCTCGGGCACGTGCGCGGCCCGGCAGCGCGCCGGATCGCCTGTCCACTCCTTCGGCAGGTACAACTCCCGGTCGATCAACGCCTGCCCGGCCCCGGTCGCCCACGCCGCCATCACCCCCACCTGGCAGGGAAAAACGCCCCCGAGCGCCCCGGAATATTGCCTGGCCACCCCTGCCGAGGCCGTGCCGCGCTTGGCGAACCCGGTCTCGTCCACCACCAGCACCCCCGCCCCGCCCGGCCCCGCGCCCTCCCCGTCATCCGCCAGCGCCGCGACGACATGACGCCGGGTGAAGTCCCGCATCCCGTCCACGTCCCACCGCGCACGGTCCAGCAGATGCTGCTGGTTCCACGGTGCGCCGTCGCCGGCGTACTCCGCCAACTGCCAGCCGTTCTTCCGCGAGACCGGCCCCAACAAGCCCCGCACACACGCCGCCGCGCGCCGCCGCACGTCCACCCGCGGGAAGAACCGGCCGACCTCCAGCAGCAGGTCATCCAGCTGCCCGGCCCACTCCTCCGCCCACTCCCGGTCCGACACCGTGGCCACAACATCCAGTAACTCGACCTGCATACAAGCCAGTTACCCGACCAACGAGATCGACGAACTACGACACCGACCATGATCTACAACTGAAGGGATTAATACTCCAGCTGTAGATCGTGATCAGGCTCGCTTGAGGCCGGTGCGCGGTGCTGCTCTACGGTGCCCTGCGTGATCGCCAAGCTACAGTGTGTGGTGTTGGACTGTGCCAGTGTCGGCGGCATTGCAGCTAGCCACGGTCGAGGGCCGTCTCGGTGGCCGCGGCGAGGGCGGTCGCCGTTTCGCGGGCCACAAGGGCGGCCGGCTGACCTCCGTGACGGCGGACTCGGTGAACGGGCACTCCAGCAACAACACGTCGCCGGGTCGATAGTCATGGCTCATGGACGCATTCTGCAGGGCTGCACCGCAACGGGACTCCTTCTGCTGCTCAGGCGGTCGACGGGCAGCCCCGGCCTGTGACAACAAAGGTGCTTCCTTCCGCGCTGCCGGTGACTCGTAGCTCGCCGATCGGATGACAGCTGACTCCAAGCTCTCTCACGGCCCGTTCCGGCCTCCGCCTGGACGGCCTTCGTCCCCGATCTGAAGAACGCCTCCGCCCTTCGGACTTCGTAGTGCCGTCCGCGAACTCGCTGATTATCCGGACGCGGCGGGCAGGGTGATCTCGGTGCGCAGGCCGTCCGCCCAGGTGAGCGTGACGAGATGACCGCCGTCGGGCTCGGCGTACACGGTCAGTGAGGGGTCCGCGGCATCCGGGCCTCCCCGGTCCAGGAGCACCATGGCGGCGAGGACCTCGCCGAACGGTGTGTCCGTGTCCGTGGCCAGCCAGGGGATCGCCGTCCAGGAGCCGAGGGGACTGGTGTCCTGATGGGTCGTGACTCCGCCGAGGTTGAATCCCCGCAGGGCCCGCAGGTGAGAGCGCAGTGACGTGGTCCGGGCCTCGGCGGACGGGCCCGGCTCGCCGGGAGTGATCTGTGTGCCCGGCCGGGTGTCGGCCGCCACTGGCCAGCCGCCCAGCCGCACGGCACGCCAGGACGGGCTCGCCCCGGTCGGGGGCGTGTCGATCCGGGCGAGGCGGATCTCCACGCCGTCGCGCAGCAGCGAGGCGATGGTGATCATTGGTCCGGGGGTCACCGGTCCGCGCCGGCCGGAGCCGTAGTCGGGCGAGTCGTCGGCGGCGGTGTCGACCCAGCGCACCAGCCCGCAGGAGGCGGCCGCCAGCACACCACCTGGCAGCTCCCGGGCGAACAGCGGCTCGAAGCCGGACCGGTGGGAAGCCCGGCCGGCCTCGTCCAGCAGTACTACCGCGTTGTCGATCGGGGAGGCCACCGCGTCCGCGGTCAGTGGGGGGACCGTGGCGGTGGAGTAGCCGAGCCGTGCGTACGGGGGCGAGTCCGCACTGGTGTCGCCGGGGCGGGCGTGGTCGGTGCCGTGGTTGAGGACCATGGCGATCCCGTCGCGGCGGCGTGAAGAGAGCAGCCAGCCGGGAGCGGTGAGCACCCGCTCCGTGTCGGCGGACTCGATGGGCAGCGGGAGTTCCGTGTCCGTCCACACCGGGTGGTCGGCGGGCAGTATCAGCCCGAGCATTCCCTTGGACGCCCAATACGGCGAACCGGAGCCGGAGTAGGACTGGCGCATCGCCGGCCAGGCGTGGTGCCAGCCCAGCGTCAGCAGCCCCTCCGCATCGGGGGCGTCCCGGTCGGTGAAGTGCCGGACGATGGCGCCGGTCACGCGGCGCACCAGTCCCGGTGGTTGCCCGCCGGCTCCGGTGACCGCGCCGACCCAGAACGGTGCGGCGGCGGCGAACCGGTAGGTGAGGCTGCGGCCCTGCAGCAGCGGGGAGCCGTCCGCGCCCACCAGGCGCACCGCGTCGTCGAGGTAGTCCCGCAGGTCCGCCGCCCAGGTCTCGCGCAGCTGTGGCGGGCAGAGCGAGCCGGTGACGTCGAACAGGTGGGTCCACAGCAGCGGGTAGAGGTGCAGGGCCCAGCCGGTGTAGTGGTCGTAGGACCGTTCCTCGCCGTCGCTGAGCCAGCCGCCGGGCCTGCGCATCGAGGCGTGGAAGGCGAGGTCCTCCTCGATGTCGTCGGCCGACCAGGGGCCGCCCGCCTCGCGGAGGAAGGACTCGACGATGATCCTGAACCAGACCCAGTTGTTCCGCGGGTAGGGCTGCCTGAGCACGGTCGCCAGCCAGTCGACGGTGCGCTGGCGCACCCCGTCGTCGAGCAGGTCCCACAGCCAGGGCCGGGTCAGTTGCAGCACCAGCGCCACGGACGCGGCCTCGACCTTGGCCTGGCCGAGCTCGTCTGGGCGCGGCCAGGCCTCCGGGGAACGCGGGTCGGTGCCCGCCGCCAGGCCGCGGGCGTACCGGTCGAGCAGCCCGCCGGGGTCGGCGCCGTTCTCCCCGGCGATTCGGAAGCCGGCCAGCAAGAAGGTGCGGGCGAAGCCCTCCAGGCCGTCGGAGTCGGTGCCGTACATGCTAACCGGGCCCGGCAGGGCGACGTGGGCGCCGGCGGGGGAGCGATACGGCTCGAGGGCGGCGAGCATCCGGTCCCCGAGAGCGGTCCAGTGCTCTCGGGTCCACCCGGTGTATGGGGAGCGGACCCGGTCCTCCGGGACGATTGTGCCGGAGCGGATGATCATGCCTTGACTCCCACTGGGTCTCGATGAGTGTCGCTGAATGCTGGGTCGGCGGCCGGTGCCAACGACGCGAGCACGGCGCGGCTGTTGCGCCAGACGACGAAGAGCGTGCAGCCCGGCAGTACGGCCAGGCCGAGCAGGGGCGCCTGGTTGACCAGGACCAGGGTGATGCCGAGCAGCCCGAGGTTCAGCAGCCCGAGCCACCAGCGACATACCGACGCGTACGACGCGGTCAGCAGCGTGCGCGGTGAGATCCGCGGATCGTCCGCCACGGCGGCCATTGTCACGATCCCAGAGCTCGCGGCGCCCAGCATGACGACGACCAGCAGCGGTATCAGGGCCGGCCCCGACGCGGCCTTGCGGAGGACGGCCACGTCGGTGGCCGCAACGGCGATCAGGAGCACGCACGGCGCCCAGCCGAGCAGCGCCGGGGCGAACAGGCGCCGGTAGCCGCGGAACAGGTCGGCCGCCGGTGCCCGGTCGTCCTCGGTGGTCCGCTGCAGGTAGTGGAAGGCGGCGGCGAGCGAGGGGCCGAGGCCGAGGGACAGCAGTCCGAAAAAGGCCGGGTACTGCCACGGCCGGTGCACCACGCCCAGGGCCAGCAGCAGGGGCGCGTTCGTCGCCGCCAGGCCCAGGTTGACGACCAGGACCCGGTGGACGTGCGACCAGAGCAGCTCCCAGGACCCGTGGTCGAGGTTGAGCCTGAGACGCCGCCCGGTGACGGGGGTGCTCATCGCGGCCTCACTTCATTCCGCTGGTGGCGATGCCCTGGACGAAGTAGCGCTGTCCGAGCAGGAAGACGACCAGGATCGGCAGGACCGACAACACCGATCCGGTCATGATCATGGCGTATTCGGAGTCGTAGATGCCGACGAACTGCCGCAGTCCGACCTGCACGGTCCACAGCTCGTTGTCGGTCAGGTAGATGAACGGCCCCATGTAGTCGTTCCAGGTGTTGACGAAGGTCAGCAGCGCGAGACTGGCCAGGGCCGGCTTCGACAGGGGCAGCACGATCCGTGCCCAGATGCCGTACTCGCTGAGCCCGTCCAGCCTCGCAGCCTCGCTGATCTCGTCCGGGATCGTCAGGTAGTACTGGCGCATCAGAAACACCCCGAACGCACCGAAGGCCTGCAGCAGGATCAGCGAGAGATGTGTGTTCACCAGTCCCAGGCGCTCCATGATGATGTACTGCGGCACCATGTAGGCCTGCCACGGCACCGCGATGGTGCTGACGTAGGCGAGGAACAGAGCATCGCGGCCGGGGAAACGGGCCTTGGCGAAGCCGTAGGCCGCGAAGCTTCCGGTCAGCACCTGCAGCCCGGTGATGGTGACACTGAGGAACAGCGAGTTCCCCAGGTAGGTGAGCAGCGGGATCCGGGTCCAGATGCGGGAGAAGTTGTCCCAGTGGAACTCCTGGGGGATCCACTGGATCGGGACCGTGAGCACCTCGTTGTCCCGCTTGACCGAGGAGACCAGCATCCAGGCGAAGGGCACCAGGATCGCGGCCGACAGCGCGATCAGCGCCGCGTAGAGCAGGGCGCGGCCCGCGAGCCGCGCCGTCCGGCGCCGACTCCCCGGAGCGGACCGGCCCCACCGGCCACCGGTCGGGCGCGACGCCTCGGCCGTCGTGCTGTCCTCTCGCAGCACGCTCGTGTTCATCGCTCATTCCTCCGCTGGAACCGGAACTGGACTACGGTGATCATCAACACGATGACGAAGAGCACCAGGGAAATCGCCGAAGAGTAGCCGAAGCGCCCCTGCTTGATCCCTTCCCGGAAGATCACCTGGGACAGCACCAGGGTCGACCGGCCGGGGCCTCCCTCGGTCATGATCTGCACCAGGTCGAAGACCTTGAAGCTGGAGATCGTCAGCATGACCAGCACGAAGAACGTGGTGGGCCGCAGGGACGGGACGGTGATGTGCCAGAACCGCTGCCACGGGCCGGCCCCGTCCACCCGTGCCGCCTCGTACAGCTCCGCGGGGATCGCCTGGAGCCCGGCGAGGTAAAGCACCATGTAGTAGCCCATGTCCCGCCACACACTGGTGATGATGACCGCGGGCATCGCCCAGTCGGTGGAGGTGGTCCACCCCGGCGGATGGCCGACACCCACGGCCCGCAGTAGCTGGTTCACCGGCCCCAGGTCGGGACTGAAGAGCATATTCCACACCACCGCCACCGCGACCAGCGAGGTGATGTACGGGAAGAAGAACGCCGTACGCAGGAACCCGACGCCGCGGAGTTTCTGGTTGAGCAGCACGGCCAGGCCGAGGGACGCCGCCAGCGTGAGCGGGATATGGCCGACGGCGTACCACGCGGTGTTGCTCAGTGCGACCCAGAAGGTGTCGCTGTCGAACATCCGGCGGAAGTTTTCGAGTCCGACCCATTCCGGTGTGGAGTACGAGTTCCAGTTCGTGAACGCCAGCAGCAGCGTCGCGAGCACCGGTACCAGGGTCAGGGCTGCGAAACCGAGGAAGTTCGGGAGGATGAAACTCCAGCCGACCAGTGTGGTGCGCCGACTTCGCCGCTTGGCGGCTGCGGCGCCGGATTCCGGGCTCATCCGACTTCGGACTTCACTCGGGAGTTCATCTCCTTGATGCCCTGGTCGAGCGACTTCTCACCGGTCATCACGAGTTCGTGCTCCTCGGTGAGGATGGTGTCGACGTCAGAGGACTTCTCACTGATCGGCATCTCCAGCTTCACCGTGTCCGGGTGCATGGCTTTCTTGGTGAGATCGTCGGTCGGCATCCCCTGGACGGAGAAGTAGGTGTTCATGACCGACTCGTCGGTGTAGGACGGGGTGATGCCGATCTTGGCGACCGCGGCGGCGCCCTCGGGACCGGACGCGAACGACAGGAACTTCCTGGCCGCGTCGGAGTTCTTCGCCTTCTTGTTGATGGCGAAGGCGGTCGGTGCGCCGAAGGTGGTCGTCTTGCCGTCGGCGGTGATCTGCGGCAGGGGTGCCATGCCCCAGTCGTCCTTGAAGTTGCCTGCGGCCTTCTCCTGCACCAGGACCGCGGCGAACCAGGTGCCCATCGGCATCATCGCGGTCTTGTCGGTCGTGAACATCGTCTTGTAGGTGACCTTCTGGCTGTTGGCCGTGGCCCACGGCATGGTCGCCCCGGACTTCTGCAGGTCGAGGGTCATCGCGTACTGGTCCTTGAAGAACCCGTAGTCACCTCCGAGCAGGTCGCCGCCGGTCTGCGCCGCCGCGATCGCCTGGACAAGCGAACGCCAGGTGTGGTGGTAGGTGCCGTAGACCTTCGAGCCACCGCTGCCCTTCGTCTGCCGCTTCGCCAGCGCGGCGTAGTCGGACCAGGTCAGCTTGGACAGATCCGCGCCGCTGTCCTTGAGCAACGCCTTGTTGTAGTAGAGGACGTAGAAGTCCTGCCGGTACGGCAGCGCGTAGTACTCGCCGTTCAGGTCGTAGGCGTCGAGCCCGCCGTAGTTCGCCTTGTCGAGCTTGCCGGCCTCATCGGTGACCGACTGAAGCTGGCCCCGCGTACCGAACCGGGCATAGTCCGTGAGGGTCTTCATCGTCAGCACGTCGGTGGTGTCGCCACCGGCCAGCATCGTGGTGACCTTCTCCGAGTAGTCGTCGGAGAGGATGTCGACCGGGCGGACCTCGATGTCCGGGTACTTCGCCTTGAACCCGTCGATCAGCGCCTTGAACTCGGGTGTCTGGTCGTAGTTCCACACGGCGATCCTGAGTACCTTCTTGCCGTCAGCGGTGGTGTCGGAACCGCCACCGCTGCTGCACCCGGCGGTGAGCATAGCCAGCGCGATAGCTGCCGTCAGGATCTTGGCGGGTCTACTCATGGTGCATATCTCCTTCAGTGTCGGTCGAATGGAAGACATCGGCTCAGGCACTCAGTCCGAGGGCCCAGGACTCGGCGGTGACCTCTCCCTGCAGAGGCTGCCGCCCGATCCACCGGGCCAGCTCGTCGATGGTGTGGTCGGTGAGGCGCCCGATCTCCGAACCGAGCGACCCTGCCACATGCGGGGTGACCATCACTTGGGCCAGTCGCCGCAGCGGTGAACTCGCGGGCAGCGGCTCGGGGTCGGTCACGTCGAGGATGGCGAAGAGGCGACCGGACGCGCACTCGGCAGCGAGTGCCTCGGAGTCGACGAGGCTGCCGCGCGCCGTGTTGATGACCGTCGCATGGTCCGGAAGCAGACGCAGTTGCTCGGTACCGATGAGGTGCCGGGTCTCCTGCAGCTCGGGAGCGTGCAGGGACAATACGTCGACTCTGGGTAGCAGGTCCACCAGCTCGACCAGGGTCGCGCCGGCCGCCGAGACCTCCGCCGGATCGGCGTGCGGATCCGCGACCAGGCAGGTGGTGCCGTCGAGAACCTTGAGGAGTTCGACCACCTTGCGGCCGATCCGGGAGAACCCGACGATGCCGACGGTCTGCGCGAAGTTCGACAGGTCCCCGTAGCCTGTCACCCTGCCCCACCCCTCGTACGCGAGACGCTCGTCGGCGGCGAGGAAGGGAACCTTCTTGCCGGCGAAGATGATGGCCGCCAAGGTGTACTCGGCCACCGGAACGGCGTTGGTGTCGGCTGCGCTGGTGATCCGGATCCCCCGCCGCCACACGTCGTCTCCCACCAGGCCCCGCACGCTGCCGGCGCAGTGCAGCACCGCGCGCAGTGCGGGTGCCGCGTCGAGCCGCTCCGGTGTCAGCCGGGGAGCGCCCCAGGACGTCAGCATCACCTCGACGTCCGCCAGCTGGGCCCGTACCGCCGGGGCGTCGAGGTCGTCGGTCCAGACAGGATCACCCAGCGTCACCAGGTCCGCCAGCCGTGCGAGACGGGCAGCGTCGAAGTGCGCTTCGAAGCTCTCCCTGCTCATCACGACCAGTGCGTATGGCTTCGTCTGTATCAAGCGTCGAGTCCTTCCCTCGGCCGGTTTCACACCGGCGCTGGCGAGCGCGTCTTGCCGGTCGCGTGGGGAAAGAGATAGTGGTGGTGAGCACAGACCCGCTACGGCTCGTACATGAACGAAGCGATTCGTTCAGAGTCAAACACACAGGATAGGGGAGGGTGAACCGATGGCCGGTGACCGGCTCTTCGCTCTGCAACGCAGGGAGCGGCTCATGGACGAACTACGCCGGCACGGCGCCGTCCGGGTCCGCGAGCTGGCCCGACTGCTCGAGGTCAGTGAGCTGACGGTGCGGCGCGACATCGCCGCACTCGCCGGCCGCGGCCTGCTCACCAAGGTGCACGGCGGCGCCACCCTCCCGACCGAAACCGACTCGGCTCCCCAGCGCCGGACCCGCCCCGGATCCACGCCGTTCACCATCGGCATGGTCGTTCCCTCGCTGGACTACTACTGGCCGGCCATCGTGACCGGCGCCCGGGCAGCCGCAGTCGCGCTCGGCGTCCAGATCCAGCTGCGCGGGTCGAGCTACGACCGGGCCGAGGACCGCCGTCAGATCAGCCGACTGATCGAGGCCAAGCAGGTGCAAGGACTCCTGCTGGCGCCCAGCCTGGAGACCGACGGCGCCGATGAGATGATCGACTGGATCGGCAAGCTGCCGGTACCGACCATCCTCGTGGAACGGCAGACATCGCCTTGGACACCGACGCCGCGCCAACTCGAATGGGTACGCAGCGACCACGCCCTCGGCCTAGAGACGGCCGTGCGCCACCTCCACGAACACGGCCACCGCCGGATCGGCCTGGTGCTCGCGAACGGCAGCCCAACCTCGGCGCATCTCGCCCAGGGCTGGCTGCGGGCCTGCGCGGAACTCGATCTGCCCGGCGAGTTCGTGGTCCGCGCGAGCGTGGCCCTCGACATACCCGGCCACCGGCAGATCATCGAGGAGATCCTGCGCCGCTGCCGCCGGTCCCGGACCACCGCGCTCATCGTGCACAGCGACCAGGACGCGATGTCCGTCGCCCAGTACGCCGCCGAACAAGGCATCACCATCCCGGACGACATGGCCCTCGTCAGCTACGACGACGAGGTGGCCCGGCTCGCCGAACCGGCCATGACGGCGGTCCGCCCGCCCAAGTCCCGGGTGGGCCGGGTCGCGGTGGAGATGATGGTCTCAAGGCTGATGGAGGGCAAGCGCCGCCCGGCGCAACGCGTCCTCGTCCTGCCCGAGCTGATCATCCGCAACTCCTCGATCAGGACATGGGAAGGCCGGTAGCAGCGAGAGACCAGGCGTGATCTCCTGTCCGTCGACCTAGGGGCGCTGGTCCGGCGCCACCGCGCGGACGACCCCATCGCCCGGGACCACCTGACGATCATCCGCTTGGACCTGATCATCGTCGACGACATCAGGCTCCTCCCCGTCTCCCTGGACGCCGCAGAGAGCTTCTGCCCCCTGCTCGATGCTGCCTACCGGAACCGGGCAGCGTCCCTTCCGCGACCGCCCGGCCAGCGGTCGGGCCCGGAGACGGGTCCGCGCCCTGCAGGGGCCGTTGTGAACCGGCGCCCGGACCACCTCACCGAGCGGGAAGAGGAGATCCTGAGCTGCATCCGGCGGTGGATCGAGGAGCGGGTTGAGGGTCCGTCGGTGCGGCAGCTCGCCAAAGCAATCGGGACGCGCAGCACGGCGTCGGTCACCTATCACTTAGCCAACCTGGAACGGTCCGGCGCGCTGATACGCGATGGCCGGGGCTGGAACACCTGCCGCCTGGGCCACACCGCTGTGCTTGTCGTCGAGCTGGCGCTTCGATGGCTGAATGGACGGGTCAGGTTTCGTTGCGGGGTGGCGGTGTCCTGGCTCGGAGGGCGGGGTCGTTGCGTAGTTGTAGGAAGGGGGCGAGCAGGGTGAGTGCCTGGAGCAGGGCGCATGCTCCGATGAGGCTGTTCAGGTAGGGCGGTGGGGTGAGGGCGAGCAGGATGGTCAGGGAGAGGGTCGTGCCGAAGGCCGCGGGTGGGATGACCTGCGAGCGGAGGGTGCGCAGGACGATGGTGAGTCCTCCGTCGGCGGCCATGAAGAGGGCTATGAGGGTCACGTAGCCGGTGTAGGAGGGGGCTTGGGGCACGGCGAGGCAGGTGGCGGCCGCGATGGTTGCGCTGATGACGCCCAGTCATGGGAGGAGACGGTCACGAAGTGGGGGTCTTTCGTTGAGCGGGGGAGGGGAGGGCCAAGGTGTTGCCGGCCGCTCACGCGGAGGAGAACGCCACATTCGCCGAAGCCATGGGCAGGACATAACGCTGCACGTGAACTCCGCTCGAAACGCTGCGAGGTGAACAGGGGGGCGGGCCCGTCACGGGGGATGAACGGGCCCGCCCCTGGCTTGGTGCCGCCCGCGTAATTCCCCGGGAGTGCAGGCGGCGTGACCGCGCTCAGGGGTCACTGTGTTCAGCGCGTTCCAGGTCCTGTGTGTCACAGGTGGCGGCCTGACCTTGCAAGATCACCGAGCTTTTGAATTCGAGTCGGTGTGTGCCTGGTGCTCGAGGGTGATCGGCTGGATGTGTGACGCCAGGGGCCCTCGGGGCGCTGTAAGCCTGGGACCTACCTCCCGCGGGTGCCTGCTTCCCCCAGTGCGGGGCTCCTGCGCCGCAGGGGCAGGCCAATGCCGCAGACCGCATCAGTACGGTTTCCGTTCGATTGACCGTACGGCTCTGGAAGGACGGGCCTTGAGCGCCCAACTAAGCGACGCCGCAGCGCAGTTGGCGGACATGCTCTGGCGTCAGCACGCCCTGTACCGGGACCGGGCCGAGGGTGTGGTCCGAGAGCTCCCGAACGACGTCCCGCCGGGACTGCTGGAACTTTGCAGTCAGCCGATCCCAGTACTCAGGGGGGTCGATCCCGACTCACGCTACCGTCCGCATGACCGCCAGATCCCGTCCGCCAGCCGCCAGTGCGAGCATCTTCGGCACGGCGAACGCCGCGGCCAGCTCCTCGATGCTCGACGATTTCGCGCAGCCGGGCGCAGTTGCAGCAAGGGCCTCAGACAGCTGAGCGATATCTCGGTCGCTGAATCGGGAGGATGCCAGTGCAACTCAGTCCCATGTCTCTTGGGGGTTTCCAACTGTGTGTCAGGATGCGCTGATGGATAACCTCATATGCGCCTGGGAGCACATCGAGAACTGGCTTCGAGAGCACCAATGCACCAGTGCTCTCTCCACGTTGCACCCGCCTGCTTCCGAAGAGGCCATCCAGTCCCTCCAGGACGTCATCCCGTATCCGCTCCATCCGCATCTGGTGCAGTGGCTCAGAATCCACGGCGGCGCTCCCATGTATGACGCCCCCATCTGGCCGGGCGGCTACGTCCCGTACGACGTTTGAAGTACTCAAGGGCGGGCCGGAGTACATGGAGGAAATGCTCGACGAGTTCAATGACCAGCGTGATGAGGATCCCGAGTACTGGCTTCTGGATCCGTGGGCGGACCTGCTGTGGCTGCCGATCGCAGGTACGCACACAGGGGAGAGCCTCCTCATCGATCACCGGCCTGGCGACTCCTACGGCAGCATCATCGAGATCGACTATGAGGACAACGAGGTCACCGCAGTCCGCTGGAAGAATCTGGGGGAGATGATCAGGCTGATGGCTGAGTCCCTGGAGTCCGGATCCCCTATGCCATACTCGTGCCAGTACTCGCGCGTCCCTCAACTGGTCGAAGGCCCGCCCAGCTACCTCACCTGGAAGTTGGAGAAGATCCAGGATTAGGACGCGAGAAGACTTCCTCCCGCAGCGATGCCCCGCCGCCCGTCACAGGGCCGGCCGGGCATCGCCGTTGCCGGGCACGCATGCCCGGGCCGGGCCGGCCATGCTGGCGATCACCTCGGCGAGGTCGTGGCGGAATCGATCGATGAGCTTGTGGCGGCGTTGTCCGCCGCCATCGTGGGTGGCGACAGTGGTTGTTACTCACTTTCGGGTGCCGGCTGGGTGAGCTGAACCGTGTACCTCGCCATCATGAGCCTGGTCCCCACCGGCAAGGGCCGGCAACGCTGGGGGCGCCGCTGGAAGCCGACTCTCAACGCCATCGACATCGCCTTCGACGGCTGCCTCACCGCAGCCCGATCTCGACCACCAAACCGAGTTACTGCCGGCGCGGAAGAGTCCGCCGAAGAAGGCGGGGGCAGCCTCGGCGCGGGCCCCCGGCCGCGTCGGCAAGAGTGAGCTGCAGAAGCTGAGCAAGGCCCAGCTGTACCGGCAAGCGACCGAACAGGACGTTCCCGGCCGGTCGAAGATGAGCCGCGACCAGCTCATCGACGCCCTCGCCGGCAGCGCACGCCGCCATAAAATGAGCGCCGCCTGACCGCCGCGGCGAACGCCCACGACCCGGCGGGCTTGCGGGCTTGCGGGAGGCACGAGAAACGACCTGCGCTGCATCGGGAATGCTGGCCGGGTCGGTGTGGTTGAGTTGGGCGTGATGGTGAAGGGACAGTGTCCCCGGGCCTCATTCATAGCCTGCAAGGACGATCGTTCGGCTGAAGCCCTGCAGAGCCTTTCGCCGCGTAGGCGACCGCCCTTCACGATCACACGGTCCTTTAGCACCGAGCATCGGCCACGAGGACGCTGACGCGGCTCTCGTACTCACGCCGGGCCTTGGGCTGTGCCGGGATCGCCGGGTTGCCGTCGAAGGGCTGGCAGCGGGCGAGGAGTTCGCGGTGGACCGCGGGCGTGGCGCTTTCGTTTTCCGATACTCAAGCCAGCCGCTCTCATCCGTGAGGTGGGCCGCGGCTTGCCGCGCGGTCGACTCGGGTCTCGTGGCGAACAAGGCTGGGCCCGACGTGGCTGGACTTCCACACGCGCCCTGCGGGCATCGGGGCCACTGGCCGCGTTCAGGCCGAGCCGCGCCGATCCTCCCCGCGCATCTCGCACGTGCTCTGGCCGTCCGGGCGACGTGACACACTGGCGGCCCAGGTAGCGGTGAACGGGGGATGATCCGGTTGGGTCTGGAGATCGAGAGCCGGCCGTCGGTGCCGCGGCCGACCAGCGGATACTGCCGTTTGCGGATCAGCTCGACCTGGTCGTCGATCGCGCCCGGCCTGTAGAACGCGCCGTACCGCAGCACCGCGCCACCCGCCTGAAGGACCGCGTCCTCGGCGTAGCGCAGCGTCTCCAATCCCACGTGCGCCGCCGTCCCGACCAGCATGTCCAGCGGATCCTCCTCGGTCTTGACTCAGCCGCCCTCGCGGATGCCGTTCCAGCTGGCGTAACCCTGCGCGACGACGTGGGTGACGCCTGTCGCCTCCGCCGCGCCCAGCAGGTGGTCCGTGCCTTCCCGGCGCAGCCGGTTGGCGAGGGCGAACCAGCGATCCGGGTGCTTTATATCGGGCTTGCCGGCATGCGCCATCGAGGTCGCAGTCATCTGATGGGCAATCACCTCGGGCCGGGCCTTTGCCACCGCCTCACCGACCGAAGCCGCATCCAGCCCGTCCATCACAACGCCGGTGGCGCCCAACTGCTGCACCAGGTCCAGCTTGGCCTCGTCGTCGTCGCGGTCACCTCGTGGCCCCGCGCCACGAGCTGCGGAACCAGCCTCCGCCCCAGAACCCCGGTCCCGCCAGCCACGAACACCCGCATGACCATCACCTTCCTGACGCAAGTGCTCGTCTCCGCTACCCGAGACAAGACAACTCGGCCGCTTGTGACATGGAAGGGAGAAGCCCCCTGTGGAATCAACGCCTCGGGGCATTCCGACACTCGGGGAGTTCACCGGATGCGCACGTTCACAGGGCTGTCTCGACGAACACAGATGATCGATCGCCCCTCGCGCTGGCCGGAAGTGCCACCCTATGGGGGGCAGCTCACGGACGTCATCCCAACCTGACCGTCGCTCATGGCCAGCCGTCCCGAGTCTTCGCCCAGGTAGAGGCAGCACTGCGCCTGCGGGCTGTCCAGCCTGCCCTGGGACCTGCCCACTTCGAGGGCCGCACCTGGAGAGGCTGGCACCACCACGTCACAGCGTTGCTGCACCCGCCGTAGCGCCGCGACCGGCCTCAGCCCCGCCGCCTCTTCGCCTGTCCGGCCTTCACGTCGGCCGCGTACCGATCCACGTACTCCTGGCCCGAGAGCCGCAAGACTTCGTACGTGATCTCGTCGGTGACGGCCCGCAGCACCGTCTTGTGGTGCGCCATCCCCGCAAAGCGCGAGAAGTCCAGCGGCTGCCCGAAACGGATCGTGACCGGCCGGAGCCTGGGCAGGAAACGTCCCGGAGGCCAGATCTCGAAAGTCCCCACCATCGCGCACGGAATCACCGGAACCTGCGCAGCCAGCGCCGTCACCGCCACCCCGACCTTGCCCTTGTACAGCCGGCCGTCGGGGGAACGCGTGCCCTCCGGATAGATCGCGAGCAACTCTCCCTTCGCCAGTACCCCCAGCCCCTCCCGAAGGGCCGCCTGCCCCGCGGCCCTGCCCGACCTGTCGACTGAAATCTGCCCGGCACCGCGGAGAACGAGCGCGGTCAGTCGGCCCGTGAGGCCCGGCGCCGTGAAGTACTCCGCCTTGGCCAGGAACGTGATGCGCCGCTTCAGGACCGCGGGCATGAGGAGGGGGTCTGCGAAGGACAGGTGATTCCCGGCAACGATCGCCGCGCCCTTGGCCGGAATGTGCTCGAGCCCCTCGGCTCGCGGCCGGAACAGCAGCCGCAGCAATGGTCCCAGAAGTACGTACTTGAGCACGTAATAGAACACGGGCGACTCCCCACTGCCGAATCGGCTCCCCGGTATGTCTGTGCCGGGCCGGCAGGCCAGATTCCGGGCCCCGGAACACCCAGCCGTCCCACTGCTCACGGCATGATCCACACGGCCCACGTTTTGACACCTCCTCGGGCCGGAGTCATCTGGCCGGGGCCAGGTGCTTGATCTTGATCCAGTCGCGGGTGCGTCGCCCGGGAAGGTATGGGCTGGTGAATCGCTTGGCGACGATCCCGTCGAAACCCTCTCGCCGGCTGTTCTCCAGGGCTTCGTTGGCCATGGAGGGCCAGGCTGCGGGGACGATGATGCCAGGGCTGGCAAGGCCAAGGTCGTCCAGGAGGTCACGGCGGGCGGTGTAGGGCAGCTGGATGACGGGTTCGCCTAGGTAGAGGACGTCGTAGAT
Organism: Streptomyces sp. NPDC004721; assembly: GCF_053601495.1. Classification (NCBI taxonomy): domain Bacteria; kingdom Bacillati; phylum Actinomycetota; class Actinomycetes; order Kitasatosporales; family Streptomycetaceae; genus Streptomyces; species Streptomyces sp. NPDC004721. The sequence continues at coordinate 20,171 of NZ_JBSGBZ010000014.1, forward strand.
CACCAGCCAGGCGGGAAGGTCCTGGCGGGCATGGTCGACGGCGGCCGGGTGGTGGAGGCTCATGCGCTGCTGCAGCCGTTCCACCGAGGGGCGCCCTTGATCGTCGAGCACGACGATCTCCCCGTCCAGTACCGCCTCCGGCGCCGGCAGCAGTCCCGCGAGCGCCTGGAGTTCCGGGTACTGGCCGGTGGCGTCCAGTCCGGTGGCGGACACCAGCTGCACCGTTCCGTCGGGGGGCAGGTGGACGAGGGTGCGCGCCCCGTTCCACAACGTTTCGTACGCGAACTCGCCCTCGGCTTCCGGTGAGGGGAGCGATCCGATCACCGCGAGCATGGGTGACAGCGGTGGCAGCTCACGCGCCTGAGCCGGTCCGGCCGGCGGGTGTGTGCTCATGTGTCCCAGCGTGGCGCCCGCATCCTGCGGGAGCGACTTCTGTATTTGTGGTGCCGCCCGCAGTCGCACTCGTAGATCCCGGAGTCCGGCACGATCTCGCCAGGGTGAAAGACCTTGTCGCTGTCCTGGTTCATACGACCTGTGTACGACGCGGGTGTACATGCGGCGACCGGAGACAGATGCGCGCGGGCGGCAGGAGGGGCCCGGAGCCAGGCCTCTCGGCAACGGCCGGGCCCCTCGTCTGCGTACGCGCCCGCGGGGGATGACATGCACGCGTGCCGTGCTCAACGCCTGCCCGCAGGAAGGTTACGTCCCTCCTCCAGAGCCTGAGTAGGCAGCCGTCCGGGTCACTGCTCAGGGCTGCCCGGTGCGCAGGGGGAGACAGCGGTGTGAGCGTGGAGGCATAGGGCAGCACACGCCCGGCGCCGACGCGTCACGCCGCCTGGGGAACGGCCCGCGGCTGCGTGGATCTTGTCCCACAGCACCGCACGGCCCGGGCCCCGAGGGCCGACGGCTCGTGTGAACATCTCCCAACCCACGTAGCGGCAGCACCCTGGCGGAGCACGGTGAACAACTCCAAGGATCGGTGAGCAGCCGGCCACGGCGTTCGGCTCGCCCGGACGCCATCGGGGTCCTGGGGACCGTACGATCACGCAGCGGCTTGGCATCGGCCAGCGTCACCGTGATGAGGCTGGCAATCGCACGAAGCTTTGAAACTGTCCCCCTGGCGTATGCGCGCCACAATGAAAGGGCGAAACCGCACTCGGATCCATCGAGGAGGTGGCTATGCCCAGCGCAGCCACCACAACACGGAAAACGGCGGCGGCCCGCGCCCGTCCGAGCGCCAAGTCAGTAGCACAGCAACCCGCCACGGACGGGAAGCTGCACATCCACAGCCTGGATGTGCACGCGCCTGTCCACATCCCCTACCTCACGCCGGGGGACGTGGTGGCCAACACGCAGGCGATGACATCAAGGCTGCCGGCCAGGGATCTTCTCTTCTACGGCGGCCTGGGCGCGCTCGCGGTGGCCGGTGCTCTCGACTGGCCCGTCGCTCTGGCCATCGGAGGTGCCACAGCCATCCTGCGCGGCCGGGGAAGGGGAGGTGAACACATGAGCGACATCGTGCAGGAGCCTCCCACACCCGAGGAGGCCGGGACCGCTGCCGAGGTAGCGGCACAGCCTCCGGCTGAAGCTGCAGAGGAAACCCCTGCGGCTGAGGAAATTGAATCCGCCGCCGAGGAAGCAGAGGCTACCCCTGCGGCTGAGGAGGCCGGGACCGCTGCCGAGGTAGCGGCACAGCCTCCGGCTGAAGCTGCAGAGGAAACCCCTGCGGCTGAGGAAATTGAATCCGCCGCCGAGGAAGCAGAGGCTACCCCTGCGGCTGTGGAGGCCGGGACCGCTGCCGAGGAATCGGAGGAGCCCCCGGCTGGTTCATCCTGATCCCATTCCCGCAGCGGCCCCGCCCGGCAGGATGGGGCCGCTGCGGGACCATCGAACCGCACACCGGTCGCCCGCTTTCCCGGCGACCACACCGAGTCCTCTCGAAGACCCCATGGATCAACGCTGCGACACAGTAGGCGTTCCACCAGCGGTTCCTCGCCCAAAGCGCCGTGCCCGACGCCCAGATGACGAAAGGGTGGTGGGGAGGGGTACCTGTCCCCACCACCCAGGAGAGGACCATCCCGAACCCAGGAAACCGCCGCGGCACCTGCCCGCGATAGGGCCAACCGGACCCCATTGACTCAAAGTCGCACAGACTGCTCGCACCTGGACGGGGATAACCACGCCGCGGATGCAGAGGACCACACCCGTGTCTGGTATCTACGCACTGATCCGTTCCAACGGTCGGCTGGAGTTCCGCGGCGGTGTTCCGGAGCAGATGCACCAGGACACCGACCCCCATCACGGGAGGCCGGCTGCCTTCACCATTCAGCGCGCCTCATGGGGCGGCAACGGCCTGCACGGTCACGTCGGCGACGTCTCCTGCATGGCCAGCACGTACCCGCCCAACCACATCGCCACCGCACTCGTGGCCGCTCTGGGCGGCCCCGTCCAGTACATCTTCGGCAACCTGACCATCTGCGGCAGCCGGGCCTCCCCTGGCAGCGGGGAGGCGATCCTGTGCGGTCTTACCGAGGCACAGCAGCACCTCATCCACGACGTGCACACCGCAGTCACCAAGGAAGCCGACACCATGGCGTAAGAGGGTCCCCCGCCCCGCGACGTCGGTCGGCCCCGGCAAGGGGGCACGTGCCCCCCCGAAGACGAGGAACACTGGTGTCCTGCTCAGGCCGGCTCGTCGGGGGCATGCCCTGGGCCTACGCCCAAGGCGAACAGGACACGCTCGATCGGGAAGGCGAGGCCGGTCTCGGTGACCGTCAGCGCGTGCCCGGCCCGCAGCCGCACAGCGGTCCGGTCCGACACCGTCTTCGACGGCCGCCGTCCCCGCAACTCCGGCCACTCAGAGGCGACCTGCACGCCGTACTGGGTGGGGAACCACACCCGCGTCCGTCCGGCCTGCGGCATCGTGATGCGGTCGATGAGCCCCTCGGCGCGCAGTTTTGCCAGCCGACGCCGGGTCTGCTCGATCCGCACCCCAGGACCGAGGATCTGGTGCATCTGCTCGGTGGCCGCCATCCGGTACTGGGCCAGCACCGTCAGCGCCAGCCGGTCGCCACTGCCCGCGTCCACGTCCATCCATCATCGGCCCGCTTCCTTCGCACGATGCGGCGCCGGCCTGCCCGGCGCCGCGTCTACGAGTCAGACCAGCCGACGACCCCGACCACACCACCGACCAGGAAGACCCGACCACGGTCACGAAGCGACAACACCGCCCCCAACCAGGCCCACATCCCCGCCGACAACCCGTCCGACAACTGTCCGCGCGCGGCCGCGGGAGCGAGTGTGGGCACTGCCGCGGCGCTGCCCACTCCTCCCGCGATGCCCGCTGAGCTGGCCGCGCGCATCCTTGGAACGCGGCCGTCGAATGCAAGCTCGTCGCCGAACTGCACGAGGTGTACGGCCTGCGCGCACCCGGGACCGCTCGACAGCGTGCCGCACTGTATCTCGCTGAGTGGACCGAGGGGCGCGGCCTGAACGTCGCGAAACCGGCCTCCGCGGTCACTCTCATGCTCAGCGTGCGAGTGAGAAAAGAACTGCGCCGCCGGCTCATCGGGCTCACCGTCCGCAGGATGCCCATGCTGACGCCCTTTATGGTCGGCGCGGTCATCGGCGCCTCGCTGAACCGCTACGACACCGCACGGCTCGTCCGGCACATCCGTGCCGACCCGCGCGCGTCAGGTGCCGTGGGAGGCGCTGCCGGGACCGGAGCGGGGAGCCGCGGCTGCCGGCTCCGCGGTCACCGCCCCGCCGAAGCACTGATTGGACATGTCCGAAGAGCGACGCGTGGTGGAGCATGCGCCGTCCTCGACGAGCGGCGGCCGGCGAGTGGTGCGGGTGCACACCGACGCGGTTCTCGGAATCGGGGCGAAGGAGGCAGCGCAGTCAGTCACCTTGACCTGCCAGCTGCCCATCGTGGTCATCGGAGCCAGCCCCCTCGGCCTGGCCGCCCCTGCCTCATCGAACGCGGCATTGAACCGCTGGTCCTGGAAGTCGGTCCCGCCGCCGGCGCCGCCGTACGCGACTGGGCGCACGCCTGTTCTCCCCCGGGGCCGAGATCACCGACCCGGCCGTCGAGATGCTGCTGTCCCCGACAGGCTGGGTGCGCCCCGATGTGACGACGTGCCCTACCGGCGCCGACTGGGCCGAGCAGTACCTCCAGCCGCTCGTCGACGTCCTGGGCGGCTAGGTCTGTTACGGCACCACGGTGGGCCGGCGTCGCCCGCGCAGGCCGTGACCGCATCGTCGACTCCGGCCGGGACGAGCAGTTCTCCACCGTGCACGTCCGGCTGCCTGACGGCCGCGAGGAACGTACCGCCGCGCCCGCCCGAGGGCGGCGTCTGGCAGCGCACGCCTGGATCAACGACCACCGCATCACCACCGTCGAGTTCGGCGGCCTCGACCTCGCCCGCGTCATTGTCGCCGTCGACCCCGCCGGCGGAGAGTCCGCCATCGGGGACGAAACCGGCATCATCGGCCTCGCCCGCGGCTACGACGGCGACCTGTTCGTCCCCGAAGACCGCTCCGGATCCATGGGCGCGAACGACTGGGGCCTCACCGCCTGTCATCTCGCCCTCGCCCTCAAGGCCGACGCGATCGTGGTCGAGTCCAACTACGGCGGCCATGGCCCCCTCAGGTCCTCTCCCAGGCGTGGGAGCAGCTGCGCCGCGAAGGCACCCGTCCAAGCCCAGCTCATGCCCCGCGTCCTCGAAGTCACCGCCAAGGTAGGCATACGCCTGCGCGCCGAACCGATCGCCCAGCTCTACGACCCAGGGCCTCGTCCACCACGTCGGCACCCACGTGCAGCTGGAGGACCAGATGGTCACCTGGGCCGTCGGCTTGGACAGCCCCGACCGCATGGACGCCGCCGTGCACGGATTGACCGAACTCGCCGACCCCGACCAGCTCGCCCGCGGACACATCCACGACGACTGCCTCGGCGGACGCCGATAACCCCCGGAAACGGCCCCATAAAGGTCAACGGTTCGCGCGTGGCGTCATCACCGGACGAGGTGCCGGTGCGATCGCCGGGACCAGCGCGCGCCCAGCAGCACGAGGTCGGCCACGAAGACCACCACGCCGATGATCAGGAGGTAGAACAACCCCTTCAGCACCACGCCGACGAGCCCCAGGACGATCGCGACGAGGATCAGGAACAGGAAGAGCGCCAACATGGGTGACCGCTTCCTCAGGCCGGGCCGTCAGCCGCGCGCGAGGCGGCGTCCGCGGTCGGCTCCGGGTTCGTAGGGCCTGTCGTAGTGTTTGAAGATCTCTTCTTCCCGGTGCAGCGGCAGGACGTCGTCCGTGCCGATCGATGGTGCCTTCCTCACGATCCCTCTCGAGTGCGCCACCCGCACGTATCCGGGCCCCAGGGTCGCCTCGTCGAGGGGGACGAAGACGAGCCGGTGCCGGGTCGGCAGCCCGGTGCGGACGGTGGCCATGGACGGCGCGTCGGTGGTGGTGTCCACGTAGACCGCTTCCAGGGCCCCGATCTTGCGGCCCTTGGGATCGATCACGTCGCGGTTGCGCCACTCGCGGATATCGGCTGAATGGATCATGCCTCGCTCCTTGCAGCCCGCAGTGAACTCCGCGTGTGCCACTGTACTCCGATGAGCTTGACCTGGTCTTTTCCCCGGCTGCTACCCTCTCGGCCCATGTCGATCAGGGGGAAAGTCGCCGCCGCAGCCCTCGTGTGCGCGGCCGTTGTTGCCGGCGCCATCCTGCTGTGGCCCACGCCGGACACTCGAGGACGACGGCAGGACGCGCAGCGACGCACTGTGCCAGACACTGTAGGACCGCAAGCCCGCCGCCGAACGGCACGACCTGCGGTACGCGATGTGGATGCACGGTTGCGCAGACGCCCCCACCCCGTAGCCGAGTGCCTCGGTAGTAGCCTGCGGGCATCGTTCAGGCTCGGACGCTGGGGGGCCAGCACGTGATCGTCATGACACGGCGAACTGGTGGATGCCCTCGCCCGTGCCGGCGGCGCCGGAAGAAGGCAGCCTTAGGCAGGTCAGGGCGCACCGGAGCAGGGAGAAGACCAGCCGCCTGGTGGTGCTCCGATCGCGGTTGCCGGCCGCGCCGTACCCAGATGCCTGGCCTCCGCGGAGTGATCCACGAGGGCGTCTGCGCCCTTTCGGATCCGGTACAGGATCACCTGATGGCGTCTCCTGGGAGGCGGCGTGCCCGTCTGACTTCTGTACCTGGCTGCATGAGCGAGAGCGGCGAGAGGCTTTACCACCCGGGCGAGGTCGTGCCGCGGTCGGGAATCTACGAGTGCGACTGCGGGCAGGGCCATGAGTACAGCACCCCGTGAAGGGCCACCGGTTCCCGCCGCTGCACGAGGCGTGCAGCGGCAGCGGATGGAAACTGAAGACGCCCTCGCACCCAAGCGCCTGATCCCGATGGCGTCGGCGATCCGCCAGAGCAACGCAACCGGATCACAGAGCCGCGGGATGCGTGAACCCTGTGAGGCTACGCCCTGAGGAGTGCGTTCGTGGGTACTCGGTCAGCCCTCACCGGGCGCCTTGCGGGGTGAGCGGCTGGGTTGTGAAGCGGAGCGCGTGGGATGGATGATCGAATCACGGATGTATGGGGACCCCGGCTGCCGTTCGCCCGGTAGGGTGCCCCGACCGAGTGGTGACCGCCTCCGGCAGGCCCTTGAGTCCGATGCCCGCCGCAGGCCGAGCACGTCTTTGCAGCCGTCCATGTCGACGCCGACGGCGAGGTGGACCGGCTTGGGACCACGGAGGGGCCAACGGCCCCGCGGGCCGCCGCGCCCGGCCCATGTCCGTGGCCCAGGTCCGCGGCGCACGTCAGGTGCGGTGGGGCTCCGGTCGGGTACCCGACCGGAGCGGTGCGGTGGACGGCATCGCAGGACCTGACGAAGGGAGGCGTCATGGTTCAGCACGTACGCGACATCATGACCAGCGAACTCGTGACGGTCGAACCGCTGATGTCGGTGACGACGGTGGCCCAGAAGATGCGCGACAAGGACATCGGGGTCGTCCTGGTGACCGAGGGCGACGAACTGCGCGGCCTGGTCACCGACCGTGACCCGGTGGTGCGCGCGCTGGCGGAGGTCGGCGACCCGGACCAGCGCACCGTCGCCTCCGCGTGCAGCGGCGAAGTAGCCCATCCAGACGAACCGCTTGGGGCGCCGGAGCCTGGCGCCCCCACCAACACGGCCAGGCCGTGCACGACCGCGCACGGCAGCGAGTCGGCGGCCCGGGCCGCGCCACGGGCGCCCTTGAAGTGCACATCGGCGGTCAGACGCATCCGCCGTGCCGCGAACGCCCCGCCCAGTGCGGCAAGGCCGGCCACTGCCAGTTCGACGGGCGACACGGAACAGCTCACCAGGAGGGGACGACGCGGGCGGCTCGGGAGGCGGGACGGGCGAGCCGGGCGCAGTACGGGGGTGAAGTCGGGGTCGGGCGGCACGGGAGCGGCGCCCAGAGTGCGCGACCGCCTCTGCTTCTCTCCACAAGAGCACGACCTGCAGATCGGTTGCTGGGACTGGCACAGTTGTCACCGCGCGAGTTCCGGCTCGCAAACCTCGGCGGCCGGGAGCCGCCCGCGAGGCCTGCCCGTCTTTGGCCCTGCGGCCGGCCGTCAGCCGCAGTCGGGTCTGTTTGCGTGGCCTTCGACGAGCACACAGTCATCGTTTCCCCCCATGAGCGCTTCGTCGACTCACAGTTGATGGCTCGGAACCGGCCCGGGAGCCGCGGTGGTGGCGCAGCCGCAGTCCGGCCCACAGGCACCGGCCGGGGCAGGGCCGGACAAGTCGGCGTGAACAGCGGCGAGACGGGCGGAGAACGCCCGCAGCTCGGCGATCCGGCCGTCGGTCTCCGCGATCCGCGCGGCCACCAGCGGCAGCATCCGCGCCCGCACCGAGGCGCACACACCTTCCTCGCGCACGTCCAACAACGCACGGATCTCCTCCAGCGCCAGGCCCAGGAGCTTCGCCGAGGAGATGAACGCCAACCGCTCCACCGCATCCTCGCCGTACACGCGGTACCCGGCCGGCGTGCGGTCGGCCAGTAGCAGCCCGGCGTCCTCGTAGAAGCGCAGCGTCGTGGCCGGTACACCGGAACGCTCGGCCAGCTGCGAGATGCCGTAGCTCGTCACGCCGCCGACGGTGAACCTCGATCCGACTCGAAGTCAAGCCCTGGAACTCTCTCCCGCTCCGGGAGCGGCGCCGTCCGCAGGGTGCCCCCCGTTCTCGTGAACACCGGCCCTCAACCAATCAGCCCGCCTTCCGACGCCGTGCACAAGTGCTGTCGAAAGTCGCGAACAGAGCCGACCCCAGGACGCGGCACTTACCTGGTTCACCCGAACACCACGCCTGCTGCGATGACGTGTAGTTGCACGGTTACTCTAAGTGAAGGGGGTGGTTCTCGAGAGGAGGCTCCATGCCTGCACATGGCATTCGCTCAAGCCCGGCACGCTGGCACTGGCCCTGCTGACAACGCTGATCGTGGCCGGTTCCAGCCTCATGGGGCGTCGGCCACCGTGGAGGCTCCACATACCTCCCTATCTGGGGGAGGCACGGATCCCCCCTCGCAGGCTGCCGCTCCGCTGTCCACCAACCAGTCCGACTGGAAGCCGGTCGCCGACATTCTCGGCCGTACCGGATCGCTGATGGGCGGGACCGTCTACCACGTCGCGTTGCCCCGCGCGGACCTCAAAGTCACCAGCAAGGGCGTGCCGATCAAAGCGGGTCTCTCGCTCGGCGGGTACGCGAACTTCGCCAAGTACCGTGACGGTGCCGTGGTGATGGGCGACCTTGTGGTCACCGAGGACGAACTGCAAAGGGTCACGGACGCCCTGCAGAAGGCCGGCATCGAGCAGACAGGACTCCACAAGCACCTCCTGCAGCAGTCCCCTGCCGTCTGGTGGACCCACATCCACGGGATGGGCGACCCCGTCACCCTCGCCCGCGGCCTCAAGGAGGCCCTCGCGGCCACAAGCATCCCGGCCGCGCCGCCGGCCAAGCCGACTCAGCCGCGCATCGACCTGGACACCTCCGCTATCAACAGCGCCATGGGGCGCAAGGGCACCGCCGATGGCGGCATCTTCAAGTTCTCCATCCCCCGCCGGGACACCGTCACCGACGGCCGGCACATCCTGCCCCCGGCCCTGGGCATCACCACCGCGGTCAACTTCCAGCCCCTCGGCAACCGCAAGGCCGCAATCAACGGCGACTTCGTCACGACCGCCGACGAGGTGAACAAAGTCATCCGCGCCCTACGGCGCGGCGGCATCGACATCGTCGAGATCCACAACCACATGCTGAACGACCAACCACGCCTGTTCTACCTGCACTTCTGGGCCACCGGCGATGGCACGCTACTCGCCAAGGCCGTCCGCCCCGCACTCGACGCGACCAACCTCGCACAGCCCACCGCCTGACCCATTACGCCCGCCTGGTGAGACGACGCGGATGGGCGCGGAGTCCGGACTCCGGGCATCGACGACGTGCGGGACTGCGGTCTCCAACCCGAGCCGGGGCGCCGGGCGGCCGCCCCAAGCGCCCTTGCTTCGGGTTCGAGGCCTCGTCCGTCAGGATCAAGGCTGACGGCGCCCCCGGTCCCTGCAAGCGTTCGCCAGGCTCATTCACCGGCGTTTTGCTCTGCCTCGCCCAAGTGAGACCGGCTCGTCGTCGGAGCCCTTCGACGAGCAAGGAGAGTACGTCGTAAGGCGGCTCCCAGCTGGGTTCGTGGTAGCCGTCCGGCAGGCCGACGGTGCGCGACAGCAGAAAGCCGATGATCATGCCGAGACTGACGATTCCCCCGGTCAGCCAAGCGGCCAGGGCACGTTTCGTGATGGCGAGCGCCAGAGCGACGGCGAGCATGACGGCGCAGCCGCGTGAGTAGTTGGAGTACAGGAAATCCCGACGAGATTGATCACGGTCGGGTAGCACACTGGGCGGGGCTCCGCTGGGGTTCACGGAAGCGCCGCCGGGCAGGTGTTTGCGCCGGCTATGGTCCGGCCGACTTTGGCCGAGCGGCTTCCCAGCGTGTGCAGAGCTGCCCCGGCGGGGTAACCGGAAAGCATGCGCCTCCTGGGGCAGGAGTTTGCTCCCCGGCAGCGCTCGTTGCACCCCAGCGTTGCCCTGCTGGCGGTACCTCTCGGGCTGATCCTGGCCATCACGCTGGCCGATGTATTCAGTCCCCGCGGTGTGCCGCTGGGTCCGCTGCTGGTCGTGGCGCCCGCGATCACGGCATCGTTCGGCGGCCCCGTCCTCACCGGGGTGATGGGCGTGGCCGCTGTGGTAGCCCTGTTCGCCATCGGCCTGACACCCCCGAACCTCCTGGGGTCGATGTACTTCGATTCGCAGATCATCTCCCTGCTTGTGGTGTCGATGATCGTGACCGTGTTCCGCTATGTGCAGGGGAGGCGCTCTCGTGAGCTGACGCAGGTGCGGACCGTCTCGGAGGCGGCGCAGTGCGCGCTGCTCAGGCCGCTGCCGTACCGGATCGGCCCGCTGCGGGTGGCGTCGGTGTATCTGGCCGCTCAGGAGCAGTCCCTGATCGGCGGCGACCTGTATGCGGCGGTACGTACTTCGTGCGGCACCAGACTGATCATCGGGGATGTGATGGGTAAGGGCCTGACCGCGATCGGCGACGCCGCCTTGCTGCTCGGCGCCTTCAGAGAGGCTGCACATCGCCAGGCCACCCTGCCCGAGCTCGTGGCCTACCTGGACCACAGCGTGTGCTGGCACATGGCCGAACCCACCGAACCGCCCCGGGCCGGAGAGGGCTTCATCACCGCCGCCGTCCTCGACATCCCCGACGAGCACCCCATGGTGAGGATGGTCATCTGCGGGCACCCGCCACCCCTGCTGCTGCGCAACTGGCAGGTCACCACGCTGCGCTCCACCTGCCCAGCGCCGCCGCTGGGCCTGGGCGAGCTGACGCGCCCCGACTACCACGTCGATACCTTCGCCCTGGAACCAGAGGATGTGCTGCTGCTGCACACCGACGGCGTGACCGAGGCCCGCAATGCCCGGGGCGCCTTCTACCCGCTGGCCGAACGAGCCGCAGCCTGGGCACACTACAAACCCGTAGCGCTGATCCGTCACCTGCGTGCCGACCTGCTCGCCCACGTCGGCGGACACCTGGCCGACGATGCCGCCGTGATCGCCCTGCAGCACACCCACAGCCCCGCACCCGCTCTCCATCACCCCTCGCTCCGAACCGAGGCCGACAACCACGTCGGTGCGGAGACACCGGCCGCACCGCAGGCCAGGGGTAACAGTCACGCGCGCGGACCGAGGGATGCGCGCACGCGTACGCGCGGGCGACCCGCCGGTCCGGGCTCCTACCGTCACCCCTCGGGCAGTGGTTCGGCACGGCCCCGCAGCTGTAAGGGATGTCCTTGGGCCGGGGTTCAGACGAGAATCCCGGCCCGATTGCGGCGGGCCGGGATTCCGTGGAGGGCGTCGGCCCGATTACGGCGGGCCGGGGTTCTCCAGCATGCGCATCACGCGGTTGCTGGTTTTAGTCTTCGTCGAATCCGCCGAATTCGCCGCCCTCGCCCTTCTCGTGGTGGCGTTTGATGACGCGGAAGCTGCCGACGACTCCGTTCTTGACCTTCACGCCGTCCTCCATCTCCTCGTGGTGCTTCTTGTGGTGCTCGCCCTTCTCGTGCTCGCCCTTCTCGTGCTCGCCCTTCTCGTGCTCGCCCTTCTCGTGCTCGCCCTTCTCGTCCTCGTCCTCGTCCCTGACCTTGCCCGGGCGGACGTTGTTGGCCTCGCTGTGGGGGCCGACGGTGGCGATGGGGGCGCCGTTGTCGCAGGTGACGCCGCGGAAGAACTCGACGGTCTGCTTGCTGTCGTTGCGGATGTTGAAGCTCTTGGAGCCCAGGCCGCTCACTACCGTGATGCAGCCGTCGGGGTGGGCGGAGAACGACCGCTCGTTGATGAAGATCCTGCCGATCTTGTGGTGGCGGCCCTCGCCGCGCCCGTTGCTCATCGGTGCGTAGGCCGGAGCAGGCGCCTGCTGGACGACGGCCGGGGCCGTCTGGGCCTCGGTGGCGGCGGTGGCGTAGGTGATGCCGGTCGCGGTCAGTGCCGCAGCGGCCGCGAGGGCCGCGGGGATCGCGTGGGAACGGTTCATGATCATGTCGCTTGTTCCTTCTGAGACCGAGAGAGAAACACCCGCTGTGGCAGCCGGTGCGTGATTGAACGTACTAACACCCCCTATTGCTGTCATGTCGGGCAAATCGGGATCATCGGATTCGTGGGGCTGATCGGGTGTGTGGAGGTCCTTTACGCGGGTCTGAGAGCGAGCTGAGTGGCCGTCAAGAAGACCCTCCGTTTGGGAGATTGAATGACAATTAGCCCTTGCGGGTGATCTTCTGACGTCCGCTCACCCGTCGTGGCGGTGGGCCGACGGGAAGTGTCAGCGAGTCGCTACTTGACATGTGGTCTGTCGTGGCCTCCAAGGAGGCCGGCGAACGATGCGGCTGACGGGCTGGGCATAGAGGAGAACGAGTGCGGCAACGACGCGGCTTCGCAGGGGCAGGGAATCGTCGTTGAGGACTCGTCGGAGGATTGCGAGGCGGCGGTGCTGGTGCAGCGGCGCCTGGTTCTGGCTGGTGGCTTGAGGCGGAAGGGCGAGGCTGGGCATCCGGTCCGTTTTCATGCACCAGCGGAGGAACGTCTGGGCCGGGCGTCGGGTTGCTTTGGCCCGTAGGCGCCGCATGTGGTGCCAGGCGGCGAAATGCCGGAGGAGATGGTGGCGTTCGGGGTCCCCGATGGTGGCGAGCCGGTCAGTCAACCAGCGCTGATAGAAAAGGATTTGACGGTCGACGCGTGGCAGGACGCCGCTGTCCATCAGGAGGTCGCGCAAGTGGGCCGGTCCGTCCCCAGCAGGGCGGTGACCCGTGGTTGCAGTGAAGGTGCGAGTTCCCCGAGGGGCGTGGACGAACGCCCCAACGATGAGGGTCTCTCACATTCTGTGGAAGGACAGGTCGTACTGCTCGCCGAGCACGGCACGGCCTATGGTGGCCAGAACGTGATCGCGGTTGTCATGGAGTTCGTACAGCGTCAGGTCGCGCAGGATCCGTTCCACGGGGCTTGGGCGGATCAGGCTGCGGGCGCCGCACGCGTGGATGACGTGATGCACCGTTTCTTGTGCCAGATGCGCGATCGTATGCCAGGCTCCGGCGCCGGCGATTCGGGCCTCGTCGAGCCTGCCCTCGTCCCACAGACCGGCGACGTGGCGCAGCCAAAGGCGCCCGGTTTCGACATTGACCGCCATGCTGCCCACTCGCTGCTGCACATAGGGGTCACCGCCCTTGCCCTGCCGCTTCAGATACGCGAGCCCGTATTCATATGCGGCGAGGGCGCCGCCGAGGAAGCTGGCCGCGTAATGGGGGACGAAGGCGGTCTGCCATTGCCCGTCGAAGTAGCTGCCGGGACCGCCGATGAGGTGTTCGCGCGGTATGAAGGTGTCGTGGAAGCGCACCGCGTGGCTGACCGTCGCGCGCATGCCGCCAGGGTCCCACCAGGAAGCATCCACGGTCACGGTCGGATCGGACAGGTCGCAGGCGAGCAGCAGCAGTCTTCCGTGGGCCTCTGAGGGCTGGCGGGCCCCGCCGGGTGTGTCCGGATCGACGAGCAGGATCGCCCACTGCGCTCCGGTAGCGCTGGTGGCGAACGCTTTGCTGCCATGGAGGACCCAGCCGTTGTGGACGGGGACCAGCGTGGTGCCGAAACGAAGTCTCTCGCCTGCCTTCGGGGCTTGGGGTTCGCCGCTCCAGGCGGCCCACTTCTCCCCGTGTTCCACCACGCCGGCGAACCAGCGTCGCTTCTGCTCCGGGGTGGCCAGGGCGTCGATGAGGACCAGCGCGTTGGCGTGCCCTTCCCAGCAGCGGGCCAGTGACAGATCTGCCTTGGCCAGCGTGGTGGTCATCTCCCACAGGGGCAGGGTGCGGCGCTGCTGAGGGCCGTAGCCCAGGCCCCCGTATTCGCAGGGCACGGTGACGCCCAGAAAACCGCTGGAGAACAGATCGTCGAAATCCTCGGCGGGGAAGACGGCCTCGCGGTCGTACTCCACAGCGCGGGGAGCGAATTTGTCCGCCGCGAGCTTCGCCACGGTGACGAGAACCGCCTGGTCGTCTCCGATCGCCGGACTGCGGGCCGATCCGGCGGCGCGGGGCAGGTCGTCGGTCATGTGGGGGTGGCCCCCTCCAAGTGCCACGTCACGTTCAGCAGGCGGGAGCCCTTCGAACTGTGCTGGTTGGTGCTGCCCCACTCGCCCAGCAGCACCGAATCACCCGGCCTGCCTGCCGGGCGGGCGGTGGGCAGTCCGGACGGGGACGTCGAACGGATCGTCATGGTGCCTCCCGCCCCACGCGGTGTGTTCGTGCCGGTCCCCCCGATGCGGTGAGGCCGTGGCCGGCGGCCTGCTCGGTCAATCCGAAGCAGACCGAGCGCAGTGGCAGCGTGTCGGGCATCGAACGGCCCGTCATCAGCCTGAACTGCTCGCACACCTCCACGGACAGGACCTGCCAGCCGTCGATGCCGACCAGCCCGCGAGCGCGTGTGGCGCGCGTGAGCGCAGTCGGCGGATCGCGGTAGGCCATCTCCAACACCACCGCGTCCCCGCCGGCTGCGGCAACCGGGAACGGCTCCCGCTCCACCAGTGGCGTGGCATGCACGAACACGTCGTACCCCGCCGGGGAGAATCGGGACAGCGGTACGTAGGGAAGCCCGAGCTGGGAGGAGGCTTCCAGACCGTGTGCGATCCCCCGGTTGACCAGAGTCACCCTGGCTCCGGCCGCGCGCAGGGCCCAGGCGACGGCCCGTCCGGCGCCGCCGCAACCGATGACGGCGGCTTTGCGGCCGCTCGGTTCGACTCCACCCAGGGCAAGAGCGCGCAGGGCACCGACGGCGTCGGTGGTGGCCGCCCGCCAGCGCCCGTCGTCGAGCCACAGCAGATTGGCCGCACCGCACCCCAGCGCCTCCGGGTCGGCGACGTCGGCCACTTGGAGCGCGCTCTCCTTGTGCGGGGCGGTCACGGTCAGCCCGCGCAAGGGCATCCCACCCAGCGACCCGAAGTCGAAGCCCCACTGCCAGAACCGGGAAAACCCGTCCACCTGAAAGGGCAGGTACAGCGCGGGCAGCCGCAGTTCCCGCAACGCCGCGTTGTGCAGCCGGGGCGACAACGACCGTCCCGGCGCACGCCCGGCAATGCCGAACAGGCCGCTGAGCGGAGGCAACGCGGGCAGGCCGTAGTCGGCCAGGAGCCGGCCCACACTCGGCGTTCCGTCCTCCCCCGGCGCACCGACCCGGCCGAAGACGACCGGCGCCCCCAGCCACGGCGCCAGCACCCGGGTCCACATGCCGACCGGCCCGGACGCGAACGCCGTCACGTCGGCACGTCCGAGCCCGGTGAGCAGGAGCGGCGCGGCAGACCCGTACTGTCCGCCCGCATGCGGCACGAGGAGGTACAGCGCCGCCGGCACGGCGGACATCGCGGCGAACCGCTCGCGGAGTCTTCCTGATGCCTCCCGCAGCTCCGCTCGACAGCGCCCCTCGGCCCTCCCCGCATGCCCGGACGCGTGCCAGGAGACACGCCGCTGCCGGGCGGGGACGGCTGCCAGCAGTTCCGGCTGCACGTCGTCCATCGCCTCGAGGTCGACCAGTTCATAGTGGTTCGCCGCGCGCAGGAGCCGGGTGCGCCGTTCCACCGGGCCGGCAACCGAGCGGCCACCATGTCGCGCAGAGCGCAGGCTGTAGGTCAGCTGCCCTCTGAAGTGCCGCCGCAGCCAGGACGGATCGGGATCGCCGACCAGATCGGCACGGACCTCCAGCTCGTCCGCGACTCCAGCGAGGCCACGCAGCGAACGGGGGGTGAGGTCCTCCGGGTCGGTGGCCACCGCGACCAGCCGGGCCCGACGCCCGAGGGCGGCACGGTATCCGCTCGTCAGTCGCGCCACTGGACGTACACCTCCAGACCGGCTCGCCGCGGAACGAGACGATTGACCGCGGCTGTCTCGTCCGCGTGGCCGACAAGGCTGAGCCCCCTGGCCGCCAGGCCGAACATCACCTTCTGCAAGGTGGTCAGGGACAGGCCGTCGCTCAGCCCGAGTGTCATCCCTGCTTCACCCCCGTCCCACAGTGGTGCGGCGAACGCCGTAGGAGTCGGCGAGCTCGCACAGGCGGACGCGGACGGAGCGCTGGATGTGCTGGGCGCACCGACGGTACGCCTCCGGAGACTGCCCCTCCGGATCGGGGATGTCACAGTACGGGTCCAGCCGGAGGGTACGGTCCTCTGCTTCGGGCGCCATGGCGATCACCCTGTCGCGATGGGCTCGGGTCATGCAGTAGATGACGGAGTTGACCCGGCACAGTTCCAAGGTGACCGAGCGAGCGCGGTGACGGCGGGGATTTCCCCGGCCCGGCACCCGTTGCAGGTCGAGTTCAACAAGCGCGGACCGGGCGCCGGGAGCCATCGGGCGCGGGGGCAGCGGCGTCGCGACACCCGCGCTGGAGAACCGGAAGGCGTGTGCGACGCCCGCCTCCGCGGCTTGGCCCCAGGCGATGACCTCCGCCATGGGCGAGCGGGACGTGTTCCCACCGCAGACGAACAGCACCCGGCATGCCGCGCCGGTGCCGCGGGTTCGCCACCAGAGAGTGGCGGACGGGCAGGACAGGGCTGCGGCCGCGCCGAATCCGAACACGAGCGCGATCAGCTGGCTGCTTCCCGGAGCCTGGAGCCCGGCCAGCCAGGCAAGCGCAAAGGAGCCGACCAAGCCGGACAGGAGGCTGGCGAACGCCCAGGCCGACACACCCCAGGTGTATTCACGTCGATCGAGGTAGATCAGCGTGGCGAAGACGAACAGGATCTCGTAGGCCACTCCTATTCCCGCCGCTCCCAACGCGGCTGGCGTACCGAGGAACGTGGTGAAACCCGCGCCCAGTTGTGGTTGCCCGGCCAGCGCTCCTGAGCCCAGCAGCACGGTCAGCCAGACCGGTGCCGCGACATGCTCCTCCACGAAGAATCGCCGGTTCGTTGCGACAACCCCGTTCTTGGCAACGCGGCTCATGATTTCGAAGCGGCCGAGGTAGCCGACGAGGTAGATGAGGACACTCACAACGGCGGCCAGCGTGAGGTGATAGCTGTTCACGTCACCGAGAGCCACCGAAATTGCTGTCAGACTGAGGAACAGCGCCGACCAGGAATGTTTCATGACGGGACGCTTGCCCGCCACGTCGATCAACGGGGAGAGAATGAGAACTCCGCCCCTCATCAACAACAGCATGAAGAGGATCGAGACGCCGGCAAAGGTGTAGTTCATCGTGGTGGCGCCGATGATGAGCGAGGTGAAGAATCCGGCCGCCAGTGTCTCCCGCCCCGCCATGGGAATCCGGCGCCCGCCGATCCCGCTCCGGCGCATGTATCGCCACCGGCCCGAGACGCCCAGGAAGACCGCCATCGCGGCGATCTGCCCGAAAACGGATGCGGGCAGCATCTCATAGCCGCTGACCGGCTGGGACGACAGTGGAGCCACCCCGCTGGCCAGTGCCTTCACCAGCATGGCGTAGGGAATATACGATACGAAGTATCCGAAAGTGAGCCAACCCATGTGAGTCCCATTACTGGTTGAACGTCAAGGCTCTAACGCCGCAAGTACGGGATCGGCACGGCTGGACGAAAGCTCACTCGAATAATTCTGCATGCTGTTCAGGATTTTTCGCCGCGCGGTCCGTAAACAGCCCTTCGGTATGGTGGGGCGGCCTGCAAGATTCTGGTGAGCTGTGCTCACATTCAGGATCGCTTCGGATTAAAATCCACGCCCGAGAGATGTTACGCACATCAATGGCCCACCAAAATTACGAAGGCAATCGCATTCACTTTCCTCAAAATCGTACCCCCCACAGCTACACACAGCCAGCGCAGGAGAAAAAGCGCAGGTTGAGCAGGAGATCACTCATGAGGACAACGACCGCACGCTGACCAGCGCCGACGCGCTGGAGCTGCTGGTCAGGTGCCCACCCCTGGGCCGCCGAGGTCCACGCCTACCGGCAGGCCGCGATGCCGGAACTGCTGGAGGGCCGCACGGCCGGCCCCGCGACGTGGATGCGCACGCCGGAGAACCTCGCTCGGTTCGCCGCCTTCACCCGCGAGGCCGATGCCCGCCGCCGCGCCATCACCGACCGGGAGGAACCCTTGACCGACCTGCACGAACCGCTGGAACCGCTAGACAACCACCCCGACGAACTGCCCCCGCCCCGGCAGCACGGCGACGTCAATGTGGTGGGCCTGCTCAGCGTCGCGGGACGCGCGGCGGCCGGTGTGCGCGGACTGCGGCCAAGTTCACGCCGACGACCGGTGGAAGGCTGCAGACTCGCGGGATTGGAGCCTGCTGCGCGAGTCGTACCTGCGCCTATGTGAGGACTGCCGGAGCCGGGCCGTCGCAGCCGAGCAGCAGGCTGAAGCCAACGAACGCGCACGCCAGGAGCGGGAGCAGGAGGAAGAGCGGCAGCCCATCGTCGGCAGGTCGCTACGAGAGCCGGCTCCACAGAAGTTGTGCCAGAACCTCAGGCACGACAGCAGTTGCTCATGGCTTGGGAGGCGCCTCGGTTCGGGTGGTGGCAATGTTCACAAGTTTTAGGTTCTGGCACAGATCTTGGGGAGCGGTCGCGTAGGGTCACGGAAGCGAGTTCTGACGGCGTTTCACGTAAGTCACTCATTCGTTTGCCGCCCACCCGGAACCGGGTCACCGGGTGGGCGGCCGCTTGGGTACTTCCACCTTCAGGTCAAGCGGTGGCACCCCCGTCGAGGACGAGGTCGTGGCCGACGGCGAAGCCCGCCTCGGGTGATGCGAGCCAGAGCACGGCGGAGGCCGCTTCGTCGAGTGTTCCGACTCGGCCGATCGGCAGTGCGTGCTTCATCCGTGCGGTGCGGTCGTCCTCGGTCTCGCCTGGCCGTAGAGACATGGGTGTGTCGATAGGGCCCGGGCTGAACGCGTTGATTCGAATGCCCTTCTGGATGTACTCCTTTGCAGCCGCCCGGCTCAGCGCGCTCACCGCCGCCTTGGAGGCCGCGTACGCGCCGAGGAACGGCAGCCGCATGTGCGCACCCAGGTTGGAGGCGGTGTTGACGATCACGCCGCCGCCGTGGACGCGCATGTGGGCGATTTCGTGTTTCATGCTGAGGAAGACGCCGGTCAGGTTCACGGCCAACTGGCGGTCCCAGTTCGCCTCGTCCATGTCCGCGAGCGGTCCGGCCTCGAGAATTCCTGCGTTGTTGAACGCGATGTGCAGGCCGCCGTGACGCTCCACGGTGGTCGCGACCAGCCGGGTGATGTCCTGGGAGGAAGAGACGTCAGCGGTCACGGCGCTGGCCTGGCCACCTTCATCCTTGATCAGCTTCACGGTCTGCTCGAGCGGGTTGATGCTGCGCCCGGCGACCACCACGGTCGCGCCTTCCCGGGCGAAGGCAAGCGCGGTGGTCCGGCCGATGCCAGAACCTCCGCCGGTGATGAGGGCCACCTTGCCAGTGAAACGTGTGGTCATTCCGTATTCTCCTTTACTTTCTTGGTGCGGCGCGGAGACGCCGAGAACAGGGCGGTGATGAGCAGGGCGACTGCGGCGATGCGTAGAGCGAAGGCATAGCCGTTTGACGGGTGATGTGAGTGGGTGGTGGCAAGAGAGACCAGCACCGCGAGACCGAGAGGAGGGCCGATTTCCATGGCGGTGTTCAGCAGCCCGCCCGCAAGGCCCCTCTGGTCTTCGTTCACATCTTGCATCGCGGCGAGCGTGGCGGCAGCGAATGCCACACCGGCTCCGAAGGGAAAGATGAGCAGCCCGGCGTAGGGCACGTCGAGGAGGCCGAGCCGTAGCAGGCCGGCGGCCGCTGCGACCAGCCCGATCGCCGCGTCCGTCGTAAACGGGCACGAAGCGCCGCGGCGGAGTACCTGGCGTCGTTCCGCCCGTCGCAGCGCCTAGTGCTGCGACCGGAAAGGTTCACCGGCTCGCGACGCCCGGCACGGCACTCCCCCAGCCTTCGGCCGGGGGTACCCCCACGCCGCGTTGTCGCATCACCCGAGTACATCCAGTACGAGGGCGATGCTCCGCCTTGCGATGCTCCCCCACTGCCTGAAGGGCGTGGGAGGTACCCCCAGCACCGGACGCCGCGAGCTTTCCGGCAAACCTTTCCGGTCACAGCACTAGCCATCCAGGTGGCCGAGCTCAGCGTCGGGCCGGCAGTGCCCGCAGGCCTCGATGCCTTCGGTCAGTGCTCGTAGGGCGACGTCCCGGGGTACGCCTTTCGAGCGTTTGCCTGCCATATGGCGGCCGCCGACGTGGACGGCGACGGGCGGTGAGTCGCGGTTCAGGCCGTCTTCGAGGATCCAGTCGGGTGTGGCCGGCCGCGGCGGCGGCCCGGACGTCTTCGCCCACTACTCGAACATCGCCGCCCAAGGCTTCCGCGAGCTGCAGGAGGGCCAGAACGTGGAGTTCGCCATCACCCAGGGCCAGAGGGGTCCCCAGAAGGAGAACATCCGTTATTTGATCCCGGCGCCCGAAAGGCCCGGCGTCGTAGAGGGATGCTGTTGGCGGGCCTGGTTGCTCAGCCCCGTCGTTATGCGGCGGGGCTGAGCGCGGTCAGGGGGCTGGTGCGGGTTCGTGCGTGGGGTTCGTCGGTGAGCCAGGCGGTGCTGCGGATGAGGTTGACGGCGGCGCCGGTGAGCTGGTGTTGGAGGCTGGTCTTGGCGAGGCTTCGGTGCTTCCCCTGTCTCATTCCCGCCATTGCCGGATGTCGTCACGGCCGGACTCTTCCCGGCGACGATGCCGTACGCCAAAGTCGCTGCGTACACAGGCTCTCGGCGCCGCCGCCGATCGCCGTCTGGAATGAGGACACCGAATGATGAAGAAGCCCGCCGCCTGCTCCCTCGTCGCAGGAATCGCACTCACGCTGACCCTGGCACTCAGCCCATCCGCGACGGCCGCAGATGCCGCCGACGCTGTCAGCACTTCCGTGTCCTCCTCGACATCCGCACCATCCACACAGTCCACGATCGACGCGCTGCTCTCCGAGAGCGGCTACTCCGCAGACCTCGAGGCGAAGATCCGCGCGGCGGCCGCCAGGCTGCCCTCGGACTGGGAAAGCCGCCTCGCGACGCAGAGCAAGCGATTCGGCCTCGCCGACACCACCTGGTACGCGCAAGCGCAGAGTGCCATCAACGCCGGTGACTATCAGTGCGGCCGCACTCCGGTGCAGGACTGGCTCAGCGCCCAGATGAACGGGGTCAACGGATTCCGAATGCTGCTGCTGTCTGTGATGGGAGGCGACCAGATCCCGACCTACGATGCACTGGTCTTCGGTCAGGAGAGCAAGGCCAACTACTTCGGCGCCGACGGCAGCTACACGACCGAACTCAATCGTGAGATGACCGGTCTGAAGCGCTTCTGGGACTTCGACGGATCCGACGTCCAGCTGATCCCGATGCATGGAGACGCGTACCGTGACCTGGACCGCATCACGCGGGTCTATGTCGAGGTCTTCGGGCTCGACGCCCAATCCGCCCGCGCGAATGCGGAGGTCGTCCAGGCCATCGTGCTGAATGAGCCCGCTCTGCGAGGCGGGGACAGCCCGTACTTCACCTTCAACGCCTTCGCGTTCGCCCCCGAGCCGGCAGACATCGAGCAGTTCGGGCTGACCAAGAGGATCATCGTCGGAGACGGTGTGCTCGAGGGCATGCGCGGGATCGGCTTGCAGGACAAAGCTGCTCCGCTCGGTGTGCTGGCGCACGAGTACGGTCACCAGGTGCAGTACGCGAAGAACCTGTTCGAGTCACCGCTGACCGGACCCGAGGCGACTCGCCGCACCGAGTTGATGGCCGACGCCTTCGGCACCTACTACCTGGTGCACGCTCGTGGTTCCGCGCTCAACTCACAACGCACCCTGGACGTCGAGGCGTCGTTCTACAACGTCGGCGACTGCAACTTCTATATGGACAGCCATCACGGTACGCCCAACCAGCGGCTCAAGAGCGCGCAGTTCGCCGTCTCCATCGTCGACGGCGCAAAGGACCAGGGCCACAAGCTGCAGGCGCTCGAGTTCGACGCGGCCTTCGAGACCGCGTTTCCCGAGATCGTCGCGCCCGACAACGAGTGATTTGTTCGCCCGCCGCGGCTGGACTGGTCCGAGCTGATCAGACCCACCCGCGGCGGGCCGCCTGGCTGCCGAGTTGGAAGCGGCTTGCCACCCCGAGCATGTCCTGAAGGCGGGATATCCGTCGCCCGACGGTGCGCTCGCTCACGTCGAGTTCGCGGGCGATGGCTTCATCGGTGAGTCCGGCATTCAAGTAGGCGAGCAACCGACGATTGTCGTCATCGGAGGTCTGACCGCCTGACCTGGTCGACGCGGGCGATATCGGGGACGCCATCCGCCAGTACGACTCGAAGAGCGCACTCAACGAATCCAGCAGCCCCGACGGATGCACGAGCACAGCATTGCGGGCGTTCAGCGCGTCACCGGCGAAGGTGATCAACGCAAGCTTGTCATCAGCGATCGAGAGGTTCAACGGAATCTCGGCGAAGGCACGCGCGTCCTCGCCTGCCATGACGCAGCTCTGCACCGCTGCCAGGCCATCCGGGTCCCGAAGGATGTCGATGCCATAGATCACGCGGAATCGCACCCCCCGTCTGCTCGCGTTGAAGAACCCGTCAGGAATTGCTGGAGCGATATCTCGGATCGGCACGCTGATCGGGCCGACCTGCAGCGCACGCACCTCCTCACGGGCGGACTTGAGTAGCTCATCGTCGGCGGCCGCAGCCGCACCGTCACTCCCGAGAACCTCGAGATATGACGCCTGTTCGCGATGCTGCTGCCAGAGTGAGCCCCATTCGCTCGCCCGTCTCCGTGCATCTTCCGCCGCTGATTCGAGATCCGCGGCAAGACCGCGCAGGAGCCCACGGGGTGGCAATGCGCTGATCCGACCATCGACCTCCTCGATCAGGCCCAGTTCGCGCAGCCGATCGACCCGGCGACGCGTGGCCTCGGTCGTCCAAGCGAGGTGCCTGGCAACAGCGTCCAGGGTCGCAGCACCAGTCCGGATGCAGACCCGATACAGACGGTCGACGTCCTCATCGAGCGCGCTCACAGGAGGGTACGCAGCCATCGGGTTCACTGAGGCTTTCTACCAGACGCTTCGTCTGCCTCGGCATACGGAGACTAAATGATCTCCCGTAAGCCCTGATCACGCATGTGATGATCTTGGTGTGGGTGTGGTGGTGACGGCGGCTGAGCCGCAGTGGGTGGGCTTGTTCGCGGGACTGAACGGGCGGCAGTTCCGCAAGCTGGTGCCGGCCCGGCAATCGAGACGAGAAGTCGGGCGCGCGGTGCCCGTGGTCGGGTGCCGTACCGGTCGGCGCCTCACGCTGAATGGATCGTCAGGCCTGGTGGCGGGGTGGCGGTGTCCTGGCTCGGAGGGCGGGGTCGTTGCGCAGTCGTAGGAAGGTGACGAGCAGGGTGAGTGCCTGGAGCAGGGCGCATGCTCCGATGAGGCTGTTCAGGTAGGGCGGTGGGGTGAGGGCGAGCAGGATGCCCGCGAGGGGGAAGGGCAGGAGTAGGAGCAGGATGGTCAGGGAGAGGGTCGTGCCGAAGGCCGCGGGTGGGATGACCTGCGAGCGGAGGGTGCGCAGGACGACGGTGAGTCCTCCGTCGGCGGCCATGAAGAGGGCCATGAGGGTGACGTAGGCGGTGTAGGAGGGGGCCTGGGGCACGGTGAGGCAGGTGGCGGCCGCGATGGTTGCGCTGATGACGCCGACCCCCGACAGGCCGAGCCGGTCGAGGCCGGCCCGGCAGCAGGCGACCGCGACCAGGGTGGCGGCCGCGGCGATGGACCAGAGCGCGCCGGCGGCGGCCGGGGAGTGGCCGAAGCGGTCCTCCACGAGGATGGGGCTGGCCGTTTGCAGCAGCCCGAGCGTGAGGTTGGAGCAGGCCAGTCCGGCCACCAGCCGGCGCAGGGACGGCAGGGAGCGCAGGGTCTGCCATCCTTCCCGCAGGCCACCGCCCGGCGCCGGTTCGTCACGGCGTGTGGCGCGCAGGGGAGTGGGCGGGGTCTGCAGGGCGAGTGCGGCGGACAGGAAGGACAGCACGCTCAAGCACGCCAGCATGCGTGTCGGGCCGGTGAGCAGCAGGACGCCGCCCAGCGCAGGGCCGACCAGGGTGGCCGTCTGGTCGATGCCGATCAGCACCGACTGCACCTTGTGGGTCTGCCCTTGGGTTTGCCGGCTGACGACGGCGCCGACCGCTTCGTTGGCGATGAAGCTGAACTGTGTCAGTGCCCCGGTCACAGCGGCCAGTGCCATGACGGTGACGGTCTCGGCCGTGCCGGGCGGCACCAGGCGTAGCGCCACACCGGCGCCCGCCACCAGCAGGGCGCGGGTCAGTGAGGCGATGAAGCAGACGATCGCCGCGCCGCTGCGGTCCACCAGGGTGCCGGCGATACCGAACGCGGCCACCCGGGGTATCCATTCCAGTGCTGGCCACTACCGGCTCTGCTTCCCTGACGGGCCTGGCCTTCGCACTGCGGCCGCTTTCGCCCGTGTCCGCCGCCGGAGCGGGATGTGCTGGCCGGGCCGCCTGCCAGCGCAGGCTCAGCGTGCACGCTGAGCTGAAGGCATGGGGGCGCAATGGGCGTGTGTACGGCGGAAGTTGTGTGCCGCAGACTGGCGAAATGGAGATGGAGGACGTACTCAGTGGGGGGCCTGACCGGCCACCGTGCAGACCACCGCGCTGGATGATCGTGGCCGGGGCGGCCCTGGTCCTGATCGCCGCGCTGGTGGTCGGCATCGTCGCGGTGGGCGGAGACGATTCCCCGGAACAGGCTGAACTGCCCAGTGCGTTGTCACCCTCACCGTCCGGGTCGACACCGTTTCCCAGCCCCGTCGAGCCCGGGCCGGACGTCTCGTTCGCACCGGGGCCGGATGCCACGGTCCTGATCGGGCGGACACCGGGCCTGGTGATCACAGGGGTATCCCCGGCCCGGGGCTACACGCTCAGCCGGCTCGATCCTGCGGCGCACAATGGTCCGTGGACGGTGACCGTACGGCGCCAGGACGGTGCGCTGGCCCGCCGCGGCGCGGTGGTGACGTTCCCCGTGTCCAAGCTCAGCCTGGGCCGGGACGTGAAGGTGGGCGACGTGACGGGGTACGCCCGTGAGGGGGAGGTTGTCTGGCCGCTCGCCGGCGCCTACGCGCGCGTCCGCGGTGACCTGCCCCTGGCCGAGGTGCTGCGCATCGCCGCCGCGACCACCGTTGTCTCCGGCCGGCCTGCGGTCACTGCGGCGCCCGGGCTGACGGTGACGTCAACTGGCACCGCACGCCCCAGCCACGTCACCGAGGCCCGCTACGGGGCGGACGAGGTTGGCGAGGCCGACGCGCTCGGCCACGGCCTGGTCTTCACCCAAGCCGCCGCCCGCTGCGGTGGGATCGAGGACCAGCTGTACGAGGCCGACGCCCGGCCGTACGGCACCGTGCACGGCCATCCGGCTGTGGTCACCTCGGCCCTGGACGGCAACGGTGTCCTGGCCTGGGAGCCCGCGCCCGGGGTGGTGGCCTACGTCGGCTACAGCGGAGCGAGCCTCGACAAGAGCGCCCTCGCCGCCCTGCGCCGCCTCGCCGAGCGGACCCGGATCCTGACCCCTGGGCAATGGCAGTCCACCCATCCCCAGGAACTCCAGGAGACCAGCGAATGAGGCCGCACTCCACCTGTCCGGTGCTGGTAGGCGGCTGGGGTTCGGGGAGCATCCGAGCAGAGATGACCATCATGCGTTCAGGAAACTGAACGCCGTAGCGGTCATCTCGCCTCACCTCTTCGCTGCGGAGTCCCCCGTGGCGGCAAGGAGAGCTTGCGCCTGTTCGCGGGCATGGCTGATGGGGTCCGCGAAGATGTTCAGGCCGTGCGCGACGAGCGCTCCTTCGTGAAGCAGCATGAGCGTCCGGCCCAGATGGTCGGCCCCGTCCGGGGTGATGTCCCCGGCGAGGTCGGTGAACAGGGCGAGCATCCACTGCTTCTGCCCGGTGATGATCGGGTAGGCGGGGTGAGACTGATCGCTGATCTCGGCGTGAGCGTTGACCATGCTGCACCCCTTGGAACTGTTCTTCGCCGACCACGCGCGCGAGGCATCGAAGACAGCCAGGACGCGCGCCGCCGACGCCGACTGTGCGGCGTCTAGGCACTGGGCGAGGAAGGCGTGCCAGCGTTCATCGCGATCCGCGAGGTACTCCACGACGATCTGCTCCTTCGAGCCGAACCGGTCGTAGAGGGTCTTCTTCGTCACCCCGGCCTCGGCGGCGATCAGATCCACCCCGACGGCATGGATGCCGCGCTCGTAGAACAGCCTCGCGGCGGCCTCCAGGACGCGCCGTGCGGCAGGTGCATGAGTTGTCCCCCTAAACTGTTTAAGGCATCAGCAGATGCTGTTTCGGTTTACGGTATATACAGCTGGAGGGGGAGTCAACAGACTCCGCGGAAGATGGAGTTGGAGGGGATGGCCATGCCGAAGGCGAGTACCAAGAGCCGCAGCAGGAGTGCGGACCAGGGCAAGGCGCGCGACCTGCGCGCGAGCCTCGCGCTGCTGTGGGGGGAACAGGACCGGCCGACCCGCGGGCCCAAGCCCAGCCTGTCCCCGCAGCGGATCGCCGCGGCCGCCGTCGACCTCGCCGACGCCGAGGGGCTGGACGCCGTGTCGATGAACAAGGTCGCCGCCAGTTTCGGTGTCTCCGCGATGGCCCTGTACCGCTATGTGCCCGGGAAGGCCGAACTCGTCGAGCTGATGGTGGAGTCGGTGCTGGCCGAGGGGCCCGACCTGTCGGCCGTCGCGGGCGATGACTGGCGGGCCGGGATGCGGGAGTGGACCCGGCAGTGTCTACGGGTGTACGAGACCCACCGCTGGGCACTGGCGGCCGTGGCCATGCGCCGCCAGGTCATGGGCCCCCACCAACTCCAGTGGCTGGACGCGGCGCTGGCGGTGCTGGAACCGACCAGCCTCACCGCTCCCCAGCGCCACCAGGTCTTCCTGCTGGCCCTCGGACTGGTCCGCAACCTCGCCCAGCAACTGGTCGACTTCGACGAGGAGCACGACCGAGAGTGGAACCGTCTCACCGGCGAACTAATCGACCGGCACGCCGACCGGTTCCCCGCGCTGACCAAGGCCCTCGCCGAGGGCGCGTTCGCCGCCACGGACCTCGATCCCCTCGCCTTCGGACTCGACCGCCTCCTCGACGGAGTCCAGGTGCTCATCGACGGCACCGTCCGGAACTGACCATGCGGCTCCACTCGGGCCGCACGCGCACACCGATCCCGGCCCCGGGACTGGTGGGCTCGCATGTTGAGGTGTCGCGTATTCAGGAGGATGAGGTGCGGGGCTCCGTCACTCTGCGTCGACTACCCATGCGGGGTCCCTGGGTCTGCGTTGAAGGCGACGGTGCACTCGGCGTGCGATGTCCTGCACCGGCTCGCGGAGGAAGGGCCAGTCTTCGTCCCGGAAGCGGACGACCCTCACGGGATGGTGATCGCGCGAGATGCTCACGGGCCGCT
Source organism: Streptomyces sp. NPDC004721 (assembly GCF_053601495.1). Classification (NCBI taxonomy): domain Bacteria; kingdom Bacillati; phylum Actinomycetota; class Actinomycetes; order Kitasatosporales; family Streptomycetaceae; genus Streptomyces; species Streptomyces sp. NPDC004721. The sequence continues at coordinate 47,749 of NZ_JBSGBZ010000014.1, forward strand.
TCGGAGCCAGGCTCCCCGCCTGGATCGACGCCGTCGGTGCCAGCCAACTGCCTGGCCTCACCAACTTCGTCCTCCACCTGCTTCGAGACCTCGACGCCGTGACAGCCGGACTCACCCTGCACTGGAGCTCCAGCGGTACCGAAGGCGCCGTGAATCGCATCAAAAAGATAGATGATCCTGCTTCAGTGACCCTCCGCGACCACTCCCCAAGATCTGTGCCAGAACCCCGAACTCACCGACAAATGCTGTCGCCGGGCACGGCGCCGACGTGTCCTACCCGATGGTCAGGCGGGCCCGTCCGCTCCCGCTGAGGCGGTCACGGCACCCCCCGCGGCGCAATCATGCGCGGCCCTCAGGCATCGTGATCATCAACCAGGGATCCACGAGAAGGGACATCCGTGCACGCAGACAGGCGCTGGGCCAGATTCGCCGTCGCCGCCGCAGGAGCGGTGATTCTCTTCACCACCGCCTGCGAGGGACCGTCAGCCTCGGCAGACGGGGACAAGGGCAATCCCTCGCCCGGTGCTTCGGCGCAGGCGACGCGGACGCACAGCCCTCCGGCGGCCGCGAAGAGCTCGCCGAACCCCGGCTTCGCGGCCTTCCAAGGCAAGCCCTGTCCAAAGCTCACCGCTGCCGACAAGACCAACGGCTACCTGATCACCACGGTCGCCAGCCCGCGCGATGGCATCACCGTCCACCCTGGCGGCGAACCGCAGACCGTCCTCGTCAAGCTCTGCAACACCACCGGCAAGGCACTCCGCGACATCGCGCTCTCCGCGCAGGTCGAGTGGAACTACGCGGGCGAGCGGTCGCCCAAGCTGACGGTGGAACGGCGCGAGGCCCCCGATGGCGACTGGCACCCCGTCGAGCTGGTCGTGGCCAACGACTACCAGCCGTTGACCGGCGCTTCCGGTGCGCGGGACCTGCCCGCCCACGGCACTCGCACCGTGGAGTACCGGATCAGTGCCGCCAAGGACGCCCCCGCGGGCCAGGGAGGGTTCGATGTCCATGCCATCCGGGCCGACGCGGACCCGCTCGACATGGAGGACATGCGGGGCGGCGGCCACGGAGGATTCCCGCTCACCACCACCCCTCGCGAGTGATGGGCCCAACAGCTTCCCGCCTACGGGGTCCACTGGGAATCCCCACGATCGGGTGCGGGAGCTACACACTGCGGGAGCTACACACGACGAGAGCCGCGCTTCATCAGGCCAGTGAATTCCTCCGGCCCCTCACCTCGACGGCCCGCCGCCCTCACGGCCGGCGGGCCGTCCCACGAAGTGACGTCGTACTCACGGGCGAACCGTGGTCAAGCATGCAACCCGGCCTGTGCGCGCCATCGCCTCCAGCCGTGCGCCCTGCTCCCCGCTCGGCGGCCGGCAGGACATGGGGCTCGTCGAGGAAGCACCGCAGCAGGTTCTCGCCCGCCGTGATGGTGCAGCCCGAGCTGACCACGCGGTCCGTGGGCATCCACTCCGCGGTCGCCTTCGGGTCGGTCGTCGCGGGCACCATCCTCCTCGGCGTGGTCGGCGCGCTGATCTCCGTCACCGCGGTGGCGACGCTGCACGGCTTCCTGGGGGGACGTGTGAAGCGGTACGACGTCACGGACGACCCCCGGGGCTCACCGGGTGAGTGTCGCCCAGACCCCGGCGCCGAGCACGGCGGCCGTGTAGCCGCCGACGGCGACGTAGATGATCCGCTGCTTTGCGGCATCGCTCCATGAGGTGCGGGACAGCAGCCAGACGACTGCGGGCAGCACCAGCACGGCGTGCAGGCTCACCCCGTGCAGCGGCTTGAGAGGCGCAGTGGAGTGGTACGCCGCCTGCTGGTGACCGGTGCGGGACAGCACGACCCCGCGCGCGATCATCGCGGCGCCCGACAGCAGCGCGACGATCAGGATCGCGAACCCGGAGCGCAGTGCGAGCGCCATGCCCAGGGGTCCGCCCGGCCGGTGCCGGAACGCGGCGGCGGCGAACACCGACAGCACGACGACCAGCACACCGCCGCCCACGGCGAGCGTCATCGCGACCATGGTGTCGAACGGCGTCTCGGTGTTGAGGTGCGAGGGCACATGGCGCCATGCCTGGAGGGTGATCCCGGCGACCTCCACGACGCAGTCCGCGGCGAACACGACGAGCAGGACGGCGCGGGCCCGCGCACCGATGCGCAGGTATGACGTCACCCAGGTGACCGCGATCAGCGTCAGCCCGAAGGAGAGCCCGAACGTGACGGGCTTGCGCCAGGAGACGGGGCCGTCCCAGGGGCCGCCGTCGACGGCGAACACCACCAGGTGCGCCAGGCCGGACAACGCGAGGACGGCGCCGGTCGCGTAGCAGAGGCGTTCGCAGGGCCGGGCAGCGTGCCACAGTGCGCTCGTCCGGCTGCTGGGGCGCAGGCTGGTGGCAGCGCCGGCCGACCGCGCCGAGGCGATGCCGGCGGGGGTACGGGTTCCGTGGTGGTCCATGGGAGTCAGCTTCGACGCGACGGGCGCCGCGGTCGTCGTACGGGCGGAGACTCCCGCCGTACGTCCCGGGAAGCAGGCGCACGGTGCGGCCGGGAACCGGCGTTGTCAGCGCGCTGTACTGCGATATCGAAGTTCATTGGAGTCAGTCCGGTCTTTCGAGAGCGAGGCCCGTCCCGGCGAGGAATCCGCCGAGGATGCCGTGCCCGTACTGCATCGCCTTGAGTCGCCTGCGAAGCCCGTGCAACCTTTCGCACCCGGCTGGGATCGCGGCGCGATAAGGGACGAACATACGGCCTGCATCAGCAGTTGGGCCAGGCCGGCATTGCGCAGATATAGCGGCCTCACCCGCGACTTCGAAACCCACTCCCACAGCTCAGAAGCTTGATCCACGCCGCGGTGATCTCAACCCCGAATTGGAGCGGCACCTTAACTCCGGACCGAGCACACCCGCCGGGACGAAACGCCGTGTGGTTGAGTCCGCGAGATACTTGTACGGGCAGCATGCGGAGGCTGGAATTCGGTGGCAATGGTACGGATGGGGAACTGTCGTGGCAGAGCGGTCCAGGCGTCATCCCGATAAGGAGGCCGACGGGGTGGTTCGCGCTGCGTTCGCCGCAGCGCCCGTGCCGATGGCCCTGGTCGCGCTCGATGGCCCGGAATCCTCACGGATCCTGCTCGCGTCGCGGAGCTTGGGAGACCTGCTAGGACGACGTGAAGAAGAACTGGTCGGGCAGCGCCTGACCGATCTCGTCCAGCTGTACGCCGGAGAAGACGATCCGCTGGGTGCGCTGGCTGCAGGCGAGGACGTCTCAGTCCTCTGCACAGCGACACGGCAGCCGGACGGCGCCGCACTGATCCTGGAGTTGAAGGCGGCGTGCCTGCCGGGCGAACACCTGCGAGCCACCGTACAGCTGTATGACGCGACTGAACGTAAGACGGCCGAGCGATCGCTGCGCGAGGACAACCGCCGCCTGCAGGACATCATGGACTACTCTTCGGCCCTCATCTACATCAAGGACGCCCGAGGCCGCTTCCTGCTCGTCAACAAGCAGTTCGAGCGCCGATTCGGCTTCCCGCGCGAGCAGGTGTACGGGAAGACTGACTTCGACCTTTTTCCCCGTGAAGTTGCCCTCGCGTACGTAGAGCGTGATTCCGAGGTGCTGGCCAGGAACCAAGCGATCGAGGGAGAGGAGCCCGCGACAGACATCGACAAGGCCGGCAGTTGGCTGTCGATCAAGTTTCCACTTCGCGATGCATTGGGGCAGCCATACGCCGTCGGCGCTATCTCCACCGACATAACTGATCGCAAGCGGGCCGAAGCTGCCGCCGAGAAGGCGCGCGCCGAAGCTGAACGGGCCAACGCTGCGTTGGCTCTTCAACACAGCCTATTGCCGCAGGGGCTCCCCGAGCAGGTGGCCGTGGAGGTCGCTGGACGCTACGTGCCGGCCAGCTCGGACGCGGGGGTCGGCGGTGACTGGTTCGACGTGATCCCACTCTCCGGCACTCGGGTCGCACTCGTCGTCGGAGATGTGGTTGGCCACGGCATCCACGCGTCTGCTGCCATGGGCCGGCTGCGCATGGCGGTGCGCACCCTCGCCGAAGTCGATCTGGCTCCTGATGAGCTGCTCGCGTATCTGGACGACCTGGTCATCCGGCTCAGCACCGGGCCTGAATCCGAAGCTGAGGCGGCCATCAGTGATCTCGGTGCCACATGCCTGTACGCGATCTACGACCCGCTGTCCGGCCGGTGCTCAATTGCCAGCGCAGGGCACCCCCCACCCGCTCTGATGAAGCCCGACGGCACGGTACACATTCTCGACCTGCCCACAGGCCCGCCACTGGGCGTGGGCGGGTTGCCGTTCGAGTCCATCGATCGCGCATTGCCCAAGGGAAGCCTCCTTGCCCTCTACACCGACGGGCTGATCGGGGCCCGCACCCATGACATCGACGTCGGCCTGCGGATCTTGTGCACCACTCTGGGCGATGCTGTGCCCTCGCTCGAGACCACCTGCGACCTTGTCCTGAAGGCGCTGCTCGCGGACCGGCTGACGGACGATGTCGCGCTGCTCATCGTCCGTACCCGCATGCTGGACGCCGACCAGATCGCCACGTTGCACATTGCCGCTGATCCGGCCGCCGTCGCCGAGGCTCGATCGTGGGCGACCCGTCAACTTCACACATGGCACCTGGACGAACTGGCCTTCATCACCGAACTAGTGGTCAGCGAGTTGGTGACCAATGCAATACGCTACGCGGCTCCGCCCATCCAACTGCGACTCATCAGGAACCAGAACCTGATCTGCGAGGTCTCCGATGCCAGTAGTACCGCCCCGCACCTGCGCCGGGCCCGCATCTTCGATGAGGGCGGACGCGGGCTGATGTTGGTGGCCCAGCTCACCGGGCGCTGGGGCACAAGATACTCCGGCCTCGGCAAGACCATCTGGGTGGAGCAGTCGCTCCCTGAGGACGTTGCCTCGTCTCGTCAAGGATGACCGTTCAACCGCCGCGGTTCCCGCGGCTGCGCAGTGGCTCTGTCCAGGAGTTCTGTTCTCGTCGACAAAGCCGGCGCAGAAGACGGTGGAACCGGGCGTTACGTCATGCTTGGCCCACTCGCTACCTTTAGGTACGGCGTCCGCTGCACTTCCTTCCTCAGGCCCGAGACGCCTGCCGCCCCGGACCACTGGAGACCGTGCGACCCACGAGAACTCATCGGTCCGGTTTCCGTTTCCCCGCGGCTCCACACTGGGCCGGTAGCTACCTTCAACTTCATGCGCGTCCGGACGTGCCCATCGATCGCCAGTCGATGAGCCCGCCCGGACAGCGAACGTCGACCGTCAGGCCCGGTAGGCCACGCTCGCCATCATCCCGGCCTCGCCGTGGTACGCGTTGTGGCAGTGCAGCATCCACTGGCCGGGGTTGTCGGCGTCGAAGAAGACGGAGATCTTCTGCTTGGGCAGTACGATCGCGGTGTCCTTGCGTGGCCCGGAGGCGCCGACCTGGTAGGTGTGGCCGTGCAGGTGCATCGGATGCCACATGTCGGTGTCGTTGACGAAGTCGAGCCTCACGCGCCGGCCTTCCTCGATGAGGATGGGGTTCGCCTCGGGGTCGGCCATGTCGAACGGACTGCCGTTGATGGCCCAGTCGCAGTTCGCCATGCCGCCGGTGAGCCTGATCTGGTGTGTGACGTCGGTCTTGGCGGTCTTGAGTCGTACGTCGTCGGCGGCACGGAGCTGGGACGCCGTCATGATCTTCCCGTCGAGTTCCTTCGGGCGGATGGTCGCGGACGGCTTGCTCCCCGAGCCGGTGCGCATCAGGGCCAGGCCGTTCGCGTCCTTGCCCTCGGCCAGGGCGACCAGCGGGAAGACACCGTCGCCAAGGGTGACGAGGACGTCGTAGCGTTCGCCCATGCCGATGAGCAGCGCGTCCACCTCCTGGTGCCGGACCGGGAAGCCGTCGGTGTGGGTGATGGTCAGCTTGTGGCCGCCGAGGGCGACCCGGTAAGCGGTGTCCGAGCCGGCGTTGATGATTCGCAGCCGCACCTTCTTGCCCGGCTTGCCGGAATAGACGGCCGGTTCGTTCGCCACTCGGCCGTTGATCAGGTGGTGTGGGTACTTCACATCACCGGCGTCGCCGCCGAGGAGCTTGCTGGTGGCGCCCATGTGCATGAACTTCATGGACATGCCGCCGGGCGAGGCCGAGGGCGAGGCGGACTCACTCATGTCCATACCGCCCATGCGCCCCATGTCGCTGTGGTCCATACCGCCGTGGTCCATACCGCCGGACGGCGAGCTGCTACTGGAGGCTGAGTGTCCGCCCATGTGCCCCATGTCGCCCATGCCCTGCTTGACCTCGGCGAAGACCTCGTCGGGCGTGCCGGTAACGCCGTCGACCCAGTCGTCGAGGACGATCACCCACTCGTCGTCGTACGCGAGGGGCTCCTTGGGGTCCTCGACGATCAGAGGGGCGTACAGGCCGCGGTCGAGCTGGACGCCGACGTGCGGGTGGAAGAAGTAGGTGCCCGGGGTGTCTGCGATGAACTTGTAGGTGAAGGCGGAGCCGGACCGGACCGCGGTCTGGGTCGCCGGGGGCACGCCGTCCATGTCGTTGCGCAGCGCAAGGCCGTGCCAGTGGATCGAGGTGGTGGTCTTGTTCGGGAGCTGGTTGGACAGCTCGGCGACGAGGGTGTCGCCGACGGAGAGCCGGACCTCCTTGCCCGGGGCGCGTCCGTCGAAGGTCCAGGTCTTGGGCATGACGCCGCCGCCCAGGTCGATCACGGCGGGTGCCGCGGTCAGGGCGAGCTTCTGCTGCCGCCCCGTGCTCTCGCGCTTCCTCTCGGCGGCGGTGACCGCCGAGCCGGACGGGTTGACCAGCGCGTTACCACTCGTGGAGCCGCTGCTGCACGCGGCCAGCGCGCCAGCGCCGGCCGCTCCCAGTCCGGCGAGCAGGACGGAGCGGCGGTTGATGCTGTTCATTGTGTTGTTGTCCTCTGTGTTGTAGCTGCGACATGGCCTCGGAGGGACGACACATCACGCGTCGTCCGGCGCGGCCTACAGGCGCAGTTGGCAGAGGACGGACAGATCGGGCGGGGCGCGGCCGACCGCCGTGGAAGGCGTGCGGCCTTCCGCTGCTCGCTGCAAGAAGGCGAGAGGGTCGAACGCGCTCTGGCTGGGGACGGCAAGCTGCACGGAGTCGACATTCGCCGTCGTGCAGTGCTGCATGCCGGGCCCGGAACAGGCGCCGTAGTCGGCATTACATGATGAGGTGTCAGAGATGAACGGTGCGGCGCCGTCCGGCATCACGTGTACGGCATGGGCGGCCCCCGGCATGGAGGACGAGGAGCCCATCGCCATCGTCTCGTGGTGGACGAGCACGGCCAGTACGACGCACAGGGTGAGGAACACCCCGTACGTCCAGCGGACGGCTGTGCCGCCGTGATGAGCTGTCCATCTCGTCATGGGCTCCACCGATGCCGTGCTGGTCGATCAGCAGAATTGCATACTACCCCCCAGGGGTACCTACGGCTCGGTGGGCTACTGCTCCCTTGCTTCAAAGGATGCCGTGCAGATCGCAGCCGTCTCCCCGGCCTTCCCGGCAGGCGACGGCTTGGAGCGCCCGGCCTGGCACCCTCGGATCAACCGCCGCCCACAATCAAGCCGAGGCAGAACCTCCTGCTCTTGTCCAAGCCGCGAGCTGCTCGCGTCCGGCGTTGGTAAGAGTGGCGACGGAGGCTCGGTGGGCGGCGGGACCTGGGCCGTGGGAGGGGTCTCTCGCGGGCAGTCGGCGCGGATCGAGGTGCGCAGCGCACGGCGCGGCGGGTCACGGTCTCGGTGAGCAGGCGGTCGTTCGGCGCCTCACCGGCGTACGGCACGGACGTCGCGAGGCCGGAGGCAAGCAGTCCATGTGGGTAGCGTCACGACCCCGAAATACCCCCAGGGGGTATGCTGTTGTCATCGGTCGGGAGGGCCGGGACACCGCGCCCTTCTCGTCGACACCCCACGCATACACACCCGAGGGAGAAGCCTTGACGACCGCGACGAACTCCGGCTCCTGCTGCGGTACCCCCTTCGTCGTCACCAACAGTCTGCGCTTGCGGTCGTTCAAGTAAGCATGGCGGCAAGCCTGTTGACTGAGGTGCCCGGCCCTCCTGCCGTGCCGCCGTCTGGGGTGGGCCTGGATCGCGGTCTTCAGCGCACGGGAAAGGCCGGGCCTTCTCCCTGCACGCCCGGGCTCCTGACGCCCCCGCATGTCAAGCCGAACACTGACGCCTTGAGCACAGCATTCGCCAACAGAACCGCTGACGCGTCAGCTGGAGCGCTCAGCCCCGAGGCACCGCTCCACGAACTTCTGCGGAGCAGCACCGCCACCACCGTTTCCGGCAGCTACTGAGCATCACTGGCGAGGAGAAGTGATCATGACCAGTCGCGAGCATCACCACCACCACGAGCACCGGCGCGCGCTCCTCGATGACGCGCCGTCGGCCGTTACCTCTCCCGACGCCGGGCACGCGGAGCATGGCATGACCGGGTACGACGGGCACCATGGGGCCGATCACGCCGGCAGTGCGGGCCACGCGCACCACTCGGGTCACGGCGCCCACGGTGATCATGTCGGGCAGTTTCGACGGCTGTTCTGGGCGATGCTGTTTCTGGCCGTGCCCGTCGTGGTGTTCTCCGGCATGTTCGCCTCGCTGCTGGGCTATCGGTTGCCGCAGGCCGACTGGGTGACCTGGGTTTCGCCGCTGCTGGGCACCGTGATGTACCTGTGGGGTGGCCGGCCGTTCCTCAACGGCGGGGTGTCCGAGGTACGGTCTCGCCGGCCGGGAATGATGCTGTTGATCACGCTGGCCATCACGGTGGCTTTCGTCGCCTCCTGGGGCGCCAGCCTGAGCATCCTCGACCATCAGCTGGACTTCTGGTGGGAGTTGGCGCTGCTCATCGACATCATGTTGCTCGGGCACTGGCTCGAGATGCGCTCGCTCGCTCAGACGACCTCGGCCCTGGACTCCCTGGCCGCGCTGCTGCCCGACGAGGCCGAACGACTCGACGGCGACCAGGTCGTCACCGTGCACCCGGGTGAACTGCGGGTGGGGGACACCGTCCTGATCCGGCCCGGTGGCAGCGTCCCCGCGGACGGCCGGATCATCGACGGGGCGGCCGAGATGGACGAGTCGATGGTCACCGGCGAGTCCCGAACGGTACGCCGCGGCGTCGGCGACCACGTGGTGGCCGGCACTGTCGCCGCCGACTCCGGCCTGCGGGTCGAGGTCACCGCCACCGGAGAGGACACCGCGCTCGCCGGCATCAGGCGCCTCGTGACAGAGGCGCAGAACTCATCTTCACGCGCGCAGCGGCTGGCCGACGTTGCCGCAGGCTGGCTGTTCTGGTTCGCCCTTGGGGCGGCGGTCATCACGATCCTGGTGTGGGCCCTGCTGCTCGACCGGTCCGATGACGCGGTCACCCGCACGATCACGGTGCTCGTGATCGCTTGCCCGCACGCGCTCGGACTTGCGATACCGCTCGTGGTGTCCATCGCCACTGAACGTGCCGCCCGCGGCGGAGTCCTCGTCAAGGATCGGCTCGCGTTGGAGAGCATGCGCACCGTCAGTGCCGTCCTGTTCGACAAGACCGGCACCCTCACCAAGGGCGAGCCGATCCTGGTCGCCGTCGAACCGGCTCACGGTCTCGCCGACGACGAGGTGCTCGCGTTGGCCGCCGCGGCCGAAGCCGACAGTGAACACCCGCTGGCCAAGGCCATCGTGCGCGCCGCCCGCGAGCGCGATCTCGACATCCCTCGGGCAAGCGGCTTCACTTCGACACCGGCTCTCGGTGTCACTGCCACCGTCGGTGACCGGACGGTCAGGGTCGGCGGTCCGCTGCTGCTGGACGAGGAGCACCAGCAGGAGCTCGGGGCAGCCGGGCACTGGCGGGAAGAGGGCGCCATCATCCTGCACGCGCTGCGAGACGGTGTGGTGATCGGAGCACTGAAACTGGCCGACGAGATCAGGCCCGAATCCCGCCAGGCCGTCGACGCGCTGCACCGGCGAGGCGTCGAGGTCGTCATGATCACCGGCGACGCCCAGGCGGTCGCGGAATCGGTCGGCAACCGACTCGGCATCGACCGGGTGTTCGCCGGCGTCCGGCCCGAGGACAAGGCAGCCACCGTCAAGGCGCTGCAGGTCGACGGCAAAACGGTGGCCATGGTCGGCGACGGTGTCAACGATGCCCCCGCGCTGGCCCAGGCCGACGTCGGCATCGCCATCGGCGCAGGCACCGACGTGGCCATCGCCTCCGCCGGGGTCATCCTGGCCAGCGACGACCCCCGCTCCGTCCTGTCGGTGATCGACCTGTCGCAAGCCGGCTACCGCAAGATGAAACAGAACCTGTGGTGGGCCACCGGCTACAACCTGATCTCCGTGCCACTCGCCGCCGGCGTCCTTGCCCCGATCGGGTTCGTCCTCCCCATGTCGGTCGGCGCCATCCTCATGTCGCTGTCCACCATCGTCGTCGCCCTCAACGCCCAGCTGCTACGCAAGCTCGACCTGCGGCCAGGCGCCACACACGGGTGATCGGGCCGCGGCAGGGTCGGTGATCGACGATCCTCGGAGCGCGAGCCCTTGCAGGGAGTCCAGAGTTGCGAGATGCACACCCTGGACGAGTAGCTCCGCCCGGATGCGGCCAGGGCGTCCGGCCTCGGCAGGAGGAGGGGCGCCCAAACCGTATGGCTCCAGCAGACGGCGGATCTCGAACGACGCCGGCGGCGGCCACAGTATTCCCGCGCCCGCGGTCGGCTGAGGTGCCGGGCCGCGCCCTCGTGGCCCGGCCCCAGCAGGTCACCTCATCCCGGCACGGGGACCGGCTTCGGCGCCAGGTGCCCGGCGCGGTGCAGTTGCCTGACGAGTCCCGCACAGGCGAGATGAGTGCCGCGACCGAGTACGTCGCGTCGAAGTCCCGAGCCGGCAGGGCGAGTCCGGCGAGCGGGCCGACGAGGATCCCCGCCTGGTAGAAGACGTTGAAGGCCGCGAAGGCTTCCACGCGCCGCTCTTTGCCCGCGTCGGCGGCGAGACAGGCGCGGACGGCCGGATTGAACAGCGCCTGGCCCGTCCTGTCAGCGCCGAGGCACCGATCAGGGCGGGCAGGGAACTGGTGACCGCCAGCACCCTGCTCAAGGCCCTGGCCGCCGAAGGCCGCACGGTGCTCCTTTCCAGTCACCTGATGAGCGAGATGGCGCTGACCGCCGACCGCCTGGTCATCATCGGCCGAGGCCGTCTGATCGCCCAGATGTCCGTCGAGGACTTCCTCGCCAGTGGCGACGGGCGCTTCGTCCGGGTCCGCACACCCCAGTGCGCCGCACTGGCCGGGCTGGTGCGCGACCGGGGCGCGACCGTGGACGAAGCGGGCCCGGACACGCTGCGGATCACCGGGATCACCAGTGAGACCGTGGGCGAGATCGCCCGCGCCGCCGGCATCGCCCTGCAGGAACTCGCCGTCCAGCAGGCCTCCTTGGAGGAGCGCTACATGGAACTCACCGGCGAAGCCGTCGACTACCGCACCGCCGCGAACCCGAAGCTCGTCACTGCGGCCCCCAACGCCAGCTGAGGACGATCCCCGTGACCACTCCCGTCTTCATCTCACCCCTGCCCCGCCCCGCCTCCTGGGGCGCGCTGTCGGGCTTCAACGACCAACTCCGCTCCGAGCTGTGCAAGCTCCGCTCGTCCGCTCCACGCTGTGGACCCTGCTCGGCGCGGTCACCTCCAATGTCGCAATCGGCGCGCTGGTGAGCGTCTTCCTCGTCAGCCGCCTCAGCGCCGTGCAGCAGCGGGGTGCAGACCCGGTCCGGCTCAGCCTGATGGGCCTGCACCTGTCGCAGATCGCAGTCGGCACGCTGGGCGTCCTCACCATCACCAGCGAGTACGGCACCGGTCTGATCCGCGCCACCCTCGCCGCCACGCCCCGGCGCCGCACGGTCCTGGCCGCCAAGGCGGTCGTCCTCGCGGGCGTCGGCCTGGCCGTCGGGGTCTTGTCCTGCGTGGCCGCGTACCTGGTCTTCCACGCTGCCCTGCCTGCCGACACCAGCAGCACTCTGAGCCGGTCGCTGACCAGCCCGGGGGTTCTGCGCGCCGCCGTCGGCGGCGTCTACCTCACCCTCCTCGGGCTGCTCGGTCTGGGCCTGGGCGCGGCCCTGCGCTCCAGCGCCATCGCTACCCTGCTCGGCCTGCTGTTCGTGCCCGTCATCCTGGTGGGCATGCTGCCGGACGCCTGGCAGATCACCCTCGGCCCCTACCTGCCGATGAACGCCGCAGATGCCCTCTATCTGCTGCACCCCGAACCCCACGGCCTGAGCGCCGCGGCGGGGCTCGGCGTCTTCTCCCTTTGCACCGCCCTCGCCCTCGCGGCCGGATTCACCGTGATCCACCACCGCGACTCCTGACCGACGCTGGAGGACTGGAGCAGCCATGCCGTACCCACTGCCCTGCGGGCACTGAGGGCAGTCCATTACCGGGGACGGGGGTGGGCCGGGCGGCTGGCTGCGGCCCGCGCTGGTGAGGTAGCGGGTGAGGGCGATGAGCCCAGCGACCAGCAGTCCCCAGAACAGAATCATGATCACGGTCATGAGGAACCATCCGCCCCAGCCCCAACCTCCGTACCACATCACGCCGATCACCTTCTTCGGCTGGTCGACCGTCGGTCGGTGGGCGTGTGGCGGGGTGATGGTCTTCCCGGTTGCCGTAGCCGGCAAACAGGCAGGGCGTGCGGGCATGGGCATCTTCCTGGTGGCCCGGTCGAGCCGGTGTGTCGCGGCCGGAAAAGGTTTGAGAACAAGCCATTGACAACCGGTGTGTCGTACGCCACTTTGTTCGCCGTCGTCCCTCGTCGATGAGGAGTCGTGGATGGCTGCGCAAGAGGAAGTCCAGCCAGAGATAGAGCTGGACGAGGATGCTGCCCGTCTCGCAGAGATGGGCTACAAGCAGGAACTTCATCGCGGTATGTCCGCGTTCTCGAACTTCGCGGTGTCGTTCTCGATCATTTCGATCCTGGCGGGTTGCATCACGTCGTACGGGATCGCGCTGAAGTCGGGTGGTCCGTCGACCATCGTGCTCGGCTGGGCGGTGGTCGGTGTCTTCGTGACGTGTGTGGCGCTGGCCATGGCCGAGGTGTGTTCGCGCTACCCCACTGCGGGTGGTCTCTACTTCTGGGCCGGTGAGCTTGCCAGGAGCAACAAGCGTGCCTGGGCCTGGTTCGTGGGCTGGTTCAACTTCATGGGCGAGGTCGCCGTGACCGCCGCGATCGACTTCGGGTGCGCCACGACCTGGATGGCGTTCATGAACCTCGTCTGGGGCACCGAGGTCACTGCCGGCGGTACTTTCCTGCTGTTCCTCGCGATCATTCTTGTGCACGCGCTTCTCAACACGTTCGGCGTGAAGCTCGTCGCGTTCCTGTCGAACGTCTCCGCCTGGTGGCACGTGGTGGGCGTCCTGGTCATCGTTGCCGTGCTGTGGGCACTGCCCGAGCACCACCAGTCCGCCGGGTGGACGCTGACGGGCTGGCACAACGCCACCGGCTGGACCTCCGGCATCTACGTCTTCCTCATGGGCCTGCTGATGGCGCAGTACACCTACACCGGGTACGACGCGTCGGCTCATGTGGCGGAGGAGACCAGGGGAGCGGCCCGCAGCGCGCCGCGCGGGATTGTGATGAGCGTGGTGATCTCGGTCATCGGCGGTTTCATCCTGCTCTACTCCATCACCGCGTCGATCCAGGACAAGAGTTCCGCGGGGCTGGACAAGCTGGCCGCGTCGAGTACCGGGCTGCCGCCGGCGCAGGTCTTCCTGGACTCGCTGAACAGTCCGGGCACGGCGAAGTTCCTGCTGTTCATCGTGTGTGCCGCCCAGTTCTTCTGCGGGATGGCCTCGGTGACCGCCAACTCCCGGATGAGCTATGCGTTCTCGCGTGACAACGCCCTTCCGGGGTCGAGAATCTGGGCGAAGGTCAACCCGCGCACCGGGACGCCCACGAACTCGATCTGGTTCTGCGTCACGCTCTCGGCGATCCTGACGCTGCCGGCGCTGTTCAACACCACGGCGTACCTGGCGGTGACCTCGATCGCGGTGATCGGCCTTTACATCGCCTATGTCACGCCGGTGCTGCTGCGTCGTCTGCGCGGCAACGAGTTCGTTCCGGGACCGTGGCACCTGGGCAAGTGGAGCAGCCTGGTCGGCTGGGTCGCGATCGTGTGGGTGGTGGTCATCTGCGTGCTGTTCGTGCTGCCGCCGACCCGGCCGGTCAACGTCGACAGCTTCAACTATGCGCCGATCGCGGTGGCCGTGGTCGGTCTGTTCGCGCTGGTGTCGTGGTATGCGGGCGGCCGAAAGCACTTCATGACCAGCCGTGACAACCTGAAGGATCTGTGACGTCGTGACGCCTGCGACCCCGCTGGGTGCCACCGCCGCGGCCCCGTTGTCGTCCACCGGCCACTGAAGCCGGGGGAGGGGCCGCTGTCGTTCTCGCGCGAGAAGTTGGTGGGCGGCCAGGCCGGCACCTTCGCGTTCCATGGTCTGGATGAAGTCCTCGACGACCCCGTGGTCGAACCTGTTCATCCGCCGGCTGCCCAGCAGCGGCAGCAGGCGGATGGCCGGCCGGGTTCGGCGAGGTGAAGGGCCGCGACGGCGCTCCACTGCCCGTTTCCGGGGTACGGCCCGCCGTCCGTGTACTTCGGCGTCCCGTCGTTGAAGTTGACCGTGCCCGTTCCGGTGGGGAAGGAATCGGCGTGGGTGGGCGGTGTTCGCCTCTTCCAGTCTCAGTCGTCGGTGGTCTGGCCCGGCAGGTCGACGCTGTCGCGGAGGGCGACGGGGGTGAGGAAGAGCGTGGCGACCACACCGACCATGGCGATGATCGCGGAGATCAGGAAGATGTGGCCGGTGGCGTCTCCGTAGGCGGCGCGTACGACGTCCTGGACCGGGGCCGGCATCGCCTTGATGTTCAAGGTGGATCCGCCGCCGCCCGTGCCGGCGTCGATGCCGAGCTTGGCCAGACCTTCGGTGATCTTCGTGCTCACGGTGCCGGCCAGTACCGCCCCGAGCACCGAGACGCCGATCGTGCCGCCGAGGGAGCGGAAGAAGGTGATGGCTCCGCTGGCCGCGCCGAGTTCCTTGAGCGGGACGCTGTTCTGCAGGACGAGGACCAGGTTCTGCATGGACATACCGACGCCGACACCGACCGCGGCCATGCCGGCCGACACCGCGACGAGGGACGTCTCATGGTCGATCATGGACAGGCCCAGGAAGCCGAGCGTCAGGACGACGACACCGACCACGACGACGGGCTTGGGCTTGCCGGTCGTGGAGACCATCCGGCCGGCCACCGTGGAGGAGACCAGGACCCCGGCCATCAACGGCATGGTGAGCAGGCCGGCTTCGGTGGGCGAGTAGCCGCGTCCGATCTGGAAGTACTGGCCGAGGAAGACCGCTCCGCCGAACATCGCCATGCCGACCGCGAGGCTCGCGACGATGGCCAGGGCGGGGTCACGCCGCTTGATGATGTGCAGCGGTATGACCGGCTCGGCGACCCGGGACTCGACCCACAGGGCCGCACCCAGCAGCGCGACGGCGCCGGCCACCATGGCGGCGGTCTGCCAGGACAGCCAGGCGAACGAGTTGTCGACGAACGTCACCCACAGCAGCAGGAGGCTGACGCCGGCCGCGATGAGCGAGGCTCCCCAGTAGTCGACCTTGGTGTCCGGACGCCGGACGTCCTGAAGGTGCAGGGTGCGGTTGAGGATGAAGGAGGCGACGACGGTGAAGGGCAGCGCGATGAAGAAGCACCAGCGCCAGCCCAGCCAGGAGACATCGGTGATCGCCCCGCCGAGCAGCGGGCCGCCGACGGTGGACACCGCCATGACCGCGCCGAGATAGCCGTTGTAGCGACCCCGCTCCCTGGGGCTGACCATCGCGGCGATGACGACCTGCACCAGGACCTGCAGTGCGCCCATGCCCAGGCCCTGCACCGCGCGGAAGCCGATGAGCTGAGCGGTGTTCTGCGAGAAGCCGGCGCCCAACGAGCCCACCACGAAGATCGCGATCGACATCTGGAGCAGGAGCTTCTTGCTGAAGAGGTCGGCCAGCTTGCCCCAGATCGGCGTTGAGGCGGTGGAGGCCAGAAGGGTCGCGGTGACCACCCAGGTGAACTGCGACTGCGTCCCGTTCAACGAGCCGATGATCTGCGGCAGCGCGACCGAGACCACGGTCGAACTGAGCATCGCGGCGAACAGCACCGTGAGCAGCCCGCTCAGTGCCCGCAGCACGTGCTTGTGATCCATGGTCGCGGAGCCGTCCGGGCTCCCGGATACCGCTGTGTGCGCACTCACGCGCAAACCTCCGGATGAAGAGAGAACGAGGTCGACGAGGAAAAGGTCAGGGCCGGCGGGAGGACGGCACGAGGGCCGGCCGTCAACGCGGTCTGGACACGACCGGGACGCCGACTGGCCCAGAATACATGCGCACTGGGCAATTTTGCGCACTGCGCAATATTGTTGGCGCTCTCATAGGATGGCTGCACCATGGAGCACTCAGCGGGACTACGCGAACGCAAGAAGGCCGCCACCCGGCAGGCAGTCCACGAGGCCGCCCTGCGCCTGGCCGTGGAGCGCGGATTCGACGAGGTCACCGTGGAAGAGGTGGCCGACGCGGTGGGCATCTCACGCCGGACGTTCTCCAACTACTTCGCCACCAAGGAGGACGCCGTCCTGTGGGGCGACGAGCGCTACCTCGAAGAACTTGTAGCCGCCTTCCGCGCCCGCCCACCCGAGGAGAGCGCCTGGGCCGCCCTGTGCACCACCGTCCTGGACTGCCTGCCGGAGAGCGGCGCCCAGGAGTGGGAGACACTCGTACGCACCCGACTTGCGCTGCGCCACCCCGCGCTCCTGGCCCGTCAACTCGCCAATCACGCGGGGCTGGAGGCAAGCCTCACCGAGGCGATCGTCGAGCGCTGTCCCAGTCAGGACGCGGACACCGCCCTCGACGCCCGGGTCATGGCGTCGGCCTTCCTCGTCGCGCTGCGCATCTCGATGCGCCGCTGGATCGACAGCGATCTCACCGACGACCCGCGTGAGCTTGTCGTCGACACGATGAACCGCATGGCACGCCCCTTCGTCTGACGCGCCCTTGGCCCCGCGGACCCGTCATCTCCGCCGCAGCGAGTTGAGAAGGCTGTCGCCCGATCGGGTGGGGGTGCGGTAGTTGACGCCTGCGGAGGCGGAGCAGCACGCCGAGCGTGTCCCGGCACGGGCAGGCCGGCGGACGCCGCCGACCGCCTCACCGCCGCGCAAGGTCGCTGGGTCCTGCCCCGCTGTCAGCCGGCGCGCGGGAGTCCGACCTGGAAGAGCGCGCCGCCGTCGGGTGCGCCGGTGAGGGTGAGTGTGCCGCCGTGGCGCTGGACGACGTCGCGTGCGATGGCCAGGCCCAGGCCCGCGCCGCCGTCGTCGCGGCCGCGGGCCTCGTCGAGGCGGACGAAGCGTTCGAAGACGCGCTCACGGTCGGCCGGGGCGACGCCGTGACCGTCGTCGGCGACGCTCAGAACGATCGCGTCCCCGGCCGCCCGCACGGTCACGGTGACCGCGGTGGCGGCGTGCCGCTGGGCATTGTCGAGCAGGTTGCCGAGCACGCGGGAGAGCTGGGTCCGGCTGCCCTTCACTTCCAGTCCGGCGTCGTCGACGGTGACGGTGGGGGCGATGCGGTCGGTGGAGGCCCGCTGGGTCACCTCCTCGCGCACCAGAGCGGCGAGATCCACCAAGGCGTCGGCCGGGCGTTCCCCGGCGTCGAGGCGGGCGAGCAGCAGCAGGTCGGCGGCCAGGTGCTGGAGACGTACGACGTCGTGGAGCAGATCGGCCGTGTTCAGCAACTCCGGGTGCTGGTCGGCGACTTCCAGCTGCGTGCGCAGGGACGCGATGGGGCTGCGCAGTTCGTGGGAGGCGTCGGCGACGAAGGCATGCTGACGTTCCACCGACTGCTCCAGCGCGGTCAGGGTCTCGTTGGTGGTGCGGGCGAGCCGTGCGATCTCGTCGCGGGAGGCGGGCTCGGGCACCCGGCGCGCCAGGTCACCGCTGTCGGTGATCTCGGCCATCTCCGCGCGGATGCCCTCGACCGGCCGCAGTGCCCTGCGGGTGACCAGCCAGGTCACCGCCGCCACGACGGCGAGCAGGAACGGCAGGCCCGTCAGCATCGACCGAGTGACCTGGTTGAGGGTGGCCTGTGAGTCCTCGAGCGAGGTGGCGGCGTAGACCGTGTAGGTGCGGCCGTCGTAGGTCGTTCCCTGCACGGCGGCGAAGGTGTAGTCGTGGGTCTCGTCACCCAGCTTCACGACGACCGTCTCACGGTCCACGTCCGTGCCGACCTTTCCCCTGGCCGGAGCGGCGTCGTGGCCGTGGTCGTCATACCCGTCGTCATCGTCGCCGGAGGAATGCCTCGACGTGGTGCTCCTGGGAGCCGGAGCGGGGGCGTAGTCCGTGATCGGGCCGTGTTCGTGCAGGTCTTCACTCGCGGCCAGGACCTTGCCGGAGGAGTCGAGGACCTGCACGAGGCGACCGTCGTCGTCGGGCAGTTCCAGCGCGCCGAAACTCCCGTTCAGCGCGGCCTGGGAACCCGCCACCGTACGCGCGGTGACCTCCGACTCCAGGCCCGCCCGGTCGACGAGGTTGTGACGCAGCACGGCGACGACGGCGATACCCGCGGCGACCAGCGCGACGGACACGACCAGCGTGGCCGCGAGCGCCGCGCGGGCCCGTACCGAGGCGAAGGGCCTAAACACCACGGCCACCGTCGGCTTCGAGCCGGTATCCGGCCCCGCGCACCGTGGTGATGGAGCGCCGCCCGAACGGTACGTCGATCTTGCGGCGCAGCGCGCTGACGTAGACCTCGACGATGTTGGGGTCGCCGTCGTAGGCGAAGTCCCAGACGTGATCGAGGATGTCCTTCTTCGAGACGACCTGCCCGGCGCGCACGGCGAGGTGCTCCAGGACCGCGAACTCCTTCGCGGTCAGCGTGATGTCCGCTCCGGCCCGCTCCACGCGTCGGGCGGCGGGGTCGACGGTCAAGTCGCCGATCCGCAGCACCGGAGGTCTGCCGCGCGTACGGCGGCGCAGCAGGGCCCGGATGCGAGCCTGCAACACCACGTAGGAGAACGGCTTGGTGAGGTAGTCGTCCGCGCCGGTGTCCAGCCCCTCCGCCTCGTCGTAGTCGCCGTCCTTCGCGGTGAGCATCAGGATCGGTGTGTCGTCCCCGGCCGCCCGCAATTGGGCGCAGATCCGGTAGCCGTTCAGCCCGGGCAGCATGATGTCGAGCACGATCAGGTCGTAGTCCTGATCCCGCGTCATGTGCAGTCCGGTGACGCCGTCGTGGGCGAGGTCCACGGCGAATCCCTCGGCGGCCAGGCCGCGGGCGAGGGCGGTGGCGAGGCGCTTCTCGTCCTCCACGATCAGCAGGCGCATGCCGACCAGGGTCCCAGGTCTTCCTGAAGTGGTCTTCAGGTTGCTTCAGCAGGGCTTCAGGGTGGCCAGGGCACGGTGGTCCATGTCAGGCCGGTACCCCGGCAGCCGCGCGGCCCAGCCGCGGCCCGAAGGAAAGGACCACCTCACGATGAAGGCCCTCAAGCGCTCCCTGGCCGGTCGCCGCCGCACTCTCGCCGCGGTGGCCGCGGCCACCGCCGTCCTGGGCGGAGCCGGCGCCGCATCCGCCATCGCCTTCGCCGACGACGACCACGGCCGCGCGCATGCGACCGCGGGCACCACCTTCGACCCGCACGACGACTCCGACCACGACGGCAGGCTCGCCAGGAGCACCGAGGTCGGCCTGAAGCAGGCCGCCGACGCGGCCACCGAGTCCCTCGCGGGCACCGTCACCGAAGTCGAGCTGGACGGACGGCGGGGCGAGGCCGTCGGGGAAGTCGACATCGTCGACGCCAAGGGCATCGAGCACGAGGTCACGGTGAACGCCGCCGACGGCGAGGTCATCGCCGGCAGGGCAGACCGCGTCGTGGACACGGCCGGCCGCGGCGACGCCGCGCTCGCCCAGTCCGCCAGGACGGGCCTGGGCCAGGCAGTGGACACGGCGCTCGGCAAGGTCCCGGGCACCGCGACGTCGGCCGAGCTCGACGGCCACCACGACGGGACGGCGGCCTGGCACGTCGATGTCACCGACGACCAGGGCGCCGCACACGAGGTCGTCGTCGACGCACGGACCGGCAAGGTCACCGCCACGCACACCGGCCCGGCCCACTCGCGCGGCAACGGCGCGGACGACGACCGCGAGCACGACTGAGCAGCCGACGCTGCCGGAGAACTTGTGACTGAGGGACCTGGCCAGGGACATCCTGACGCCCCGGGTCACAGTGACCAGCTGAGATCTCTGTCGAATCCGGGACGGTTCGGTGAGCCGATGCTGTCGCCGGCCGTGGTCCATCTGTGGCTGAAGGCGACGGGAATGTCCAGGGCGAGGAAGTTCTTCCCGTCTCCTGTGTGGGCGCGCAGGTGGAGATGGTGCCTGGCCACCGGCACCGTCTGGGGGATCTGGAGGTTCCAGGCCTGTCTCCACGGCCCGGCGGGCGGTTGGGCGTCACCCGACAGGCTCGTGCCCATGCTTGCCAGCAGATCGGGCAATGTGTAGCTTTTGTCCAGTATTTTCATGGGGTCGATCTTCATGATCACCCTGCAGGTGACCCGGGTCAGGTCGACCGTCTCTTTGAGGTGGCTGTGCATTTCCCAGCGGACTTGTTGTCCAAGGCGCGGCAATGCGGGTGTGCACGTGGTGTCAAGGATGTCCATGACGTAGTTGTCGTCGCTCGCGTCCTCCACCAGGCGGTTGTTCATATCACTCATCCCGTGGTGTCTTGGGCGGGGAGTTGCGCCAGCTGCTCTGAGACCAGAACCCCGGCCCGATTACGGCGGGCCGGGGTTCTATGCCATGCGCATCACGGGCCGACTCTAGAAGTCGAAGCCGCCGAAGTCGTCGAAGTCGCCGAAGCCGCCGAAGTCGTCGAAGCCGCCCTTGTGGTGACCGATCACCCGGAAGCTGGCGACCACTCCGTCCTCGACGCACACGCCTCCGTGGACCCTCCCGGGCTTCACGCCGTTGGCTTCGCTGCGCGGGCCGACCGTGGCGATGGGAGCGCCGTTGTCGCAGGTCGCCCCGCGGAAGACCTCGACGCCCCTGCGGCTGTCGTTGCGGATGTTGAGGCTCTTGGAGCCCAGGCCGCTCACCACGGTGATGCAGCCGTCCGGGCGGGCGGAGTACGACCGCTCGTTGATGAAGATCCTGCCCACCTCGCGGTGGCCGCCGCGGTGGCCACCGCCGCCGCGCTCGCCGCCTTCGTTGCCGCCGCGGCCGCCGCCGCGCTCGCCGCCTTCGTTGCCGCCGCGGCCGCCACCACCGCCGCCGCCGCGCTCGCCGCCGCCTTCGTAGCCGCCGCGGCCGCCGCCGCCACCGCCACCGCCGCCGCCCCCGTTGCCCTGTCCCTGTCCCTGTCCGGACATGCCGTCCATCGGGGCGTGGGCGGGGGCGGGTGCCTGCTTGACGACGGCCGGGGCCGTCTGGGCCTCCGGCGCGGGGGCGGCCGTGGCGTAGGTGATGCCGGTCGCGACGAGCGCTGTAGCGGCGGCGACAGCCGCGGCGACGGCATTGGAACGAGTCTTGGTCATGTCGCTTTTGCTCCTGTCTCAAAGTGGCCGGCTTTGGCAGTCGGCATGTGAACGAACGTAATGAAAGCCTCACAGGCTGTCATTTCGGGCCATTGGGAAGGGGTGGTGCTGTAGAGCCGAACGGGGGACCCAGGGCAACCGCACACCTGGCTCACCGCCTGCTGACGGCACGTCAATCCTCGTTGGATGCTGGGCGTGTCGGTGATCGACTAGGCCTTCAAGGTGATCTCTGACGTCTGCTCACCCGTGCGGCAGCGAGTCGCCTGGAAATCCCGGCGCGAAAGGGCCCAGACATACCGGGACAGGCGGGTCCCGCACGGATCACGGCGTGGACCGGGCCACCGCGCTCTGGTCAGGGGGAGGCCCCGAAGCCGAGCCCATGACGATCCCTCACCCGGTCGGCGGACACGGCGACGGCGTCCGGGCCGGGCGGACGGAGGCGGGGACCGGCGGTGATTCGTAGGCGGCCGGGATGGTGAGGTGGGTGTGTGTCACGCGCACGGTGGCCCTCGCCGGACGGCCGGGTTGCCGACGGTCGGTGAGGCGGCGGTGCGGACACGGCTGCGGGCCAGGCTGGTCAACTGACGTGGATACGACGGGGTGTGTTGACGGTCTCGGCTGCGGACCGTCCGGCGTGCTGCCGCGGCACTGGCTGAGATGTGCCTCGCGGGTCGCCGCCCGGGCCTGTGGGCCGGGCTGAGGGTCGGGTGCCGTACGCGGAAATTCCCTCGCGTTGTGGCCGGAACGGGCTGAGACTCGTCTCATGACTGACATGGGGGCGTTCCGGGACGCGGTCACCGCGTGGGCGGCGGGTGGTTCCGGCGACCTTGCGCAGGAACTGGCCGCGCGGCTGCCCGTCCGGGCGGCCGTCCTGCTCGAAGGACCGAGCGACGTCGCGGCGGTCGACGCGCTGGCCGCGAGCCGCGGCCGGGACCTGGCGGCCGAAGGCGTCTGCGTCCTGCCGATCGGCGGTGCGATGAGCGTCGGGCGTTACGCCCGACTCCTCGGTTCACCCGGCCTGGACCTCCGCCTCACAGGACTGTGCGACGAGGCGGAGCGTCCCTACTACGCACGCGGCTTCGAACGGGTCGGTGCGGCACAGCAAGGCTTCTTCGTCTGCGCGGCGGATCTGGAGGACGAGCTCATCCGCGTGCTGGGTGTGACACGGGTGGAGGAGCTCGTCGGGGCGGAAGGTGACCTGCGTGCCCTGCGGACCTTCCTGCGCCAGCCCGCTCAGCAGGGCCGCGCCCCGCAGCAGCAGTTCAGGCGCTTCCTGGGAACGAAGAAAGGACGCAAGATCCACTACGGCCGCGTGCTCGTCGAGGCCCTTGACCCCGACCGGGTCCCGGCCCCGCTCGACGGCCTGCTCTCCAGCCTCTGACCGCTGGGCGACGCCGACCTCCGGCCGAGACGCCGTGGACGTCCGCCAGGAGGTCGGCGCGGGAGCCGTCCGTGTCGATCAGGTCAGGGGCGACGCGGTTCGAGGGCGGCGTGATCGCCCCGACCCGTCAGCTCGCGGCCGAGGGGGAACCGTACGGCATCCGCGCCGAAACGGACGGCGCCGGCGTTGGCGTGCACGGTCCCGTCGGGCACCGATGTCGGCACGCTCGACCAGGCATACGTGCCGCCGGCGCGTCCAGAGCCGACGTACGCGTCAACGAGGTGCCTGGGGTCGGGTGGTCAGGCGGTCAGTGCCGCGAGTTCCGCGTTGGCGTGCTCGGTGACCAGGGCGAGGACGCGGCCGGCGGCGGCCAGGTCCTCGGCGGGTATCCCGCCCCAGATGCGGGCGGTGAGGGGGGCGGTCTCCGCGCCGACGGCGGCGAGAAGTTCGCGCCCCGCGTCCGTGGGGCGAAGGTGCGCGCCGTCGGTGACGAGCAGTTGCCTGCCGCGCAGTTCGTCGAGAGTGGCGCGGACGTCGGCCGGATCGGCCTTGAGGGAGCCCTGTACCCGGGTGGCGAGATCGTCCGGCGTCTGCGGGGCGCCGGCGGTGACGGCGGCGCGCAGGGCGATCTGCTGCTGGAACGTGATGCCGTGCCGGGCCAGGACGTGCTCCAGGACACCGCGGGCGGCGTAGTGGGCCAGGCCGAGGGCCCGGGCGTCGGCGACGGGTGCGGTGGTGGATGCGGTGGTGGATGCGGTGGTCGTCATGGTGTCGTCCCCTGAATGCTCTCGTCGTTCGGTGGGAGTGGGGCGAGAGGTGCGTCGAGGAGGGTCGTCAGCTCGTCGGTGAACGCGAGCGTCCGTGGGGCGTCGAGGCCGCCGAGTGGCTCCAGCAACTGCTGAAGCAGTTCCTGGACCACTGCGATGGCTTGCCGCGTGACGGCTTGGCCCTGCTCGGTGAGGGCGAGCTGTACGGCGCGCGGGTCACGGGGATCGCGGGTGCGCTCGATCAGGCCGGCCGACTCCAGGGCGCGCGCCAGCTTGGAGACGTACAGCGCCTCCAGGCCGGTGTGGTCGGCGAGTCGGCGCTGACTGGGCCGCTCGCCGGAGCGCTGCATGCCGTGCAGCGACGCGACCAGTGAGTACTGCGCGTGGGTGAGGCCCAGTGGAGCCACCGCGCGATCGACCGCGACGCGCCACTTGGTGGCGAGCCGCCATACCAGGAAACCGGGTGTGGGCCCCGGTGAACCCTTGCTCATGAACAAATAGCGTACATGGCTACTATATTCATGGCTACTATTTTCCGGCGGATCTGGGCGGTGTATCCCGAACAGATCGACGACGCCTAGTGCGCCCGGCCGGCGCCCGTCAGCGTGTCCCAGTGGACGGTGCGGTCGCACCAGCGGTGGAGCAGGGTGCGGTCGTGGCCGACGGCGAGGAGGCCCGCGCCCGTGGCGGCGCGGTAGTCCTCGACGACCGCGACCAGGGCGGCCGTCGTGGAGGCGTCGAGCATCGCGGTCATCTCGTCGCAGATCAGCCAGCGGGGGCGCAGGACGAGGGCCCGGGCCAGGCAGGCGCGTTGGAGCTGGCCGTCGCTGACCTCGTGCGGGCGTCGGCCGAGCAGGTCGGGGGTCAGGCCGACCCGTCCGGCGAGTTCGGTGACGCGCTCCCGCACCTCGGCGCGTCGGCCGGTGGCCCGCAGGGGCTCGGCGATCAGGTCGGTGAGTGCCAGGCGGGGGTCCGCGGAGAGCCGGGGCTGCTGGAAGACCACGCCGAAGACGGTGCGCTGCGGGCGCGGGGCCCGGTGGCGCCACCCTCGTACGGACTCGCCGTCCAGCAGCACGGTGCCGGAGTCGGGGCGGTGCAGCAGGGCCGCGACGCGGGCGAGCGTGGACTTACCGCAGCCACTGGGGCCGAGCAGGCCGACCGCCTCACCGGGCGCGACGGTCAGTGAGACGTCCCGTACCGCCGGATTCCGCCGGTCGTAGCCCGCGGTGATGGCGCGCAGTTCAAGCATGCACGTCCTCCGATGCTCCCTGGGATGCTTCCTCGCCGCCCGCCGAGGCGGGGTGGGGGTGGTGGCAGGCGACCTTGCCGGCTGTCGGCGGCAGTACGGCGCAGGCGTCGTCGGCCCGGTCACAACGGGCGGCGAAGGCGCAGCCCTCGGGGAGGGCGCCGAGTTCGGGTGGCAGGCCGGGGATGGCGGTGAAGGCCCGGTCGGGGAGGGCCTGGAGCAGGCCGCGGCTGTAGGGATGACGGGGGCCGCGCGAGCCGAAGAACACCTCCGCGTCGGCCAGTTCGACGATCCGGCCCGCGTACATGACGGCGATCCGGTCGGCGATCCGTTCGGCCGCGGCCAGATCGTGCGTGATCAGCAGCAGGCCGCGTCCCGCCGTGTCCGACTCGCCCGGGTGGTCGATGTGGCGTCGCAGTTCGTCGACCGTGTGGTCCACCAGGTCGCGGTCGAGCCCGGTGGTCGGTTCGTCGGCGAGCAGCAGCGGCGCGTCGCCGACGAAGGCCAGGGCGGTGGCGGCGCGCTGGGCCAGGCCGCCGGACAACTCGTGCGGGTGGCGGTCCAGGTGATCCGGGGGGAACGCGGCGCGTTCGGCGGCCGCCCGCGCGGCGGAGCGTACGGCCGCGCGGCCGCGGACCCCGGTCAGTGCGGCGACCGTCTCCTCCAACTGGGAGCGGATGGTGCGCACGGGCGTGAGATGGGCGGCCGGGCTCTGCGGTATGAGCCCGACCAGCCGGCCCCGTACCGTCCGGGCGAGGGTCCGTTCGTCGGCCGAGAGCAGGTCGAGGCCGCCGAGCATCGCCTCCCCGGCCGCCTCGGCGTTGCCGGGAAGCAGACCCAGCAGGGCGGAGGCGAGGACGGACTTGCCGCAGCCGCTCTCGCCGATCAGGGCCAGGCACTCGCCGGCCGCGACGTCGAAGTGCGCGTCGGTGACGGCGGCGACACGGCGCCCGCCGGGCATGAGGAAGCGCACCGACAGTCCGCGCACCGACAGCACGGGCGATCGCTCGGTCACAGCATCAGCTCCGATCGGCGGCGGGGATTGATCCGTTCCCGCCAGGCTCCGGCGAGTCCGGCGATGGCGAGGGTCGGGACGATGATGAACAGGCCGGGGAAGAGGGTCGGCCACCACTGTCCGGCCAGCAGCGAGCCCCGCGCGCCCTGTATGAGGGTGCCCAGGCTCGCCATGTGCGTGGGCAGTCCGAGCCCGAGGAAGGACAGCGCCGATTCGTGCCACATGGCGTGCGGCACCATCAGCGCCGCGGCGAGCGCGGCCTGGGGCAGCACGGCGGGCAGCAGGTGCCGTACGGTCACCCGCCACCTGGACGCACCGCCGGAGACGGCGGCGTCGACGTACGGGCGCGAGCGCAGGGAGAGGACTTCGGCGCGGACGATCCGGGCGGTCGACAGCCAGTGGGTGAGTGCCACCGAGACGATCACCGGCCAGACACCCGGCCGGAACATGGCGACGATGAAGATGCCGAGCAGCAGGTGCGGTACGGAGGAGACCGTGTCCACGACGCGCATGATCCCGCGGTCGACCCAGCCGCCGAGCGCACCGGCGGTGGCTCCGACGGCGGTACCGACGACGGTGGCCGTCACAGCCGCCGCCACTCCGACGAGCAGGGAGACGCGCAGTCCGTAGACGCAGCGCAGCAGCAGGTCCCGGCCGAGGTCGTCGGTGCCGAAGGGGTGGGCCCAGCTGGGCGGCAGCAGCTTGGCGGCCAGATCGACAGCCTGCTGGTCGAGTTGGACCAGCGGTGGCACGACGAGGACGGCGAGGACGGTCGCGGCGACCAGCGCGGCGGAACTGCGCACCCGCAGTGTGCGGGTGGAGCGGCGTTTCGTCCCGTACGAACGCCAGACGGTTTCCCGGGAGGCGGGGACGTCACATGTCACTGAACTTCACCCTCGGGTCGAAGAGTCCGTAGAGCAGGTCCGCGAGCAGGTTGCCGACGAGGACGGCGGCCGTGGCCAGCGTGGTCAGCGCGGCGAGCAGCGGGAAGTCGACGGCGGTGGCCGCCTCCACGGTGGCCGCGGCGATGCCCGGCCAGCTGAACACGCTCTCCACCAGCAGGGCGCCGGTGATGAGTTCGGGCACGCGGGAGCCGATCAGGGTGAGCACGGGCAGCAGGCCGGAGCGAAGAGCGTGGCCGAGCAGGACCGTGCGTTCGTTCAACCCGCGGGCCCGGGCGCCGCGTACGGGGTCCTCCGACAGCGCGTCGCCGACGCCTTGGCGCACGTAGAGGGCGAACCACGGCAGTTGGGAGACGGCGAGCACTCCGGCCGGCAGCACGATATGGCTGACCACCTGCCCCGCGGTGACCTGTTCGCTCGCGGTGTCGGTGAGGCCGCCGGCCGGGAGCACGTCCAGTTGGAGGGCGAACAGCCAGATCGCCAGCAGGGCGAGCCAGAAGACCGGCGCCGCCTCCAAGGAGTAGGCGAGTGACGTGACGACCCGGTCGAGCAGGGATCCCGGGCGGCGGGCGGCGAGGACGCCGAGCACGGTGCCCGCCAGCACGGCCGCCGCGAAGGCGACCGCGCACAGCAGCGCGGACCACACAAGACGCTCACCGATGACCTGGGTGACCGGCTGCCGCAGCACGCTCGACTCGCCGAGGTCGCCGGAGAGCGCGGAGGTCAGCCAGTGCCACCAGCGCGAGGTGAACGGCTGGTCCACGCCCAGGTTGGCGCGCAGTCGGTCGAGGGTCTCCCCGTCGGCACGGAGGGCTGCGGTGCCCGCGTACGCCTTGACCGGGTCGAAGGGGGATGCGGCAGCGACGGCGAACACGCCGAACGTGACGACGAGGAGGACGGGGGCGGCGAACAGCAGCCGCCGCCCCACCAGGCGCGCCATCGCCGCCCAGAGCGGGGAGGTCACTTCTTCGGCTGCCAGTCCTGGAGGTTCCACCACGGGCCGCTGGCGAAGCCGTGCTCGTGCGGCTCGACCTGCGTGGTCAGGCCGTCCCAGCGGTCCGCCAGCACATAGAGGTGGTCGATGTGGGTGAGGAAGGTGTAGCCGGGGTCCTTCACGAGTTCGCGCTGCACCGTGTCGTACGCGGCCTCGCGGGTGCCGGTGTCCTGGCTGCGGCGGCCGGTGTCGAGGGCCTTGTCCACGGCCGGGTTGGCGAAGTGGCCCATGTTGTTGAAGCCGTCGCCGGCCAGGGACGAGTGCAGCAGGGTGAACAGACCGAAGTCGGGGTCGCCGCCGCTGTCGAGTCCGGCGAGGACGGCGTCGTTCTTCATCCGCGGCTCGATCACCTCCCAGGTGGCGCTCTCCACCTTCACCTCGATGCCCGCCTTCTTGGCGTCGGAGGCGTAAGCGAGGGCGTGGTCCTGGCGGACCTTGTCGCCGGAGGGGTAGAGGAGCGTGAAGGAGGCCCGCAGACCGTTCTTCGCGCGGATGCCGCCGTTACCGGCCTTCCAACCCGCCTGGTCCAGCGTCCGCTTGGCCTTCGCCAGGTCCTGCGGCCGCTCGATGCCCTTGGCGAACCAGGGGTCGTCGCTCGGCAGCGGTCCGTAGGCCGGGCGCCCCGCCCCGTCGAGGATCTTGTCGACCATGGCCTCGCGGTCCACGGCGGCGTCCAGCGCCTGGCGGATCGCCCGGTCCCCGGTGACCTTGTTCTGCTGGGGGAGGGTGACGGCTCGGAAGTCGTAGGACTTCGCCTCGTGTGTAGCCCTCGCCTTGTCGCCCTTGAACGTGGCGGCCAGGTTGGGCGGCAGGACCGCGCCGTCGAGGTCGCCCGAGCGCAGCCGGGTGGCGCGCACGTCGTCGTCCTTGACGATCGCCATCGTCACCTTCTTCACCTGCGGCTCGCCGCCCCAGTAGCCGGGGTTGGCCTTGAAGGTGAGCTTCTCGCCCTTGCTCCAGCCGGTGAGGACGTACGGTCCGGTGCCGACCGGCTTGGTGTTGAAGGAGCCGGTGTTGGGGTTCTGCCGCCCGGCGACGTGCTGGGGGACGATGGGCAGGACCGTGCGCCCCGCGAACGGCGCGTAGGGGTACTTGAGCGTGAAGACGACCTTGTCGTCTCCGTCGGCCCGTACCTCCTTGATGGCGTCCAGCTCGCTCCGGGCGGTGTTGTTGGTCTTCGCGTCGAGAATCGTCCGATAGGTGAAGACCACGTCGGCGGAGGTCAGCGGCTCGCCGTCGCTGAACTTCACGCCGTCACGCAGGGCGTAGGTGTAGGTGAGCCCGCCGTCGCCGACCTGGGGGAGTGAACTCGCCAGCGCCGGCCTGAGCTTCATGTCGGCGTCCCGGGTGAGCAGACCGTCGAAGATCTTGGAGTTGCCGTCCTTGCCGTAGCCGAGAAGAGGACTGAGGGTGTCCGGCTCGGAGGCCACGCCGATCACGACGGAGTCGGCGGCGCTCTCGCTGCCCGCACCGCCACCGGGGGCCGAGCAAGCGGCGGCTCCTACGAGTGTCGCCACCGCTGCGGCTGCCCGTATCCGTCGGACGGTCATGAACCCTCACATCCTTACTGCTGGCCAAATGCTTTTGCATACTAGTCGCAATAGATCCTTCGGTCATCCGAGGGTCGGATGTGTGAGTTCGTCCCAACCGCCCGGCTGACCAGGAGTTTCGCGGGCGCGCTACCAGCCCGCCTCGACCATCTGCGGGATCGGTGGCGACTGGTACGACGCGATCGCGCTCTCCGACGACAGGACCGCCCTGGTCATCGGCGACGTGATGGGCAGCGGCAGCGGCGCCGCCGCCACCATGGGCCAGCTGCGTACGGCGACCCGCGCCCTGGCCGCGCTCGACCTGGACCCCGCCGCGGTCCTGTGGCACCTCGACCGCATCGCCGGCGAGCTTGATCAGCGGTTCGCCACCTGCACGTACGCCGTGTACGACCCGCGCCGCGCCTGCTGCCACGTCGCCATGGCCGGCCATCTGCCGCCGGTGCTGATGCCGGCCGGCGCTGCCCCGCGGCTCCTCGATCTCCCGACCGGAGCACCGCTCGGCGTGTGAAGCGTCCCCTTCGAGACCACCCGGCTGCGGATCGGGCCCGGGGCCGGGCAGCTTTACACCGACGGGCTCGTCGAAACCCGCAGCCACTCACTCGACGCGCAACTGGCCACGCTGCTGCGGCTCCTCGCGAGACCACCGGGTCCCCTGGAAGAGGCCTGCGACCACCTGCTGGACGCCTTGCGCAGCCCCGACGAACCCGACGACGTCGCCCTGCTCCTCACCCGCGCCGACCGGAGCTAGGGCACCCAGACGAAGGGCACCCAGACGAAAGGTCCTAAGCCGTTCCGGGGGTGTCAGTCGTTCCGAGGGCTTCGCGCAGGAACGTGACGGCCTGGTCGATGGCCGCTCGGGCGGCCTTGGACTGGCTGAGCGAGTTGAGCATCATGAAGTCGTGCACCGTGCCGTCGTAGCGCACCGTGGTGACCGGGACGCCGGCGGCGCGCAGCTTGGCGGCGTACGCCTCGCCCTCGTCGCGCAGCACGTCGGCCTCGTCGACGACCAGCAGCGCGGGCGGCAGGTCGGCGAGTTGCTCGGGGGTGGCCCGGTTCGGGGACGCGGTGATCTCCGCGCGCTGTTCCGGGTCGGTGGTGTAGGCGTCCCAGAACCACTCCATCAGCTTGCGGCTCAGGTAGTAGCCAGTGGCGAACTGGTCGTAGGAGTCGGTGTCCATCGCCGCGTCCGTGACCGGGTAGTACATCGACTGGTGCACGAACCTGACGTCGCCGCGCTCCTTGGCCATCAGGGCGAGCGCCGCGGTCATGTTCCCGCCGACCGACTCGCCGGCCACCGCCATGCGCCGGGCGTCCAGCCCCATGGACTCTCCCTCACGCGTGATCCACTGGGCCGTGGCGTAGCCCTGTTCGATGGCCACGGGGTAGCGCGCCTCCGGGGAGGGCGTGTACTCCACGAAGGCCACGGCGGTTCGGGCGCCGACCGCCAGCTCCCGCACCAGCCGGTCGTGGGTGCCGGCGTTGCCCAGCACCCAGCCGCCGCCGTGCATGTACACCACGACGGGCAGCGTCCCGGTGACGCCCTGCGGCTTGACGATGCGCACCCGTACGTCGCCCACCGTGGCCGGTACGGTGATCCACTCCTCGTCGACCGGCAGTTTGTCGACCGGCGCGGCCTGAAGGTCGTCGAGGACCCTGCGTGCTTGGGTGGGCTCCATCTCGTACAGGAAGGGGTGCTTCGAGGTCGCGTCGGCGAGTTCCTGCGCCGGGCGCTCCAGGACGATTGAGGCGGACTTCGCAGCCATGGCAATGCTCCTTGGCGATGCTGGGAAGCGCATGCGGAAACGCGCATGCCGAGCGGCGTAGGGCGCCCGGTGGGCAAGCGCCGGTGCCACTGAACGCCCGGGCCCTGGGAAATGAGTCCTTGTCCAAGGTTCAAGGCCCTCGTTCAAGCCCTACGAGCCGATGTGTCCATCGTAGGCGCACCTCGCCAGAACGGTGCCCCGGACTTCCCTGAGCGTCCCCGTTTTCCGCGTCTGTGCAGGTCAGCTGGTAGGGGTGTCCGGGCCGTGATGATCGTTCACGGGGTTTCACTGTTCTTCCGGACCCATCTGGGACCCATAAGGGCCTCGCCGGCGGGTTGTCCCGGCCCCAGCCGGGCGGGCCTCCAGCTCAGCGCCGGGGGCGAAAGCGCCTCGGGCGCACCCTGAGCGACCAGAGCCTGGACCACCACCGTCACGGCCTCCTCCGGAACCGCGGCGTCGCCGAGAACCGGCAGAAGAACCCCGCCACCAGGTATCGGTCACTCCCCGCACTTCAGGTACCGGTTCGTATCCGTCGAGGTCCAGGGACTCGACCGCCGTGCCGGTGATCTTCGTGACGGTCCTGGCCCAGCGTCCCGCGAGGGCGGCCAGCGCCAACGATTCCACCCATCCGTCTGCGCTGGCATGCAGAGGTGTCCAGCGGTAGGCGTCGATCCCGAAGGCGCCCTCGGGACCGATGATGAATCCGTAGGCCATGGACACCCGGCAGTTCCCCTATCGGCAGGAACGGCTCGATCAACTTCCACTGCTCATCGCTCAGTTGCCTGCGCGCCACGATCGTCTTCCTACCGGATCCGCCTCCCAGACAGACCCGGACCGGTAAGAATGATCGCAACATCACACAGACACTAGGGGGAAACCCCGGCCCCGGGACAAGGGTTGACTCAGGGGCGGGTCCGGCAGGCTCCCGATGTCCGGCACGTCGTGGTCGACGACGCTCGGAGCATGTCTCGCCACAAGTCCCGAAGCGCAGCGCCGGACGGGGGAAGCCCGTCCGGCGCCATCCGTCGCGTGTTCCGCTGGAAGCGCCTTGTCATCGTGCTCGGTTCGCTGATCACCGTGCTTGCCGTGGCCATCGGTGCTCTGTTCGCCTGGTTGTGGACCGATGCCAAGGTCAGCACGGTGGGCAAGGCCTCATTCGACAACGCCCTGGCGATACCGCCCCTGGCCGAGTCGATCGTCGAGAAGGACGGCACCCGGGTCTTCGACCTGCGCATGCAGGCGGGAGCAGCGGAGTTCCAGGACGGGGTGAAGACCCCGACCTGGGGGTTCAACGGCTCCTATCTCGGACCGACACTGCGGGCAGAGCGCGGCGAGAAGGTGCGCGTGCGGATCAGGAACAACCTGGAGGAAGCCTCCTCCGTGCACTGGCACGGTATGCATCTGCCGGCGCGCATGGACGGCGGCCCGCACCAGATGATCGGGGCAGGGGCCACCTGGACACCGCACTGGACGGTCGATCAGCCGGCGGCGACGCTCTGGTACCACCCGCATCCTCACGGCCGGACCGAGGAACACGTCCGGCGGGGTCTGGCCGGCCTGTTCCTCCTCGACGACGAGAAGTCGGCGCGCCTGCCCCTGCCGAAGCGGTACGGCGTCGACGACCTGCCGGTCGTCGTGCAGGACGTCCGCTTCGACGGCTCACGGCTGTCCGGGGACCGTGGGCTGATGCAGAGCGTGGGCTTCCTGGGAGACCGGACCATGGTCAACGGCACGCTGGGCCCGTATCGGCAGGTGCACGACCAGCTGATCCGGCTGCGGCTGCTCAACGCCTCCACCGCCCGCACCTACGCCTTCGGTTTCCCGGACGATCGTCACTTCTCGCTGATAGGCACGGACGGCGGGCTGCTGGAACGGCCCGCCGTCACGGACCGGGTGCAGTTGTCGCCGGGTGAGCGTGCCGAGATCGTCGTGCGGGTCGGGACGGGTGAGCGGGTGATGCTCCAGAGCTTCGCACAGGGCAACTACGGGGACTCCTGGCAGCGGCGGTTCGGCGGAGGCGACGACTCCTTCGACGTACTTGAGCTGCGGGCGGCCCAGCGGCTGCGGCCGTCGCCGGAACTGCCGGCCGTGCTCACCACTTTGGAGCTGCCCCACGAGGAAGAGGCCGTGCGTGGGCGGCACTTCGAACTGAAGCGGTCCGGGATCAACGGCAGGGCCATGGACATGGGACGCATCGACGAGACGGTCACCCGCGGGACGACGGAGGTCTGGACGATACGCAACACGAACGGCATGCCGCACAACTTCCATGTGCACGACGTGCAGTTCCGCGTGGTGGAGGTGAACGGATCCGCTCCGCCGCCCGCCCTGCGCGGGCCGAAGGACACGGTGTTCGTCCCGCACGGCACCACGATGAAGCTGGCGCTGAGCTTCACGGCGCCGGCCGATCCGGACACTCCGTACATGTACCACTGCCATTTGCTGTACCACGAGGACGAAGGGATGATGGGCCAGTTCGTGGTGGTGGAGAAGGGCCGGTCGGCCGGGACCCCACCGAGCCACACGAGTCACGGGCGCGGGCACGAGGGCGATTGAACCGGCCGTGCTCCCGTACGCCGCGCGGGGCGGCGAGCTTCCACTCCGGGTAACTAGCGCCTGTGTGATGTTGTGATCAGTCTTGCCGGTCCGGGTCAGATGCCTTCTGATCTGTCAGGGCCAGCGCGGAGCGCCGCCGAAGGCGCCCTTCACCGACCTGACCAGCCGGACACTCAGCCGCCGGGCGTCCCGTCACGCCCCCGGCCCAGGTGGGGAATTACGTGATGCTGATCATGGAGATCGTGGGGAATTTTATGACCGCTCACACATACTCGCCACCATGCCCGCGAACAGGCAAGATCGGCTGAGATAGCGAAGCACGACTAGTCACCGCGGAGTCGGCGGCAGTTGGCACGTCAATCACGGGGATTAGGCCATAAGTGGACATACTGGCCGGCGCTCGCTACGGTCAAATTAGAGACGCCACATCTGCGAGT
This sequence comes from Streptomyces sp. NPDC004721, assembly GCF_053601495.1. NCBI lineage: Bacteria > Bacillati > Actinomycetota > Actinomycetes > Kitasatosporales > Streptomycetaceae > Streptomyces > Streptomyces sp. NPDC004721. The sequence goes on from NZ_JBSGBZ010000014.1 coordinate 82,006, forward strand.
AGTAGTCGGTCCGCAGGGAGGTTGGCGTCGGAAGCCGGAATCCACCGGCCTCATGGTGCCCGAGAGTATAGATGCCGCTCCCTGATCAGCAACCGCACGAAGGATGTGCTTGGCCAGGTCGAGGCACCATGTGTCGTACCGCTTCAAGGAAGAGGCTGACTATGCGCGCGAAGCGAACCGTCGCACTCGTGGCGAGCCCCCTCGTCGCAGCCGTGGCCCTGGCGTTCTCGCCCGCAGCCATGGCACAGGGCTCGGCCAACACCACCCACGCCGCGCCGGTGTCTGTGACTCAGGCCCCGAAGCCGCCCCTGGGGACGAAGGAGGGCAATCGCGATGGACGGATAGCCGGGCAGGCCGACGGCCCAGACTGCGCATACAAGCAGTCCTGGGCGCCGAAGACGAAGAACTCGAAGTACATGCAGGCTTACACGGCCGCTTACGAAAGGAACTACGACAAGCTTTGCACTGAGGAGTAGTAGTAGAATAGGGTCTTCGCGAAGTCCGGCAGGATGCGCCGGATGTCCCAAGCCCCAAAGACCAGGCTCCGCCGCTCGGCTGGCGGAGCCTGCCGCGCGAGCGCGGGCTCTCCTAACTGACTTGCACGCGCACGTAGATACCGGGCACACTTCCTGGGCGGGCCGGCGGGGATGGCGTGGGATCTGGGACTGGGCGAGGAAAGTCCTACTCGTCACCGCTTTCGGGGCTCCATCTGCTCCGGCGTCGCCGCACAGCGGAACCCGGTGTCGTCGTCATGCATCATCTCGTTGGCGTCGTTGGAAATGGCGGGAGCCCCCGGAAGAGGGGCTCGTAAAGGCGCTGCCTCGTAGTTCGTAGCGCCCCGTATGGTCGCTGTTGCGAGCCATTCCCACACGTTGCCCACCATGTCGTAAACCCCATAGGGCGACACACCGCTGTGGTATTGAGAGACGGACGTTGTGTGCTCCACGCCAGTCTCTCCAACGTTGCACTTTGCGGCGGTCTTCTGACCCCCACGGGAAGGTGCGGCCGGCGGTACCGCGCGCTGCCTTCTCCCATTGTTCGGCTGTCGGAAGGGACTTCCCCGCCCACATTGCGTACGCGTGCACGTCTCGCCACGTAACGTGAATAACGGGGTGATCGTACAGATTGTGGGAACATCGGCTGTTCTCCCAGTGGGCACAGGGTGTCGTGTGGCCGCGCAGAACCGCGCATAGTCGGCGTTAGTCGTCGGGAATCTGTCGATATAGAACTCGTCCACCCATACGGGGTCGTCGTCCTCCCCTGACAGGAAGATTCCTTCCGAGACGTGTGAAGCGCTCCGGGTCTGATGGAGGCTCGATTCCCTGAGAGGATCGAGTCATGGCCCGTCCGTCCCCTTACCCTGCCGAGCTGCGTGAGCGTGCGGTGCGCATGGTCGCGGAGATCCGCCACCCCGGGACGCCGGCCGGCGTCGACCTCGGCCGTGCGGACCCACGTCCGCACCATCTCGGCGGCACCGATGCCCAGCTTCGCGGCGACCGCCTTCATCGCGGCCCATTCAGTCGGGTAGCGCCGAGCTGCGTCGGGCCAACGAGATCCTCAAGGCGGCCTCGGCTTTCTTCGCGGCCGAGCTCCACCGGCCGTCGAAGCGCTCGTAGCGTTCATCGATGCCCATCGGCAGGTGTTCGGAGTCGAGCCGATCTGCAAAGTCCTGACCAGCCACGGACTGAAGATCGCGACGAGCACCTACTACGCCGCCAAGAACCGCACTCCCAGTGCCAGGGCGGTCCGCGACGCGGAGCTGAAGACCCAGATCAGCCGCGTCCACACGGACAACTTCGGCGTCTACGGAGTGCGGAAGGTCTGGCGGCAGCTGCACCGCGAGGGCATCCCCGTGGCCCGCTGCACGGTCGCCCGGCTGATGCGTGACCTCGGTCTTGAGGGCGCCCGACGCGGGAAGAAGATCCGCACCACCATCCGCGACGGCGGCCATGAGCTGGCCTCTGACCTGCTCGCACGCGACTTCACCGCATCCCGTCCGAACGAGCGGTGGGTCGCCGCCTTCACCTATGTCGCGACCTGGTCCGGCATCGTCTACGTCGCCTTCGTCGTGGACGTGTTCTCCCGGGCGATCGTCGGTTGGTCAGCCGCCACCACCAAGCGGGCCAAGCTCGTCCTCGACGCCCTCGACATGGCCCTGTGGCGCCGCGACCGGGCCGGCATCCCCGCAGGCCCCGGGCTGGTTCATCACTCGGACGCGGGCAGTCAAACCAGGTTCAACCAGTGGATGCAACACCGGCTTATTTGATCGATAGTAGATGGTCGTTGAGGGCTTCGGCGGGTGTCTTCCAACCGAGGCTCTTGCGGGGGCGACTGTTGAGCGTGGCTGCGACCGCCTCGATGTCCTCCGCCGCCCATCGAGAAAGGTCGGTTCCCTTCGGGAAGTATTGGCGCAGCAGGCCGTTCGTGTTCTCGTTGGTGCCGCGCTGCCAGGGGCTGTGCGGATCGGCGAAGTAGACCGGGACGCCGGTCTCGACTGTGAACTGGGCGTGCGCCGACAGCTCCTTGCCCCGGTCCCAGGTCAGCGATCGCCACAGTTGCTCGGGCAGGGTGCCGACCGTCGCCGCAAGCGGATCTTTCATCGTCACCGCGCCGTAACCGGCCAGCGGCGGCCCGTTCTTGGTACGGGGAACGACGCCATAGCCGTCCTGGCGGGGCAGGTGGACAAGCACCGTGTACCGGGTCGTGCGCTCGACCAGCGTGCCAATCGCCGATCGCTCAAGTCCGATCAGGAGGTCGCCCTCCCAGTGTCCCGGTACGGCGCGGTCGTCGGCTTCCGCCGGCCGTTCGCTGATCAACACCTCGGGCGTGACGTGGGCCCACGCCTTTCGCTTGGACCGGGCACGAGGCACCCGCAGGGCTCTGCCGGTGCGCAGGCAGGCAACGAGCTCACGCTTGAGCGCTCCACGGCCTTCGATGAACAGGGCCTGGTAGATCGCCTCATGGCTGGTCCGCATGGACTCATCATCGGGGAAGTCGACCTTCAGCCGGTTCGCGATCTGCTCCGGACTCCACGCCATGACCCATTGGCGGTCGCCGCGGTACGGCTTGTTCCTCCCCTTCCACCGCGGGCCCTCCGGTCCCAGTACCGTCCCGTCCGGGCGGCTGACCTGGCCGGAAAGTCTTTCCTGCACGTAGTCCCGCAGCCGGTCGTTCGCGGCCAGCTTCGCTGTCTTCGGGCGCCGGGCCACGAGGTCGGCCTTCCACTGCGCGACCGAAGCCCGGTAGTCCAGTCGGCCGCCACGGGTCGCGGCGTTGCGCCGCAGCTTCGACGGTATCCCGGTTCCTTCCTGGGTTTAGCGGGCGTCGTCAATGGCGGATTCGGGGATGCCGAGGTACGTGTCGAGGTCGGCCGGCGTGGCGAACCGGCCGGGGGGTTCGAGGGCGCCGATGTGGATCCGTGTGTGCCAGCGGCGGCCGTGCGGCAGAGGGGCGATGCCTTCGATGGGCTCGTGGCCGGCGGGCTGGGTGCCGCCGGTGGCCCACAGCTGGATGTTGCTGCCGTCGCCGATCAGGCGCATGCCGATCTGGCGGTCGTGGGGGCCTTCGAGGTTGACGATGCCGTCGGTGATCAGCTCGTCGACCTGCCAGGTGTCGGCGCCGAGGTAGCGGGTGAGGGTTTCGGCGGTGGTGTGGAGGGCTGAGGCGAGTCGCACATCGTGCGCCCATCGAGTTCGCGGCGAACGGCCGGCGGAGGGAGAGCAGGTCGATCAGGTCGGTCGGGCCGGTGGGTGTGGGGCGGATGCGCTGCGCGGCTCGGCTGCCGGTGCGCGCGTGCTCGTGTGAGCCCTGTGCGCGCCCCCGCCCGGGCGGCAAGACTGCCTGCCGACGGGCAGGGAGCCTCGGCACTGCCCACCGCCTTCGTCCGACGTCCCAGGAAGGCAGGTCGGTCGCTGTGCTGTTGCGTCTGCCCACGTCCATGTCCGAAGCACGGGAGTGCCTGGCCGAGGGCGCCGTCCCGATCGGCGGGGCGACCCTGGTATGGGCCACCTGGCAGCGCGACGGATTCCCCGAACTGGCCATGTCTCTGCGCGAATTGCCGGAGGCCAACGTCGTGGGGCGGCGGACCCTGGGCGGCGCCGTGGTCCTGAACCGGATCGACGAGCGGGTTCCCGACGTGCTGCGGCTGGCGGCCGCCACGGTGGGCACCGGGGCCGTGCGGAGGACGGCGACGGTCGGCGGCAACCTCGTCGGCAGCACGTTGCGCTGCCTGCTGCCCGCCGCGCTCGTCCTGGACGCCCGGGCCATGGTGCTGGAGCCCGAGGGCGTTCGTGAGGCGGATCTGTCCGAGGTGGTGGCCAAGCGGCCCGTCCTGCTCAGTCTCCGTTGGCGCGAGCCGGTCGCCTGTGCCTACCGCAAGCTGGATGGCGAGGCCGGCGGACCGCCGCCCCTCGTGGTCGCCTCGGCGGTGCATGCCGACGCCGACGGCGACCGGCTGCGGGTCGCCGTCCGCGACGGGTATGAGGTCCTCAGCGGAAGTGTCGTGCGCGTCACCGACGTGGAAGAGGTCCTGAGCGGGTTGCGCGGGACGGCCCTCGGTGAGCTGCCCGCCGCCTCGTGGGAAGTCGTCCGCTCCCAGATCGCCGGCCTTCTGGGCGGGCGCGGCGCGCGCTGAGTGACTGAGTAGGCGGCCCGCCGCCTGGCCCCGGCCGTCCGGCGGGGCCGCGCCGGACGTCCACGTCCACCCCCGGGGCGGACGGGCCTGGTGCTTCACCGTCTCCTTCTCCTGCCGCGCTGTCACCGCGCCCTGCCGCCATGCCCTGTCGTCGGGCTCGCCTGTTGATGCTCATCGGCGGCTCGACGCACGTCAGATACCCCCATGGGGTATTGATTCAAGACGGATGAGTCCTTGCGTCGAATACGGGTGGGGGGTATACATGTACCCGTGCCGGGTACCCCCCTGGGGTATCCGATGAGACGAGGAGGAAACGATGTCCGGCTGCTGCACGCCCGAGGGAAGCTGCCACACCGACGCCCGGATCAAGACCGTCTACAAGGTGGACGGGGTCGGCAGCGCCCACTGCCAGGGCGTCGTCGCCAAGGCCGTGGGCGCGCTCGACGACGTCATCGCCGTGGAGGTCGAGATCGGCACGGGACTCGTCACGGTGACGACCCCCGCCGCCCCCGACGCGGCGTTCGAGTCGCTGTTCGCCGAGACCGTGGAAGAGGCGGGCTACGACTACGCCGGCCGCGCCGACACCTGACCGCACGTCACCGGGCGGGGGCGTCCCGGCCCCCGCCCCGGCCCCACCCGCCATCCACACCCGCCGTGATCGTGAGCTGCGAGGAACAGACATGACCACCACCACGTCCGGTGCCGCCGAGGTAGAACTGGCCATCGGCGGCATGACCTGCGCCTCGTGCGCCGCCCGCATCGAGAAGAAGCTCAACCGCATGGACGGCGTCGAGGCGACCGTCAACTACGCCACCGAGAAGGCGAAAGTCACCTTCCGCGAGGACATCGCCGTGACCGACCTGATCGCCACGGTCGAGGCCACCGGTTACACCGCGCGCGAACCCGAGCCCCTGCGTGCCGAGCCGGAGCGGGCCGACCGCTCGACAGGCTCAGCGGGGGAGGGCCCCGACGAGCTCCAGCCCCTCCGGCAGCGGTTGACCACCGCGGTCGTGCTCGCCGTGCCGGTGATCGCGATGGCGATGATCCCGCCGCTCCAGTTCGAGTACTGGCAGTGGCTGTCCCTGACCCTGGCGGCCCCCGTGGTGACGTACGCCGCCTGGCCGTTCCACAAGGCCGCCTGGACCAACGCCCGCCATGGTGCGGCGACCATGGACACCCTGATCTCCGTCGGCACCTCGGCCGCGTTCCTGTGGTCGGTGTGGGCGCTGTTCTTCGGCACCGCCGGCATGCCCGGCATGACCCACCCCTTCGAGCTGACCATCGCCCGCAGCGACGGCGCCGGGAACATCTACCTGGAGGCCGCGGCCGGCGTGACCGCGTTCATCCTCGCCGGCCGCTACTTCGAAGCCCGGTCGAAGCGCAAGGCCGGCGCGGCGCTCAGGGCCCTGCTGGAACTGGGCGCGAAGGAAGTCACCGTTCTCCGCGGCGAGCGCGAAGAACGCATACCCGTAGCGGAGTTGAAGGTCGGCGACCGCTTCCTCGTCCGCCCGGGCGAGAAGATCGCCACCGACGGCACCGTCGTCGAGGGCGCCTCCGCCGTGGACGCCTCGATGCTCACCGGCGAGTCCGTTCCGGTCGAGGTCACCGTCGGGAACGCCGTCACCGGCGCCACCCTGAACGCAGGCGGACGGCTGGTCGTCGAGGCCACCCGGGTCGGTTCTGACACCCAACTCGCCCGGATGGCCAAGCTGGTGGAGGACGCCCAGAACGGCAAGGCCGCGGCGCAGCGGCTCGCCGACAGGATCTCCGGAGTCTTCGTTCCCGTCGTCATGGCGCTGGCCCTGGCCACACTCGGCTTCTGGCTCGTCGACGGCGCGGGACTGACCGCCGCCTTCACCGCCGCGGTCGCCGTCCTGATCATCGCCTGCCCGTGCGCCCTGGGGCTCGCCACACCGACCGCCCTCATGGTCGGCACCGGGCGCGGCGCGCAACTGGGCATCCTCATCAAGGGCCCCGAGGTCCTGGAGAGCACACGCAAGGTCGACACCGTCGTCCTGGACAAGACCGGCACCATCACCACCGGCCGCATGACCCTGCTGGCCGTGCACCCGGCCGACGGCACCGACGAGACGGACGTCCTGCGGCTCGCCGGCGCCCTGGAACACGCCTCCGAGCACCCGATCGCCCAGGCGGTCGCCACCGGAGCCGCGAACCGCGTGGGCACCCTGCCGGTCCCGGAGGGCTTCGCCAACATCGCCGGACTCGGTGTCCAGGGAGTCGTCGAGGGCCACGCCGTCCTCGTCGGGCGCGAGCAGTTGCTGGCCGAGTGGGCGATGTCCCTGCCCGACGATCTGCGGCGCGCCAAGGAGACCGCCGAGGCGGCCGGTCGTACGGCTGTCGCGGTCGCCTGGGACGGCGAGGCGCGAGCCGTGCTCGAAGTCGCCGACGCGGTCAAGGAGACCAGCCCCGAGGCCATCCGCCGGCTGCGTGCCCTCGGCCTGACCCCCATGCTGCTCACCGGCGACAACCGGGCCGTCGCCGAGGCCGTCGCGGCGGAGACGGGCATCGCACCCGAGCACGTCATCGCCGAGGTCCTGCCGCAGGACAAGGTCGACGTCGTCAAGCGCCTTCAGAGCGAGGGTCGTTCGGTCGCCATGGTTGGTGACGGCGTCAACGACGCGGCGGCGCTCGCCCAGGCCGATCTGGGCCTGGCGATGGGCACCGGAACGGACGCCGCGATCGAGGCCGGCGACCTGACCCTGGTCCGCGGGGACCTCCGGGTCGCGGCCGACGCCATACGGCTTGCCCGCAGGACGCTGGGCACCATCCGCTCCAACCTCTTCTGGGCCTTCGCCTACAACGTCGCCGCGCTTCCGCTGGCCGCCGCCGGACTGCTCAACCCGATGATCGCGGGCGCCGCGATGGCCTTCTCCTCGGTCTTCGTGGTCGGCAACAGCCTGCGCCTGCGCCGTTTCCGGGCCGTCGGCCACTGACCTCCCCCCGGGAGCCGTGAGCGGTGCGCGGGCATCGCGGCAGGGCGTCCGCCGTTCCTCCAGGGGCGGCGGGCGCCCTCGGCTCACCCCTCATCGATCGAAGGGATCCGATGATGACGCATCCGCCGGCCCCGTCCGCTCCGTCGACCTCATGGGCCGTGCTTCGCAAGGGAATTACCCATCCGGTGACGCGTATGGCCGCTGTGGCCCTGCTTCAGGCCCTGGCCGCGCACATCGGCCGGACGGAGCCGTCGGGAGCACGGCCGCCCCAGTGCGGCTGCCGAGTGTCCGTAGGATGAGTGACGTGACAGCCCGTGCACAACAGCGCCGTGAGCGACTGTCAGTGGGGCGCTGGCGGGCGCTGCTCGTGCTCGGGCTGCTGGCCGGGTTGTTGAGCATGCACGCCCTCGCGCCGGGCGGTGCGGCAGCCGTCGGTGCTCGTCACGCCTCCGCCGCCTCGGCGCACATGGGCATGATGACGGGCGGCGACGAGTCCGTCTGTCACGACGACGGCGGCGGTGGCGGGCATGTCCGTCACGCGGACTCGACGTGTGCGTCCGGCGCCCTCGAGGCGGGCCCGGTTCTTCCCGCCCTGATGCCCGACCCCGTGGGCCCGGTCGCGCTCGCCTTCGGCGGGCGCGGGTCCGGTGCCGCCGCCCTGGAGGACGGCCGCCCGCCGCCCACGACGGCCGAACTGCAACTCCTGCGGATCTAGGACAAAGCCGGGCCGGGGCCCGCCCCACGAGGGCCACGAGGGCGCCGTGGAGATGGCCACGGCCGAGAAGGCCAACGGCCGTTACGCGCCGGCCAGGAAGACGGCCGACGACATCATGACCGCGCAGAACGCAGAGATCGAGGAGATGAACAAGCTCCTCGGCAAGAGCTGATCCCGGACGCAAGTCGCACGTCGCAACTCGTCAGGAGCCGACGGCCGGTGGCCCGCCTCCGGCTCCTCGTGACGGTCAGGCGCGGTCGGCCGGTGCGGGGGAGGGGAGCCGGAAGCGCGGGTGGGGCTCGGTGCCGCCCTCCGCGAGGTCGGCGAGCATACGGCCCAGCAGCGGCGTGAACTTGAAGCCGTGCCCGGAGCAGGCCGTGCCGACGACCAGCGGGCCCACCCGGTCCAGCAGGAAGTCCTCGTCGGCAGTGCTGGTGTAGAGGCAGGTCGTCTCCGTGGAGACGACCGGTTCCAGACCGGGCAGCCGCTCCGCCGCGAACGCCAGGACCCGGCCGCGGGCGGCGGCGTCCACGACCCCGTCCCGGGTCTCCGGGTCCACGACCCGCCCGCCGAGGTGTTCGGCGACCTTGACGCCCTCGTCAGCCGTGGGCATGCCGTAGACGATGCCTCCGTCCTCGTGCTGAAAGCTGAAGGCGGGCCAGGTGGCGTCCGGATGGCGCCGCGGCAGGTGGAAGACCTGCTCTTGAGTCACCGTCAGCTCCGGCAGTGTGACGAGACCGTCGAGCAGCCGGCTCGTCCACGGGCCGACGGTGACGACCGCGACCGGTGCGGTGAACGTGCCCGCGGGCGTGCGGGCACGGACTCCGTCCGCGTGGGTCTCCAGCGCGGTCACCGGTGTGTTGTACAGGATCCGGCAGCCGGAACGGGCGGCAAGGCCCTGGAGCGCCGGGAGCGTCGCGTCGGGATCGACGCGGGCGGCGTCCGGGTGGAACAGCACGTCACCAGGGAGGGCGAGCTGCGGCCAGCGCGACCGCGCCTGGTGCTCGGTGACCACCTCGAAGTCGGCTCCCGCACCGGTCAGCGCGGCGGCGGCCTGCTCCAGGCGCTCCGCGCGGCCGCCGTCCACCGCCCCCACGGTGGAGATCAGATCGCTGCCGCTCTCGGACTCGAGCCGGTGCCACATGCGCAGCGCCTCGGTCGCCATGCGCACGTACAGGGGATCCGTGTAGGTCAGCCGCAGCAGCCGCGACCTGCCGTGCGAGCTGCCGGCCCGATGGCCGGGTGCGAACCGCTCCAGCAGGCAGACGCGGTGGCCGCGCTTCGTCAGCTGCCAGGCGGCGGCGGAGCCGGCGGCGCCCCCGCCGACGACGAGGACGTCATAGTGGTCGGCTGTGCCGGAAGCGTGCATGGGATGAGCCCCTTTCGTGTGTGCCACCGCGGCCGTCCGTGCTCCCCGCTCCTATTGGATGCAGTGCACACACTGTATACATCACATCCGTAGGGGGCAATGGGTTGGTGGCCCGCGCTCGCATCTCGGCCGTCATCGCAAAGACTTCTTCGCGAAGAAGTCTTTGCGAAGAACTGTTTGTGGTCTACCGTGCGTGACATGACCGGAACAGGAGCGGGCCCGGAGGGGCCGCACAACGAAGCGGACGAGGTGGTTCTGGATGCCAAGGGGCTGCGTGCCCTGGCGCATCCGGTACGTGTGCAGGTGGTCGGGCTGCTGCGGAAGTACGGCCCGTCGACCGCGACCCGCCTGGCGGAGCGGCTGGGGGTCAACTCCGGTACGGCTAGCTACCATCTGCGCCAGCTCGCCGCGGCCGGTTTCGTCGAGGAGGACTCCGAACGCGGCAACGCGCGCGAGCGCTGGTGGCGTTCGGTGCACCGGACGACCTGGTTCAACGACCGGGAACTGGCCGAGCGCGAGCCCGAGGCCGCACTGGCCTACCAGCAGTCTGTCGCCGCCATCTACACCCTGCGCACGCAGCAGACCCTGAACGAGCTTCAGACGATGCCCCGCGCATGGCGGAACACCTTCGACATGAGCGACTGGGCCCTGCGGCTCACGCCCGAGGAAGCCGTCGCCCTGTACCGGGAGTTGACGGAAGTCATCGCGCGCTACCGGCGAGACGCGCCGGAGACGGCGGCAAGCGCCCCCGAGGGAGCCGAACGGGTCGCCGTGATCACACAGATCCTGCCCGAACTGGATGCGCCTGCCGCGTCGTCGCTCCCTTCCGGCCCTCAGGAAGCGGAAGGAAGCCCGACGCCATGACCCACGACGCCTCCGAGGCCGGCGGCATACCCGGCAAGCGGTCCTTGCGGCCGCTCGTCGGGGTGCTGGCGGCCATGGCCGTGTCGCTGACCGGCACCCGGGTCTCCGTTGTGGCACTGCCCTGGTTCGTCCTCGTCACAACCGGCAGCGCCACCCAGACCGGACTCGCCGCCTTCTGCGAGATGACCCCCTACGTGCTGGTCAAGGCCTTCACCGGACCGCTGGTGGACCGGATCGGCCCGCGGGCCGTGTCCTGGACCACCGATCTGGCGAGCGCGGCCGCGGCCGCCGCGGTTCCTCTGTTCCACACCCTGGACGTGCTGTCCTTCCCGCTCCTGCTGGCCCTGGTCGCGCTGATCGGCGCGGCCCGGGGACCCGGCGACCTGGCCAAGGAGGTGATGGTCCCCGAGGCGGCCGAGCGCGGCCGGGTGCCACTGGAGAGGGCCACCGGTCTGTCCGGGGTGACCGAACGGCTCGCCTCCACCCTGGGCCTGGCGGTCGGCGGCGCGCTCGTGGGGCTGCTCGGCCCCCTGACCGGACTGGTCGTCAACGCGGGCTGCTTCGCCCTCGGATCGGTGATCATCGGGCTGTCGCTGCCGCCCGGCATGGGACGTGCCGCCGATGAGCCGCCGTCGCAGGCCGCCGGGGCGGCCGAACCGGGCTACTGGCGGCGGTTCGCGGAAGGCTTCACCTTTCTGCGCGGCGAGTTGCTGCTGCTGAGCGTCATCGTCATGGTCGCTGTCACCAATCTGCTGGACGCGGCGTTCACCTCGGTGCTCGTACCCGTCTGGGCGAAGGAGTCCGGCAACGGGCCGGGCGTGATCGGCGTGGTGGGCAGCGTCATGGGAGGCGCGGCCGTCCTCGGGAGCCTGATCGCCTCGGTGGCCGCGCGGCGGTTGCGGCGCCGGCTGGTGTTCTTCACCGGGTTCCTGCTGGCGGGCGCGCCGAGATTCCTGATCCTCGCCTCCGACGCGCCGTTGGCGGCGGTGCTGGCCGTGTTCGCCCTCAGTGGGTTCGGCGCGGGCTTCGTCAACCCGGTGCTGGGAGCCGTCTTCTTCGAACGGGTCCCGCGCCGGATGCTGGGCCGGGTCAAGGCGCTCAGCAATTCCCTGGGTTATGCCGGCATCCCCCTCGGCGGACTGGTCGCGGGGGCGGCGGTGGCCTCCGCCGGACTCGTACCGGTGCTGCTCGCCGGCGGGGCCGCGTACTTCCTCACCACGAGCCTGACCGGACTACGGCCGGAATGGCGCGAGATGGACCGCCCGGACGGGCGCCGCGCCCCGGAGCGGCGATCCGGGGAGGAGGCCGAGCCGGCCGGTACGAGTGCCGGGTCGTGATGTCCGGACGCGTCGAGGGCCGCGTGGCGGCCGACTCGACGCGTCCGCCGAGACCCACCCCGAGCGCGTCAGGGGAGGGATGCCTGCCCGAGGCCGGCGACCGCGCGGCCCATGCGCGTGAGCGCCTGACGCAGGATCGCCGGTGAGGTGGCGAAGTTGAGGCGTACGCATCCCGCGCCGCCGCTGCCGAAGACGTGTCCGGAGCTGAGGGCGACGCGAGCTTCGTCCAGGAACAGCTTCGCCGGTCCGGCGAGGTCGCTCACGATGCCGGGTCCGTCGGTGGGACCGTCGGCGTGCAGCCCCAGCCCGGTGCAGTCCAGCCAGGCGAGGTAGGTGCCCTGCGGCGGGACGTACCCCACGTCCGGGAGGTGTTCCTTCACCAGTTCGCCCAGCAGGCTCCGGTTGGCGTCGAGCCCGAGCAGCAGCTCGTCGAGCCAGTCGGCCGCGTCGCGGAACGCCGCCGTGTGGGCGAGGATGCCCAGATGGCTGGGGCCGTGGCCGACCTCTTCGGGCATCCGGCGCAGGTCGTCCGCGGCCTCGGTTCCGGCGATGGCCACGGCGGCCTTGAGACCGGCCAGGTTCCAAGCCTTGGACGCGGAGGTCAGCGCGAAGCCGTCCTCCGAGCCGGGAACGCTGAGGAAGGGCGTGAAGACGGCGCCGGGCAGCACCAGCGGGGCGTGGATCTCGTCGGAGACCACCCGGACACCGTGCCGGCGGGCGAGCGCGGCGATCGCCTCGAGTTCCGCGCGGGTGTGGACGACACCGGTCGGGTTGTGCGGGTTGCTCATCAGGAACGCCGCGCGGCGGCCGTGGCGCCGTGCGCGTATGAAGGCGTCCTCGAGGCCGGCGAGGTCGATTCGCAGGTCGGGGCCGAGACGGGCCTCGACGACCTCCCGGCCGTCGTGCGTGACGAACGCGTAGAACGGGGGGTAGACGGGCGAGCAGACGACGACCGCGTCGCCGGGGCCGGTGATCAGACGGAGGACCTCGACGATGCCCAGCATCACGTCGGGCACGAGCGCCGTGTTCTCCACGCGCAGGCCGTCCCACCCCCAGCGCGTGGCGGCGAAGGCGGCGAGGGCCTCGGCGTAGCCGGTGCCGTGGGGGTATCCGGTGTCTCCCAGCGCGACGGCCCGGTGCAGGGCGTCGGCGACGGCGGGTGCCAGGGGGACGTCCATCTCCGCCACCCACAGCGGCAGGACGTCCTCCGGGTGCGCGCGCCACTTCATGCTGGAGCGCTGCCGCAACTGCTCCAGGGACAGTTGGACGAGCGGATCGGTCCGGCCGCCGTCGTCGGGCTCGGCGGCTGCCTGGTGGGTGGACTCGCTCATGCGGTGCTCCCCTCGCCCGGGCGGACCGGGCCTCGGCGGTGCGGTGTGGTCGTCTCGCTGGACGGTACCCCGGCCCCCACGTGCGGGTCAGCAGGTCACCGAGGCGGCCGGCCCCCGCCGTGGCGCGGAACCGCGCGGGTGGCTGCCGGACCGGTCGCCGGTGGGATCGGTCCCGGCGGGCCGTACGGCCGGGGCGTCGGTGTCAGGGGCTCTGCCAGTTCGCCCGGACGGTCGTCAGTTCGGCTTCGAACACCGGTGCCACCTTGTCCAGTAGCCGCACCTGCGCTCCGGGCCCCGCCAGGTCCATGGGGTACGGGTGGTGCGGTCCGCGGGGACTGGAGCCGAGGCAGGTGACCGAGGGGGCCGGCCTCCGCCGTCGCGCGGTCCCCGTCCCCCGCCTTCGCTCACCGGAACGCCGCGTGTCCCGTGACCGCCTGCCCGACCACGAGCGCGTGCATCTCGACGGTGCCCTCGTAGGTCAGCACCGACTCCAGGTTGTTCATGTGCCGGATGACGGGATACTCCAGGGAGATGCCGTTCGCCCCGAGGACCGTGCGGGCGGTGCGGCAGATGTCCAGTGCCTCGCGGACGTTGTTGAGCTTGCCCAGGCTCACCTGCTCGGGCCGGAGCGTGCCGGCGTCCTTGCGCCGGCCCAGGTGCAGCGCCAGGAGCACGCCCTTGGTGTACTCGAGGTGCATGTCGGCCAGCTTCTGCTGGGTCAGCTGGAACGCCCCGATCGGCTTGCCGAACTGGGTCCGCTCCACCGCGTAGGACTGGGCGGCGTACAGCGACGACCGGGCCGCGCCCATCGCTCCCCAGACGATGCCGTAGCGGGCCTCGTTGAGGCAGCTGAGCGGGCCCTTCAGACCGCGGACCTCGGGGAGCACGGCGTCCGCGGGAAGGCGCACCCCGTCCAGGACCAGCTCGCTGGTGACCGAGGCACGCAGGGACAGCTTGTGCTTGATCTCCGGGGCGGAGAAGCCCGGGGTGTCGGTGGGTACCACGAAGCCGCGCACCCCTTCGTCGGTCCGGGCCCAGACCACGGCCACGTCGGCCACGCTGCCGTTGGTGATCCACATCTTGCGGCCGTCGAGGATCCAGTCGTCACCGTCGCGCCGCGCCCGGGTGCGCATACTGCCGGGGTCGGAGCCGGCGTCGGGCTCGGTGAGGCCGAAGCAGCCGATCGCCTCACCGGCGGCCATGGACGGCAGCCACTGCCGCTTCTGCTCCTCGGTGCCCCACTTCCAGATGGCGAACATCGCCAGCGAGCCCTGCACGGAGACCAGCGAGCGGATGCCGGAGTCGGAGGCCTCCAGTTCGAGGCAGGCCACGCCGTACTCGGTGGCCGACATGCCCGCACAGCCGTAGCCCTCCAGGTGCATGCCGAGCACGCCCAGCGCGCCGAGTTCCTTGGCCAGGCCGCGGATGTCGGGCATGGTGCCCTGCTCGAACCAGTCCGCCACGAAGGGGTCGACGTGCTGGCCGCAGAGCTGGCGCACCGAGGCGGCCACCGCCTTCTCCTCCGGGGTGAGCAGGTCGTGCAGTCCGGCGGGGTCGCGGGGGTCGAGCGGGGGCAGTTCGGCCGGTGCGTTCATGGGGTCTTCTCCTGTGGCGGATCAGTGGGTGGGGTCGGTGAGCCAGCGGCGTACGTCGTCGCTGTGCTCGCCGAGACGGGGCGGCGGCCGGTAGCCGGTGACCGGGGTGGCCGAGTACGTGACGGGGTGCCGGATCTGAGGCGGCGACGAGGGGCCGACCCGGACGGTCGGTTCGAGGCCGAGCGACTCGGCCAGGGCGATGCCGTCGGCGATGGTGCCGACCCTTCCGGCCGGAACACCGACCGCGGTGCACCGCTCGATCCAGGTCTCGACCGTGTCGCGCGCCAGGTGTTCCTCGAGCGCCCGGACGAGTTCGCGGCGGTTGCGCACCCGGGCCGGGTTGGTCGCGAAGCGTTCGTCGTCGGCCAGGTCCGGCGCGTGCAGCACCTCGGCCAGCCGGCGGAACTGCCCGTCGTTCCCGCACGCCATGGCCAGCAGGCCGTCCGCGCAGCGCAGCGTCTCGTACGGGGCGATGGACGGGTGCGCGTTGCCCATCCGTCCCGGGGCGCGGCCGGTGGCCAGGTACGCCGAGGCCTGGTTCGCCAGCGAACCCAGCAGGCTGGACAGCAGGTTGACCTCGACCCGCTGCCCCTGCCCGCTCTGCTCGCGGGCCCGCAGCGCCGCCAGGATGCCGATGGCCGCGTCCTTGGCGGTCAGTACGTCGACCAGGGCCACGCCGACCTTCTGCGGGTCGCCGCCGGGGTCGCCGGTGATGCTCATCAGACCGCCCAGCGCCTGGACGAGGAAGTCGTAGCCCGCCAGCGCCGCGCCGCCGTGGCGGCCGAAGCCGGTCACCGAGCAGTACACGACGCCCGGGTTCGCGCGGCGGACGGATGCGTAGTCGAGTCCTCGTGCGGCGAGTGCGCCGTCCTTGAAGTTCTCCACCAGGACGTCGGCCCGCGCGGCCAGTGTCCGGGCCAGCCGGAGGTCCTCCGGGTCGGACAGGTCGAGGGTCACGGACCGCTTCGAGCGGTTGGCGCACTCGAAGTAGCTGCTGGAGTCGTCCGTCCACGGCGGACCCCAGGCGCGGGTGTCGTCGCCGGAGCCCGGGCGCTCCACCTTGATGACGGTGGCCCCCAGGTCCGCCAGCATCACCGAGGCCAGCGGGCCGGCCAGGACGCGGCTGAAGTCCGCGACGAGCAGGCCGTCGAGCGGCGCCGCGGGCGGATCGACGGGCATGACCATTCTCCGTTCGTTCGGGACGGGACGACCGTTCGGGACGGGACGACCGTACGGAGAAGGCGCGGATCTCTCATTGGATAAAATGCACCTCGCAGGGCCCGCATTGGACAGATCGCACAGGAGCGCTCGTTGACGGATCTCGCGCAGGAGCACCCGTGACGGTTCCGACGGTGACCTCGCTGTGCCGGGTGCTCGGTACGGATCTCGCGCCGGCCGAGGGGTTCGCCGCCTCGGGGCGGGAGGTGTCGGCCGTGCACATCAGCGAACTGCTCGATCCGACCGGCTATCTGAACGGCGGAGAGCTGCTGCTGACGACGGGCCTGTCCCTGCCCCGGAACAAGCTCGGCTGCGAACGGTACGTCGGCCGCCTGGTCGAGGCGGAGCTGACCGCGCTGGCCCTCGGCCTCGGCCCGGTGCACGCGGAGGTTCCGGCGCCGCTCCTGGCGGCCTGCCGGAAGCTGGGGCTGTGCCTGCTCACCGTCCCGCCCCCCACGCCGTTCCTGCGCATCACGAAGGCCTACTGGGCCGCCGTCTCCCGCACGGCCGAGCAGCACCTCAAGGACGTCCTGGCGACGCAACGGGCGCTCGTCGACGCGGCCGCGTCCGCCGATCCGGTCGCCACGGTCCTGCGCACCCTCGGCCGGTCGCTCGACGCCTGGGCGGCGGCCTACACAGCGGCGGGCGAGGTGGACCAGGTGTTCCCCGCCGGGGCCGCCGAGCAGGCCGAGCGGGTACGCGGGGAGATCGTCCGGCTGGAGGGCGCCGGAGCGCACTCCGCCGCCTCGTTCGCGACCGGGTCGGGAGCGGTGATCGTGTTCCCGCTGGCCGGGCACGAGCGGGCCGCGGGGTTCCTCGCGGTCGGCACCTCGACGCCACTGGATCCCACGAGGCGCAGAGCCGTGCTGACGGCGTCGGCGTTGCTGAGCCTGGACGCGGTGCGCGGTTCGCGCGCCGAATCCGTGGCCGACGAAGGGCAGCGCTGCGTCGGTCTGCTGGTCGGCTTCGGGCACCTGGACGCCGCGCGGAGGCTCGCGGGCGCGGTGCGGGCACCGAGCCCGCCGGACCACGTCCGCGTCCTGGCGGTGAGGGGCCGGGCGAGCGACATCCTCATTGGAGTGGTCCGCCGCTGGTGCCCGGAGGCGATCGCCGTACGGACGGACGACCGGGCGGCCTGGTTCCTGGTCCCCGCGGACCATCCCCCGACCGCGTGCCTGGAGGACGCGGTACGGCGGGCGGACGCCGACGCCGCGGCCGTACTGACGGAGGTGGTCCCGGTCGGGCGGGCACCGGCCGTCCGCGCGGTCGCCGCCGCGACGCTGGCGGACCTCGCTCCGGGAACCCGGCTGCTCGCCCACCTGTCGGCGAGGCCGTACGGCGGCGATCCGGTCGCGCGCATGGCCGCCGCCTGCGACCGGCTGACCGATGTCCTGCGCCAGGCCCTCGTCGGCTACCTGCGCCATCACGGCCAGTGGGAGGCGGCCTCCCGCGCGCTCGGTGTCCACCGCAACACGCTCCGGCACCGCGTCTCGCGCTGCCAGACGCTGCTCGGCGTGGATCTCACCGACCCGGACGTCACCGCGGAACTGTGGCTGCTTCTGCGCCGCCGGGGGATGGTGTAGGGGACGGCCGGGGCGCGCCGGGCGCGGTCGCGGGTGCCCACCTGGTGCCGAGGTCGCGATCTTTCGGGAAAACCACTGACGGAAACGTGAACTGGCGTGCACAGCGGGGCTTTCGGAACGTAGTTTGTCGTTGGACAACCCGCGCGACGGAGAACGGACGGTACCCATGACCCACCCCGCGACGAGCCCCGACCCAGCGGCGCACCAGAAGATAGACACGACGGTGCCGCACTCGGCTCGGATCTGGAACTACTGGCTGGGTGGCAAGGACAACTACGCCGTCGACGAGGAGGCCGGCGACGCCTACACCGCCGTCTTCCCCGGCATCGTCACCATCGCCCGCAGCAGCCGCGGCTTCCTGCGCCGCAACATCACCTACCTGGTCGCCGAGGCGGGCATCCGGCAGTTCCTGGACATCGGCACCGGCCTGCCGACGGCCGACAACACGCACGAGGTCGCCCAGCGCATCGCCCCCGAGGCCCGGATCGTCTACGTCGACAACGACCCGATGGTCCTGGCCCACGCCCGCGCCCTGCTCTACTCCACTCCGGAGGGGGCGACCGCCTACGTCGACGCCAACGTGCTGGACCCGGACCGCATCCTCGCGGCCGCCGCCGACACGCTGGACTTCAGCCGTCCCATCGGCCTCATCCTCAGCAACATCCTTGGTCACGTCGCCGATTACGACCAGGCGCGCTCCATCGTCTCCCGGCTGCTGGACGCACTGCCGTCCGGCAGCTACCTCTCCATCAATGACGGGTCCCTGGGCACCGACCCGGACTTCGAAGAGGCCCAGGAGGGCTACAACAAGAGCGGCGCCATTCCGTACAACCTGCGCACCGTCGACCAGATCACGGCGTTCTTCGACGGACTGGAGCTCGTGGAGCCCGGGGTCGTCTCGGTTCCGCACTGGCGTCCGGACCCCGAAGCCCCCGCCGTGGCGCCCGTCGCCGAGCACGGGGGCCTCGCGCGCAAGCCGTGACACCCGTGCGAGCCGTCCCGCGGCCGTGACCGGAGCACCCCACCGCGGTCCGGTCACGGCCGCTGCCGTTGGGCCGCCCGGGGCGACCAGGGCCCGGAGCGCCGGCACGGGTGTGCCCGTCAGGCGGCCCGGTCCTTGCGCAGGAAGCGGCGCAGTCGCCGCAGCGGCCAGGTGTTGATCACGTCGTCCGGGGTCAGCCATCCGCGCTGGGCCGTGCCGATTCCGTAGCGCAGGTAGGCGAGGTGGAGGAGGGAGTGGGCGTCGGAGTCGACGGCGAACTTCGCGCCGTGGCTCCTGGCCCGCAGGATGTCCTCGTCGCCCAGGTCGAGGCGGTCCGGCTGGGCGTTGATCTCCAGGGCCGTGCCGGTGCGGGCGCAGGCGGCGAAGACCTCGTCGAGGTCGGCGTCGATGCCCGGCCGCCTGCCGATCAGACGGGTGGTGGGGTGGCCGATGACATGCACGTGGGGGTTCTCGCAGGCGCGCACGAGCCGCCGGGTCATCGCCTCGCGGCCGAGCCCGAAGTGGGAGTGCACCGAGGCCACGCAGATGTCGAAGCCCGCGAGGAACTCGTCGGGCCAGTCCACGTCCCCGTCCGGGCCGATGTTGAGTTCGGTGCCGTGCAGCAGCCGCATCCCGTGGTGCCGGCCGTCCAGTGACCGCACCCGCTCGCGCTGGGCGAGGACCTTCTCCTCCGTCATGCGCTGCATGGCGAGGCCGGGCGCGTGGTCGGTGACCGCGTAGTACGCGTAGCCCCGGTCGGCGGCCGCGGCCACCATCTCCTCCAGCGGGGCGAGACCGTCGGTGAGGTCGGTGTGGGTGTGCAGATCACCCCTGACATCGTCCTCCGTCACCACCTCGGGCAGCTCGCCGCGCAGGCCGGCCTCGATCTCGCCCCGGTCCTCGCGCAGCGTGGGCGGGATCCACGGCAGGCCGAGCCTCGCGTACACCTCGTCCTCCGAGCGGGAGGCGACCCGCTGTCCGTTCTCGGCGTCGAACAGACCGTACTCGGAGAGCTTCAACCCCAGGTGGACGGCGATCGTGCGGGTGTGGATGTTGTGCGCCTTGGAACCGGTGAAGTACTGCATCGCGGCACCCCAGGAGTCCGGTCGCACCACGCGCAGGTCGACCTGGACGCCCGTGACGGTACGGATCGAGGTCTTCTTCGCGCCGTGCGCGATGACCTCGGCGGTGGAGGGCAGTTCGGTGAGCGCGCCCATGAAGGGCGCCGACCGGTCGGCGGCGACGAGGACGTCGATGTCCCCGATGGTCTCCCGCATGCGGCGCAGCGACCCCGCGTACGCGCACTGCGCGCACCCGGTGATCCGGGAGAGTTCGGCGACGATGTCCTCGGCGGACTCCATGGCGGTGCCCAGCAGGATCCGCTCCCCGGCCTGCTGCATCAGGGCGATGCCGTGCAGGATGTTCTCCTCGGTCCTCTTCCCGAAGCCCTTCAGGTCGCGCAGCTTCTCCGCCTTGATCGCGTCGGCCAGCTCGGCCACCGAGGAGATGTGCAGGTCCTCGTAGAGGGCCATCGCCTTCTTGGGCCCGAGGGTGGGGATGGTGATCAACTGCCGTACCCCCGCCGGAATCCTGGCCCGTGTCTCCTCCACCACCGTGACGTTGCCGGTGCGGAGGTACTCGACGACCTTCTCGGCGATCGACCTGCCCACGCCCGGGATCTCCTTCAGACCCGCGACATCGAGGTGGGAGACGTCGGCGGGGTGGCCGCCGATCGCGCGGGCGGCCTTCTCGTAGGCGCGCGCCTTGAACGCGTCGCCTCCGGTGATGGCGATGAGGTCCGCGTACTCCTGGAGGAGCGCCTCGACCTCCTCGTTGGCCCGAACCACGTCTCACAGTCTAGGAACCGACCCGTCCGGCGGGCCAGGTGCGACGATGACTGCAGGGGGCGAGCCCGACGGCATGCTCACCCTCCGGCCCCGCAGGGAAAGAAGCGCCATGTCCGAAGCCGCCCAGCCGGCCGAGGCTCTCGTGCGGGCCGTTCGCGCGGCCGGCGTGGGTGACGAGCGGCTGCTCCAGGCGGTGCGCGCGACGCCCCGGGCGGCGTTCGTGCCCGCCGCCCATTGCGCGGACGCCTACCGCGACGTGCCGCTTCCGATCGGCCACGGACAGGTGACCACCCAGCCCTCGCTCTCCGCCATGATGATCGACGGCCTCGGCCTGAGCGGGGACGAGCACGTCCTGGAGATCGGTACCGGACTCGGTTTCCAGACCGCGCTGCTCGCCGCACTGGCCGCCGACGTCGTGACCGTCGAGATGCGGCCGGACATCGCGGAGCGGGCACGTCGCAACCTCGCCGCTCAGGGCCTGCGGAACATCGAACTGCGCGTCGGGGACGGCAGTGGCGGGGTGCCGGACCGCGCTCCCTACGACGCGGTCGTCGTGTCCGCCGCCTTCCCGGAGGTACCGGCGCCGCTGGCCGCGCAGCTGCGTCCGGGCGGCCGCCTTGTGCAGCCCATCGGGCCCGGCGGCCGGGAGCAGGTCGTCTCCTTCCTGCGCACCGAGCGGGGACTGGAGCCGTGGCGGACACTCACGCCCGCGTGCTTCGTACGCCTGCGAGGGCGGTACGGCTTCTCCTCCTGAGCCCTCGGACCGCTGGGCCGACGGGAGGTCACTGATCCACCACCCGCACCACGGCGAGCGTGATGTTGTCGGGCCCGCCGGCTTCGATGGCGGCCTTCCACAGTTCGAAGGCCGCCCGGCCGTCGTCGAACTCCCGCAGCAGGTCGTCCAGGACGTCGTTCGGCACCGGGTCGGTCAGGCCGTCGGTGCAGATCAGGTACCGGTCGCCCGCGGCGAGGGGGCAGGCCGTCACATGCGGGGTGACAGCGTGGTACTTCCGGCCGCCGCCCAGGGCCTGGGTCAGGAGCGACGTCGTGCGCTGCCCCGGCGGGGTCGGCGGATTGTCGTCCACGCTGAGCTGGAGCAGCCCGTCCCGGGGTGCGGCGAAGATCCGGCTGTCGCCCACGTTGAACGCCAGCAGCGACCCGGGCAGGACGACGGCGCCCGCGACGGTGGTGCCCATCGTGGCCGGCCCGTCGCCTTCCGCGGCCGCGTACACCCGGCGGTTGCAGGCGTGCAGGACCTCGCGGACGTCGTCCTCGTCGCTCAGGCCGGGCCCGGCCAGAGCGAGCTGCCGGACCACCAGGGCACTGGCCACATGACCGCCGGGCTGGCCGCCGATCCCGTCGGCGACCGCGACGACGAGGGGCGTCCCGAGGGGGAACACCAGCGTCTGCGGATTCTCGGTCACCGTGGAGCACAGGGTCCACGGCCCGGCGACCAGGCTGTCCTCGTTGTGCTCGCGGACCAGTCCGGGATGGCTCAGCGCACTCACAGCGACGTACGTCATCACAGGTCACCGCCTTCCCCTGCGCGTCGGGGCGGATCGTGCGCCGAGACCATTGTCGGGTGGTCCGCCGGGCCGTGCAGCCCGGGCAGCCCGGCCCCCTGTGTGGGGCGGCGGGCCGGTCGGATCGGTGCGAGACTGACCAGGTGGGTGACTGGCGAGCCGGCCGGGAGCTTGCCAGGAGGTTGCCGTGAGCGACTTCGAACGTCGGGCCGTCGGCGAAGAGGCCCGGACTGCCGCTCCGCGGCCCAAGCCCGACTCCGACCCCGGCCTGCCGCACCCGTGAGGACCCGGGACATGACGCAGAATCACACAGCCGCAGCAGCCAGTGCCGTGCCCGAGCTGGAGGCCCGGCTGAGTCGGCTGGAAGCACAGACGGCGACGCTGGCGGAGGCCGTACGGGCGCTCGCCCGCGGTCTGGAGAACATCCCGTCACAGGACACCCCGCCCGAGGAGGCGGCCCAGGGAGCGCGCCTCGCCCACGAGCTCCTGCTCGCCCAGGGACTGTAGGCCCGCGTCGTCCGCACGGGCGGGCGCGGGGCGACGGGGCAGTCGGGAGCGACCATGAGACTTTCCTTTCTCGAACCTCTGTACAAGCAGTCCGGTCCCTTCGCGTCGGTGTATCTGGACACCTCCCGAGACAGCGCCGTCGCGGACCCCGACACGGCCATAGCACTGCGGTGGCGGCATCTGCGGGACGCCCTGATGTCCGAGGGGGCGGACCGGAGCACCATCACCGCGGTGGCCGACCTGGTGGGCAGCGACACGGAGGTACCCGGCCCGCACGGACAGGCGGTGTTCACCGCGCACGGCCACGCGGCCCTGCTGGACGAGCTGCCGCTCCCGCCCACGCGGGACACGGCGCACTTCGGAACGCTGCCGGACACCATGCCGCTGATCGTCCAGCACGCGCCCGGGATCCCCTACCTGGCGGTGCACGTCCGTTACGGCGGACGCCACTCCACGGACGCGACCGGCACCGTGCGCGTCGACGCCGAGGCCGGCACCTGGCCCCTGACCAGGGTCGCGCCCGGGCACCGACTGCACGAGGAGATCCCGGTGGGCGACTGGCCGCGGGCGGCCCAGGTGATCGGCCGGGAGCTGGAGGGCCACGCACGGCGCACCGACTGCGAGGCGGTGGTCGTCGCGGGAGACGTCTGGGCCCGCGGCATCCTCGTCAACCGGCTTCCCCCGCCCCTGCGCGGACACATCACCACGGTGGAGGGCACGGGCGAGTGGGTGCCGGGGCGGGCCTTGCTGGAGCAGCGGCTCGAAAGTCTCTTCAGCGGACGCATGGCCGCGCACGACCGGGGTCTGCTGGACGTCTTCCTGGCCCAGCGGGCGCACGGCGGAGCGACGGCCGAGGGGCTTTCCGCCGCGGTGTCGGCCCTGCAACGGGGCCGGGTCAAGGCCCTGCTCCTCAACAACCACCCCGAATCGCCGCTGCGCCTGTGGGTCGGCCCGGAACCAGGCGAACTCGCCCTCACCGAAGAGGAGTTGCGCTCCTACGGCGTACAGGACGTGCGCGAGGAGCGCGCCGACGCCGCGCTGACCCGGGCGCTGGTCGGCACGAGGGCGGAACTGGTCCTGGTGCCGGAGCGGGAGTTGCGGCTGCACGAGGGCGTCGGCGTCCTGCTGCGCTATCCGCTGCCCCGGAACGGCCCGGGCACACCGGGGGCACCACGGCCGTGATCGTCAGCGTGCCGCGCGGCCCCACTGCGGTCCGACCTTGCGCCATTCGGCTTCCCAGGCGCGGGCGCGGCACCGGTCGAGCGCGGCGCGGACCGCACAGCATCCGCCGCCGGCGGCACCCGCGAGGGCGAGCGACACCAACGCGCCCGTGGCGGCCGCCTGCGACGCGGCCTCGGACGGGGCCAGGGGCGGGGGTGTGACCCGGTGGTGCGGATCGGTCCACACCGCGATCCGGTCTCCCGCCGCGAGGGTGGGCGCGACGAGGGTCCGGTCCTCGTGCCGGGTACCGTCCGGAGCCGTCCAGCGGACGGTTCCCACGACCCGGTCGTCCGGCGTCGTCACGTTGTCGCCGCCGGGCCGCGCCGAGTGGACCAGGACGGCGGTGGCCGGGTGCCGCTCCACCTGCTGCCGGGCGAGGCCGTCCGCCGTCGCCTGTCCGACGACCACGCCCGCCAGGGGAGCCCCCACCGCGATGACGGCCCACGTGGCCAGCAGGACCCAGCCCTCGATCACGTCCTCGCGACGGCGCATCGGGTTGCTCCGCCACCGCCACAGCGGACGCCGGACGGGTTTGTTCGCCCTCATCGCTGCTCCCTTCGGTCCTTCGACCACCCCCCGGGTCCTCCGGCCACCCCCGACGCGCCGAGCGGACGGTCGCCCGCGCGGCTTCCTCCACCCCAGCGTGACAGCCTCGCGGGCCGCCGTCCTGGGGCCGCCCGACGCGGTCACACCGGCCGTTCGTCCCCGCCGGGGCGGGACCTCGGGCCCACCGTCCGCCACCCACCAGGCCGGTCGGCCCAGCGCCGCCGCGGCTCGAACGCGCGAGACTGGAGGAGAAGCACCGCACGGAGCTCCGCTGCGCACGTTCGTCCGCTCGGTTCGGCTTCAGGCCGGGGCCCGGGGCGACGGGGCGGGCGCGGAGTACGCGGAGTACGAGGACGGCGTCCTGACCATCAAGGTCCCGGTCCCGGAGGAGAAGACGGGCACCAGGACCATCCCGGTGCGGCACGTCTGAGCAGGGGCGATCTGCCGCACCCGCGGTGCGCGGCCGGTGTGGCGCCGACCGCGCACCCGCGGGGGAGAACGGGGAAGAAGGGGGACAAGCGCGGGGGACAAGGAAGGTGACCGTCATGCTGAGACCCGTCGTGGCCGGCCTGGACGGCTCGCGCGAGAGCCTCGCCGCGGCCCACTGGGCGGCCAGGGAAGCCCTGCGACGAGGGCTGCCGCTCCGGCTGGTGCACGCCTGGGAGGGCCTGCCCGAGACCGCCGGGAGAGCGGACCTGCCCGAGGTGCGGGTGCCGCAGTCCCGCGCGCGGCGGATGCTGCGGGACACGGTCACCCAGCTCACCGAGTCGTACCCGCGGCTGGACCTGTCCGGCGAGCAGGTGCACCGGCAGCCGGGTCCCGCGCTGCTCGACGAGGCGGAGGACGCCGAACTGCTGGTCATCGGCAGCCAGGGGCTCGGCGCGGTCGGGGGCTTCGTCCTGGGCTCGGTGGCCATGGCGACCGCCGTGCACGCCGAGCGGCCCGTCGTCCTCGTACGAGCGGGCGAGACCGCGGAGAGCGAACATCTGCCGGACGTCTCCGGACGTCCCTCGACGCGGACCGCGCACCGTGACGTGGCGGTCGCCGTCGACACCGACGGCCCCTGCGACGACCTGCTGGACTTCGCCTTCCGCGCCGCCGAACTGCGCAGGGCGCCCCTGCGCGTGGTGCACGCCTGGCACGTGCCGCTCACCCACGGGCTGCCGGACGCGCGGACCCGGGGATCGTTGCGGCAGGAGGCGGAGCGGGAACTCGCCGCGCTGCTGGAGCCCTGGCGGCAGAAGTTCCCCGCGGTGTACGTGACCGAGACCCTGCACGAGGGGCGCCCGGCCCACGTTCTGCCGCGCGCCGTGAGCGGGTCGGGCCTGCTGGTGGTGGGCCGCCGCAGAAAGTACCCCGTGATCGCGCACGCGGGTCCCGTCGCGCACGCCCTCGTCCACCACGTCACCCGCCCGGTCGTGCTCGTACCCCACGACTGACCGGACCCGGATGACCGGTACGACCTGCACGACCGATGTGATCGCGCGGTCCGTCGGGCCGTGGCCGCCGCCCCACGGCCCGCGGGCTGCACCGGCCGCCGCCGGGGAGGCGACGGCACCGGCGCGATGCGCTCAGCGCGGTTCGGTCAGCGCGGTTCGGTCAGCGCCGAGCCGCTCGTGAGGTCGCACTCGACGTCGACGACTCCCTCGACGGCCCGTACCAGGCGGGCGGCCACGGGCACCAGCGAGCTGTCCCGGATCCGGCCGGTGAGCGTGACCACGCCGTCGCGGACGCCGATGTGGATCGGTTCGAGCGGGGCGGGGAAGAGGTAGGAGACGATCTCCCGGCGGACCTCCTCGGCGAGGTCGTCGTCCGACCGCAGGAACACCTTCAGCAGGTCGCCCCGGCTGACCATGCCGTCCAGCATCCCCTCGCCGTTGACGACGGGCAGCCGCTTGACCCGGCGCTGGGCCATGATGCGCGCGGCCTCGGCGAGCGTGGCGTCGGAGTGCACGGTGACCGCCGGAGTCGTCATCAGCTCCCCGGCCGTCACCGCGCCCGCCTTGGCCAGGTCGGACAGCCGGCGCAGCTGGGTGAACCGGTCGGGGTCGCTGTCGCGGAACTCCTCCTTGGGCAGCAGGTCGGCCTCGGACACGACACCGATCACGCGTCCCTCGCCCTCCAGCACCGGAAGGGCACTGACCTTCCACTGCGCCATGAGGTTGATCATCTCCTTGAACGGGGCGTCACGACCGACGGCCACGACGGTGTGCGTCATGACGTCGCTCACGATGTGCGGGCTGCCGTGCACGGTCTCCTCCTCGGGACGTCGGATGCGGGTGCGGGCGGGTTCACCGGCCCCCGCTGCCGTAGGGGGCGTACAGGTCGAGCAGCCGGATGCGGGCCGCGTGGAGCCGGTGGGCGACCACACCGCCGACCCAGGCGGCGACGGCGCGACCGAACTCGGGATCCTCCCCGCACAGCTTGCGCACGGCCTCGGCGTCGAACTCGTAGGCCCGCACCGGGCTCGTGGCCTCGGCGCCCAGCTGCCACACATAGGGCGGGAAGTGCCAGGACCAGCCGAGCAGTTCGCCGTGGCCCAGCGATTCGATGACGGCGGCGCTCCGGCCCGGGACGTGCAGGTCGAGGGCGACGGTGCCGGTCCGGATGATCCAGAACCGGTCGGCGTGCCGCCCCTCGTGGAACAGACGGGCGCCCATGTCGAAGGAGGTCTCGCGGGCGAACCGCATGAGCCGCGCACGGTGCTCGGCCGGAAGGGCCGCGGCCCGGGTGGTGGTGGAGGTCATCGCTCCGGCTCCTCTCGTTCCTGCCGCCTCGCTCGGTCGGCGAGTTCGTCGTGCGGCGCCGCGGCGTCCCCGGTGCGGCCGGCACCGACCGCGTACCGCGTGGCGCACCGTCCGCAGTCCGCGCGGCCACGGGCCGAGCCCTGGACCGGGCCGCCGTCGCGCCCGGTGGGTCCGGCGACCGTGCGGCCGGGCCCGCCGAGGGGCCTGAACAGGGCGTCGAGTCCGCTCCTGACCAGGCCCGCGGTGGTGGGGCTGTCCGTCATCGTCCCCCTCCGGTTATGCCGGTCGCCCCGCTCCGGGATGCCGCTGCGCTGCTGTATCCAGCCTGTTCCCGTACGGCCCGCGCCGCCACGGGCCGCTCGGGCCCGCCAGGGGGCCCTTCGGCCCCAAATGGCGCCGGCGGGCCGTCGCCGCACGCCGCGAGGACGTCCGTCAGGCGGGCGCGGGACCGGCCAGCTCGACGATGTCGTCGGAGGCCACGTCGTGCAGCCGGATCGCGAGGTCCTCCAGGGCCCTGCTGACGGCGAGTTCGTCCCCGATCTCGGGAATCGGACGGTCGATGGGGTTGCGCCGGGCCACGCCCCGACCGGTGACCGTCGACGCTTCGCGGGTGCTGAGGACGGCACGGGCGTGGGTGTCGTCGCCGTCCTCGGTGATGTAGATCTGCACGGTCCACTGCTTGGCTTCCATCGCGACCACTTCCGTGCGAGTTCCGTACGTGGTTGTCCCGCCACTTCTCACCTTGCGCGCACGCCCGCGGCCGCGCCAGAGCCGAAAGGCCCCCGGCCCTCGGACGGCAGCCGAGGCCGGAGCCGGGGTTCACGGGGCGAGCGAGAAGTAGTTCTCCTCCTCCTGCGCGAAGTGCAGGCGCAGCACGGTGTGCAGGCCGTAGAGGCAGGCGAGCAGGTCCTCGGACTGCTCGGGGGCGAGGGCACCCTCGGTGCCGGCCAGCGAGAGGTGCGTGGCGATGCGCCGGGAGAGCCGCTCGATCTCGGCGTGGGCCCGGCTCATGGTGGCGGTCGCCTCGGGGCCGCCGAGCGCGGGCATCAGCGCCGGGTAGAGCTGGTGCTCTTCGGCGTACTCGTGGGGCAGCAGCCGTTCGGTGAGCAGCCGGTGCACTTCACGCACCGACGCCAGAGCGTCCGGGCCGGGACGTACGGCCAGCCGGGCCGCGGCCGAGCGCACCGCCTCCAGGACGTCCTGAAGGTCGTCGTGCTCGGCGGCGAAGCGCTGGATGAGGGCCTGAGTGGAGGGTTCGAGCGCCGGCTGGGCCGCCCGGTCCGTGCGCAGGGCGCGCAGCGCGTTGAGGATCACCACGACGTCGATCCCCTCCTGGAGCAGCGCGCCCACCGCGGGCGGCAGCAGCCCGAAGGCGGCCGCGACCATGGCGGCCAGGGACATCAGCATGCCCCCGAGGGCACTCTGCACCGCGATGCGCCGTGCGCGCACCGCGACCGCGGCCGCGTCGGCCAGCCGGTCCAGGCGGTCGGTGGTCAGGACGATGTCGGCGGCCTCGGAGGAGGCGGAGGATCCGCGCGCCCCCATCGCCACACCGACGTCCGCGGCGGCGAGTGCCGGTGCGTCGTTGACGCCGTCCCCCACCATCACGGTGACCGCGCGCTCCTGCTCCGCGCGGACCGCGGCCACCTTGCCGGCCGGGGAGAGCTCGGCGCGCACGCCGTCGAGTCCGAGGACGGCGGCGA
This sequence comes from Streptomyces sp. NPDC004721, assembly GCF_053601495.1. NCBI lineage: Bacteria > Bacillati > Actinomycetota > Actinomycetes > Kitasatosporales > Streptomycetaceae > Streptomyces > Streptomyces sp. NPDC004721. The sequence continues at coordinate 110,681 of NZ_JBSGBZ010000014.1, forward strand.
CCTCACGGGCGGGCTCGGGCCGGTCCCCGGTGAGCATGACGATCCGTTCGATGCCCGCCGTGCGCAGCCGACGCAGCGTCCGGGGGGCGTCGTGCCGCACCGGATCGCGCAGGAGCACGGCACCGACGGGCCGGGCCTCGACCGTGAGCCAGGCCACCGCGGCGCCGTCCAGCATCGCCCGGTTCTCCACCGCCCGGGCCCACGCGGGAGCCTCCGTACCGGCGGGCAGCCGGCCGATGGTCGCCCCGCGCCCGCCGACGACGCCGGAGATCCCCCGGCCGGCCTCCTCCGACACCTCCAGCGCCACGCCCGGGTCCAGCCCGCGCTCGTGCGCCGCGTCGACGATGGCCCGCGCCAGGACGTGCGGCGAGTACTGGTCGAGGGTGGCCGCCAGGTGCAGCACGTCGGCGGGCTTCCAGCCGGGCGCCGCGGTCACGTCGACCACGCGCGGCCGGCCGCCGGTGAGCGTGCCGGTCTTGTCCAGCAGCAGCGTACGGGCCCGTCCGAGGTTCTCCAGGGCGCCGCCGTCACGGACCACCACACCGAGCCGGGAGGCCCGGGACAGACCGGAGACGATCGCGACCGGAGCGGCGAGCAGCAGGGGGCACGGCGTGGCGACCACGAGGACCGCCACCGCGCGCACCGCGGACCCGCTGAGCAGCCAGGCCAGTCCGGCGGTCGCCACGGACAGCGGCAGGAACCAGGCCGCGTAGCGGTCGGCCAGGCGGACCAGGGGGGCCGACTCGGCGCCCGCCTGCCGGGCCAGCCGCACGATCTCGGCGTACGTGCTGTCCTGCTCGGTCGCCGCGGCCCGCAGCTCGAAGGCGTCGCCGGCGTTGACCACACCGCTGCGCACCTCCTGGCCCCGCGCCCGCTCGACGGGAGTGGCCTCCCCGGTGAGCACCGACTCGTCGAGCACGGCCAGGGCGTCCACCACCCTGCCGTCCACGGGGACGACCTCGCCCGGACCCACCACCAGCAGGTCGCCGACGCCGACCTCGGCCAGCGGCACCGTGCGGACGACGGTGCCGGCACGGCGGCGGGCCGTGCGGGGCGCGTGCTCCAGCAGGGCGACCAGCTCGTGGGAGGCACGTCGCTCGGCCGCGGCCTCCAGGGTGCGGCCGGTGGCGAGCATCAGGGCGATGAGCGCGCCGGCGAGGAACTCGCCGACCGCCAGGGTGCCGCCGAGCGCCAGAACCGCGATCAGATCCACGCCCGTACGGCCCTGGCGGAGCGCGGCCACCACCCAGCCCAGCGCGGGCACGACGGCGGCGACGGTGCCGAGCCCCCAGCACACGTCGGCCAGGCCGGTGTTCCCGGCCAGCCAGGAGACGCCTCCGGCGATCAGGGCCGCGGCGGTGACGGCCAGGAGCACGGGCTGGAACTCGGCGGTGGTCGGGGTCAGTGCCCTGGCCAGTCGGCGCAGCGGCCTGCCGGGCGTGCCGCGGCTCCCGGCCGGAGCGCTCACGGGAGCCGCCGCGCACGGCTCGGCAGCGAGGCGGGGTGGCGGGGGAGCACCGTGGCCGCCCACGCGGTGAGGCGGGCGGGTCCGGCGACCGCTCCCGTCATGGCGTACCTCCTGTTGCGGGCGCAGGCCGGACGCCACGTCCCGGCCGCGCGCGGCCCCGTACGGCGGTCCCTCCCAGTCTCCGCCCGGCCGGGAGTCGGAGCCAGGGCCGAACGGCACTGTCCGGGGCCCTTCCGGACCCTGCCGCGCCGGGCGCCGGGCCATCGGGCGGGCGCCCCCGCCGACGCCGGCCGGTCCGCCGCACCGCCCGCGGACACACGCGAGGGCGGGCCTTGTACAAGGCCCGCCCTCGTCCGATCGGTCGGATCGTCGCTTACTTGACGACGGTGACCCGGTCGGCGGCGGTCGGCGCGTACGGCGCGGCGGCCGAGGTGTTCGCCGTCAGGTAGTCGACCAGGGCGGCCAGGTCGTCGCTGCCGACGAACTGGTCGGTGCCCTTGGCGAACTCGGTGAAGCCGTCACCGCCGTCGGCCAGGAAGGAGTTCATGGCGACGCGGTAGGTGGCGGTGGGGTCGATCGGCTTGCCGTCCAGCCGGATGGAGTCCTCGACGACGCGGTCGGCGCCCGTCTTGGTCAGGTCCAGGGTGTAGGTGAGGCCGGAGGAGATCTGCAGGTACTTCGGGGCGGCGGCGTTGCTGCCGCTGACCTGCTGCTTCAGTACGGTGATCAGCTGCGCGCCGGTCAGGTTCTTGAGGTTGACCGTGTTGCTGAAGGGCTGCACCGCGAAGCCCTCGCCGAAGGTCACCACGCCGTCGCCCTCCTTGCCGGAGGCGGCGTAGACCAGGTCGGCACGGATGCCGCCCGGGTTCATCAGCGCCACGACGGCACGGCTGTCCAGGGACTTGGCGTGCGCCAGCTGCGCGTCCGCGATCAGGTCACCCAGCGGCGACTCGACGGCACCGGTGCGGGTGACGTCCTTGGTGATGTAGCCGACCGGCTTGTTGGCGACCGGCGCGGCCAGGGTCTGCCAGTCGTCGAGCAGCTGCGTCAGGTCGGCCGCCTTGGACTGGGTCCGGTTGACGACGCGGTTGGAGCCCTTGACCGTGGCGCGGACGATGTCGTCGGTGCGCGGGTCGTACTTCATGTTCAGCTCGGTGAAGAGCCGGCCGTAGGAGGCGGCGCTGGTCACCAGGCGGGGGTGGCCCGCCGGGTCCGGGATGGAGCAGACGTACGCGTTGTGGGTGTGGCCGGTGACGAGGGCGTCGACCTCCGGCGCGACCTTCTTGGCGATGTCCACGATGGGACCACTCAGCCCGGTGCTGCCGCCCGCGTCGCAGTCGTAGTTGTACGCCGAGGAAGCCGGGAACCCGCCCTCGTGGACGAGCGCCACGATCGCGTGGATGCCCTGCTGCTGGAGTTCCTTGGTGTACTTGTTGATCGTCTCGGCCTCGTCGAGGAACTTCAGTCCCTTGACGCCCGCGGCCGTGACGACGTTCGGGGTGCCCTTGAGGGTGACGCCGATGAAACCGACCTTCGCGCCCTTGACGTTCTGGACGACGTACGGCTTGAGAAGCGGCTTGCCGGTCTTCTCGTTGATCACGTTGGCCGACAGGATCGGGTAGTCGGCGCCCTTGAACTTGCGACCCTCGGCGTAGCAGCCGTCGACCGGGTGGCAGCCGCCGTTCTGGAGGCGGAGCAGCTCGTCCTTGCCCTCGTCGAACTCGTGGTTGCCCACGCCCGTGACGTCCAGGCCGAGCTTGTTCATCGCCTCGATGGTCGGCTCGTCGTGGAAGAGGCCGGACAGCAGCGGGCTGGCGCCGACGATGTCGCCGGCGGCGACGGTCAGCGACCGGTCGTGGCCGGTGCGCGCGGTGCGCAGGCTGCTCGCCAGGTACTCCACGCCGCCGGCGTCGATGTCCTTGGTGGTGCCGTCGGCCTGCCGCTCGGTGACCCGGCCGGAGGAGCCGGCCGGCGGCTCCAGGTTGCCGTGGAAGTCGTTGATGGCGAGGAGCTGGAGGTCCTTCAGGGGGGTCGAGCCGGCGTCGGGGCCGGCCTGCGCGGGGTTGGCCGCGACGAGAGCACCGGCGGTGGCCAGCGTGGCGGCCGCGGCGAGAGCCGCTATGAGGGCTCTTCGCGGAGCCGGGCGGCGGGAGTGGGTCGGCGACATGGTGCTCCTGATGTGACTGGAAAGAGTGGGGCAGCAGGCCGCAGCCTAGAGTCAACGCGCGTAGTTGTCAGGAACTTCGTGGTTACGGACAGGTTCCCATCTGGCGGAAGTTTGCAGTTCAGGGCGATTTTGCCAGATTCGCGTGCACGCCGAGAGCGGGTCGTCGCGGTAAGTCCACGGTGAGGAATCCGTGAGAAGTCGTCGCTCGGCCGGGGCGCGTGGACGCCTTCGGGCGAGGCCCGCTCGGCCTCCGTGGCCCCCTCGGGAGGCCCGGCTTCCGGGCGGTTCGGCCGGTTGAGCGGCCCCATCCCGGGCGTGGTGCCGTGTTGACGCGACGCGCCGGACGCCCTCACCCTGCCGTCCCGGGCGCGGCCGCCGGCGACTACCGTCCGCAGGAGGCATGAACCGACTCGTCCCCTGTGGGTGGATGGAGAGCGAAACGCATGATTCCTGGCGCGGTGACCGAACTGTCGGCCGGGCAACTCGCCGAGCCGACCCTCGGTCGTCTGCTGTCCTCGTGGCAGGCCGACGTCCCGGCGCTGGTCGTGGTGGCCGTTCTGGGCGGACTGTACGGCTGGGGCGTGCTGCGGCTGCGGCGGCGGGGCAGGAGCTGGTCGCCCGCCCGTACCGCCGCCTTCGCGCTGCTCGGACTGGGCACGCTGGTGGTGGCCACGATGTCGGCGCTGGCCGTGTACGACCACGTCCTGTTCTGGCCCGCCGCCGTGCAGAACATCCTGCTCGACCTGGTCGCGCCCCTCGGCCTGGCCCTCGGCGACCCGCTGCGGCTCGCGGTGGAGGCGCTGCCGGAGGGCAGAGCGGAGCGGGTCCGGCGGGCGATGACCGGGCGGCTGGTGCGTGTGCTCACCTTTCCCCTGGTCAGTACGGCCCTCGTGCTCGCCACCGAACTCGTCGTGTACTTCACGCCGTACTTCGCCACCGCGCTGCGCGTCGGCTGGCTGCACGAGCTGATGTACCTGCATCTGCTCACCGCGGGCTGCCTGTTCGTCGTCCCGGTGCTCACCCACGAGCGGGCGCTGCCGTCCTGGTGCACTCATCCGGTGCGGGCCGCGCTGGTGTTCCTGGACGGCATCGTCGACGCGTTGCCGGGTGTCGTGGTGATGACCCACGGGACGCTGATCGCGGGGGCCTGGTACCTGCACCACGCGCCTGCCTGGGTCACGGACGTCCACCACGACCAGCAGGTCGGCGGCGGCGCGATGGTCAGCATCGCCGAACTGGTCGCGCTTCCCTTCATCCTGGCGATCCTGGTGCAGTGGGCGCGCGCCGAACGCGTCCAGAACGCCGCCCTCGACCGCCGCCTCGACCAGGAACTCGCCCGCGTCGCCGTACCGTCCCGGCCGGCCGGCGAACAGGTCCCGGCGTCCGCGCCCGTGCTCGTCCGCCCCTGGTGGGAGACCGAGCGGAACGAGGTGGCCGACAGGATCAGGCGGCAGCGCGGCACTGGCTGACCCCGGCCCAGTTCTCCCGTAAAGGCCGGCGGGCCGGCTCGTGCGCCGTCGTACCCCGGCGCACTCGGCGTCCGCGCCGGGCCGCCGGCCGCGAACCTACGGACGTGTCTGCGCTGTCCTGGAGGACGGCACCGACGCCGAGTACGCCCCCGTACCGCCGTCGGCCGGACCTGCGCATCGCCGACTTCCGTAGGGCCGCTCCGGAGAACTCCTTCGCCCTGGCGGCGCCGCACAAGCCGACCCGGCCCGCGCCACCCCACCCACGGCCCGTGATCCGGCCACTCCCGCAGCGGCCACCACGGCCGTCCACCGGCCCGCCCGGCGCGGCCGGCACAACCGTCACCGCTGCCGCCTGCCGCCTGCCGACCTGTCCGGGGCTGCTCGTACAGCCGCCACCACTGCCGCCTGCTGGTCTGCTCGGCGCCGCTCGCGCTGCCGCCTGCCGGTCTGTCCGGCGTCGCTCACGCCGCGGTCTCCGCGGCCGTTCGTTGGCCCGTCTCGGGCTGGTCGTGGAGTTGTTACTGCGGCTTCCTGCTGGTCTGTCCGGCGCGGCTCGTGGAGCTGTCACCGCGTCCGTCCGCCGGCCTGTCTGGTGTGGCTCGCACAGCCGTCACCGCTGCGGCCTGCCGACCTGCCCGGCGCCGCTCGCGCAGCCGTCACCGCGGCGTCCGCGGGTCTGTTCGGCGTGGGGCTTGTGGAGCCGTCACCACGGCCGCCTGCCGGCCCGCTCGGCGCCGCTCGCGCTGCCGCCTGCCGGTCTGTCCGGCGTCGCTCACGCAGCCGTCACCGCGGCCGTCTCCCTGGTCTGTCCGTCGCGGTTCGTGGGGCTCACTGCGACCGTCTGCGGGTCTTTCCGGCTCGGCGCGTGTGGTTGTCACCGCGGCCATCTGTTGGTCTGTCCGGGTCCGCTCGTGCAGCCGTCGCCGCGACCGTCCGCCGGTCTGCTTGCGCAGCCGTCACCGTCGCCGAATGCCGGCCCGCGCCGTGCTGTGGTCGTGGAGGATCTCGGTGATGACGTGCCGGGCGACGCGGGCCATGAACGGGTTGGTGTCGCGGTAGTGGGACAGTTCCATGAGCGCGACCGACAGGGCCCAGCCTCGTCCCCGTGCCCAGGTCGCGTCGTCCACGTTCAGGGCGGTGCGGAAGTGCGGCCGTGCGGTGTCCGGCACCACGTACCACGCCGCGAGGAGGTCGACGGCGGGATCGCCCAGCCCGAGGCAGCCGAAGTCGATCACCGCGCACAGCCGGTCCCGGGCCAGCAGCATGTTCCCGGGTTGCAGATCGGCGTGGATCCACACCGGCGGCCCGTCCGGACCGGGTGCCCGCAGCGCCTCGTCCCAGGCGGCCTCGGCCGCGTCCGGGTCGACGGCGCCGCGCACCGCGGCGATGGCCGCGCGGGTCTCGGCGTCCCGCGCGGCCAGGGGTTCACCGCGGTAGGAGGGCGGCCCGTCCGCGGGATCGATCCGGTGCAGCGCGGTGACGAACCGCGCCAGGTCCGACGCCAGCCGGAGCGGCTCGGCGACGGCGCCGACCGCCGGGATCTCCCCGCCGATCCACCGGTAGACGGACCAGGGCCAGGGGCAGCCGTCGTCCGGCGCCCCCATGCCCAGCGGTACGGGCACGGCGAGCGGCAGCGACGGTGCGAGCCGGGGCAGCCAGGTGTGCTCCTTCTCGACGTCCTCGGCGGCTCCGGCGGTGCGGGGCAGCCGTACGACCATGTCCTCGCCGAGCCGGTACATGACGTTGGAGGTGCCGGCGGAGCCGATCCGCCGGACGGGAAGCCCGTCCCACCGCGGGAACTGAGCGGCGATCAGCCGCAGCACGAGCGAGTCGTCGAAGTCCGGCTGGTCCGGGCGCGAGCTGTCGGCACACATGGGCAGCCATCGAACGAGGTGTCCCGTGGTCCGGTCAACTGGTTTTGCCCGGCGGCCCGGAACCCGTCCGGGCGCCGTGCCCGCCCGCGGGAGCCGATTGGCGAGGGCCCCTCGGCGGGGAGACGATGAGAGCGCGGGGCTCGGCCCCCGCCGGTACCGTGCGCGTCGGCGCGGAGACGGAGACCGGCCCCGGCCGCAGGGATCAACGGCCGGAAGGGAGATCACCGTCATGCTGGAAGTGAAGACGGTCGAGAAGCCGGACGAGCGGCGCGACTTCCCACGGGGCCACCTCGAAGCCGTCCACCTCACCCGACTCGACTTCGCCGTGGCCACCTTCGAACCGGGCTGGCGCTGGTCCGAGTCGGTCGGCCCGATCGCCGGGACGCGCAGCTGCCTGGTCCACCACAACAGCTATGTCGTACAGGGCCGTATGCACCTGGCCATGGACGACGGCGGCGAGGCCGAGGTGGGACCGGGCGACGTCTTCGTCTGCTCGCCCGGACACGACGCCTGGGTCGTGGGCGACGAGCAGGTCGTGGTGTACGACTTCGCGGGCCCCATGGCACAGCGGTACGCGAAGCCGGGCGGAGTGTAGGCGCGGGGCGGACAGGACACCGCCCGACGACGTCACTCCCCGCTCACCAGCACCACCTCCAGGGTGCGCGGCCCGTGCACGCCCTCCACCCGGTCCAGTTCGATGTCACTGGTGGCGGAGGGGCCGGAGATCCAGGTCAGCGGCCGGGTCGGGTCGAGGCGGTCCAGTGCCTGCGGCACGGAGGAGACGACCTGGCCCGGAACGCGCACCACGCAGATGTGGTGGTCGGGGACGAGTGTGATCCGGCGCCGGCCCTGGTCGGGGGAGCCGTCCAGGACGAGGGTGCCTGTCTCGGCGACGGCGACCGCGCAGCCGGTGACGACGCTGTCGACCCGGTCGAGTTCGTGCGGGGTGCTGTCCGGCCGGTCCGCGACCAGGGTGATCTCGATGGCGGTCAGCCAGCCCTGCTCCAGGCCGGGCGGCACAAGGACGGTGTTCGAGCCCCGTTCGCCCAGCAGGTGGGCGATCAGCCGGGGCAGCCCCTCAGCGTCGCAGCGGTGCACGATCGCCCGGTAGTCGGTCAGGTTCTCGGCGAGCAGGTCCACCGTCTCCTCGGTGCTCCGGTCGCCGTGCTGCCGCAGATAGTCGCGGGAGACCGCCTGCTCGTACCTGGGGTGCCTGCCGGGCCGTTCCGGCGCTGGTGGGGGAGTGTCGTCCGGTGGTACGTCCGCCAGGGCGCGCCGTACCCGGCCCAGGATCCGGTCCCTGCTGCTCACTTCGCGTCCTTTCCGCCGGGTCGGCCGTCCGTGCGCTGCCACCAGTCGCGGAACGGCTCCGCCGGCACCGGCGGCAGATCGCGGGTGCCGCTCCAGGCCCGGCCGGGGCCGGGCAGCGTGCGGGGATGGAAGCGGCGGGTCCGGGAGGCGAGCCGCTGGCCGCCGCGCAGCGCGCCGGGGCGGGTCAGGGCCCAGCGGGCCGCGCGCATGGCCGCGCGCTCGGCGGCGTGCCCCTTGGCCGGCTTGAGGAGCACCTTGTTGCCCGCGCGCGTCGCCGGGCCGCCCTCGACGACGCGTTCGCGCAGGTGGACCAGCACCTCGGGGATGTCGATGGCCACCGGGCACACCTCGTAGCAGGCGCCGCACAGTGAGGACGCGTACGGCAGGGAGGCGTCGATCTCGCTTGCCGTGCCGCGCAGTTGGGGGCTGAGGATGGCGCCGATCGGGCCAGGGTAGACCGAGCCGTAGGCGTGCCCGCCGGCCCGCTCGTAGACCGGGCAGACGTTCAGGCAGGCCGAGCAGCGGATGCAGCGCAGGGCCTGGCGGCCGACCTCGTCGGCGAGTGTGTCGGTGCGGCCGTTGTCGAGCAGTACCAGGTGGAAGGTCGCGGGCCCGTCTCCGTCGGTGGTGCCGGTCCACATGGACGTGTACGGGTTCATCCGCTCGGCCGTCGAGGAGCGGGGGAGCGTCTGGAGGAAGACTTCCAGGTCGCGCCAGGTGGGCACGATCTTCTCGATGCCCACGACCGAGATCAGCGTCTCGGGCAGGGTCAGGCACATCCGCCCGTTCCCCTCGGACTCCACCACCACCAGCGTGCCGGTCTCGGCGACGACGAAGTTGGCGCCGGAGATGCCGACCTTGGCGCGCAGGAACTTCTCCCGCAGGTGCAGCCGCGCGGCCTCGGCGAGTTCGGCGGGAGTGTCGGTGAGGCCCTCGGGGGCCGGGCGGCCCCACCGGCTCATCTCGGAGCGGAAGATGTCCCGGATCTCGCCGCGGTTGCGGTGGATCGCGGGCACGAGGATGTGCGAGGGCCGGTCGTGGCCCAACTGCACGATCAGCTCGGCGAGATCGGTCTCGTAGGCCCGGATGCCCTCGGCCTCGAGGGCCTCGTTGAGGCCGATCTCCTGGGTGGCCATCGACTTGACCTTGACGACCTCGCTCTCGCCCGTGGTCTTGACCAGTCCGGCCACGATCCGGTTGGCCTCGTCGGCGTCGGCGGCCCAGTGGACGGTGCCGCCCGCGGCGGTGACCGCCTGCTCCACCCGCACCAGATACCAGTCCAGATGACGCAGGGTGTGGTCCTTGATCTGCCGTCCCGCCTCACGCAGCGCCGCCCAGTCCGGCATCTCCGCCACGGCCGCGGCCCGCTTGGCGCGGATGGTGTGGGTGGCGTGGCGCAGATTGCCGCGCAGGGTGGTGTCGCGCACGGCGTCGTGCGCGGCCCGGGGGAAGGCGGGGAACGCCGAGGAGCCGGGCATTCCCACGAACGTCGCGCTCATGCCGCGGCCTCCTCCTCCGTGCCGGCCAGGATCTCCGCGATGTGCACCGGCCGCATGCGCGTCCCGAGGCGGGCCATCGTGCCGCCGATGTGCATCAGGCACGAGTTGTCGCCCGCGCACAGCACCTCCGCGCCCGTCGACTCGGCGTTGCGCACCTTGTCGGCGCCCATCGCCGCCGAGACGTCGGGGTTCTTCACCGCGAAGGTGCCGCCGAAGCCGCAGCACTCCTCGGCCCCGGGCAGCTCCACCAGCTCCAGCCCCTTCACCGCGCGCAGCAGCCGCAGCGGCCGGTCCCCCAGGCCCAGGCTCCGCAGCCCGTGGCAGGTCGGGTGATAGGTCACCGTGTGCGGGTAGTACGCGCCCACGTCCGTCACCCCCAGCACGTCCACCAGGAACTCCGTCAGTTCGTACGTCCTGGGCACCACCGGGGCCAGGGTGGCCGCGAGCCCGCCCCCGCGCCCCTCGGCCCGTGCCCGTTCGCCCATGCGCGGATACAGCTCCCGCACCATCGCACCGCAGGAACCGGACGGGGTCACGATCGCCTCGTAGTCCCGGAAGACATCGGAGAAACGCCGGGCCAGCGGCTCGGCCTCGTGCCGGTACCCGGTGTTGTAGTGCGCCTGCCCACAGCATGTCTGGGCCATCGGGAAGTCCACCTCCACGCCCAGCCTGGTCAGGAGTTTCACCACCGCGCGCCCGGTGTCCGGATAGAGCGTGTCGTTGACGCAGGTCAGGAACAGAGCGACACGCATCGCGGCTCCTCGTGGTCGGTCATCGGACGAGTGATGGGGGCACCTCCCGCACGCGTTCAGCGTAGTGGGGGAGTAGTCAGGCGACGGGCCCGACGGGAGACTCCGGTTTCCGGCGTGGCGGAGACCGGAGTCTCCCGGCCTGGCGAAGCAGCGGCTCACGGGGTGACGGCGGCGAGCCGGGCCTCGGCCGCGCGCCAGGCCGCCCCGTCGCCGCCCGGTTCGTACCGCACGAGCGGCTGCGTCCGGGCGAGCAGGGCCCGCATGTCGGCCCGGTCGCCGACGAGCCCGTGCGCCCGGGCCTGCACCAGGATGTTGCCGAGGGCCGCCGCCTCGGCCGGCCCGGCGACCACGGGCAGCCCGCAGGCGTCGGCGGTCAGCCGGCACAACAAGGCGTTGCGGGCGCCACCGCCCACGATGTGCACGACGTCGACGGGACGGTCGGCCAGCCGCTGCGCCTCGGCGACCGCCCGGCGGTGGGCGAGGGCGAGGGAGTCGAGGATGCAGCGGGTGATCTCGGCGGGCGAGCCGGGCACCGGCTGACCGGAGGCCCGGCAGGCCGCCGCGATCCGCTCCGGCATCCGGCCCGGCGCCAGGAAGGCGGCGTCGCCCGCGTCCACGACCGACCGGAGCGCGGGCACCTCGGCAGCCTCCCGCAGCAGCTCGCCCAGGTCCGGGTCGCCCCAGGCCCGTACGCACTCCTGGAGCAGCCACAGCCCCATGATGTTGCGCAGGTGGCGAACCGTGCCGTCGAGCCCCAGCTCATTGGTGAAGTTGGCGGCGCGGCTGTCCTCGGTGAGCACCGGGGCGTCCAGCTCCAGGCCGGCCAGCGACCAGGTGCCCGTGCAGATGTACGCGAACCGTTCCCCGCCGGCGGGCACGGCGGCCACCGCGGACGCCGTGTCGTGCGAGGCGACGGCCGTCACCGGCACCGGCCCGCGCAGCCCGGTCTCCCGCAGCACCTCGGGCCGCAGCACGCCCGCCGGATCCCCGGGCCGGCGCAGCGGCGCGAACAGGTCCAGGTCGATGCCCAGCCGCGCCGCGACCTCGTACGACCAGTCGTGCGTGCGCGGGTCGACGAGCTGGGTGGTCGAGGCGTTGGTGAGCTCGGTGCCCTGCTCGCCCGTGAGCCAGTACGTCAGCAGGTCGGGGAGCAGCAGCAGGCGTCGCGCGGTGGCGAGTTGGGGAGAGGAGCGGGCCGCCGTCAGCTGGTACAGGGTGTTGAAGGGCGCGTCCTGGATGCCGGTCGCCGCGTACAGTTCGGCGGCCGGCATCGTCGCCCGAACCTTCCGCGCCACGCCCTCGGTGCGCGCGTCGCGGTAATGGACGGGATTGCCGAGCAGGGCGCCGTCCGCGTCGAGCAGGCCGTAGTCCACGGCCCAGCCGTCGATGCCGATGGAATCCACCCGGCCCGCCGCCCGCAGCCCGTCCAGCACGCCGGCGTACAGGGCGAGCACGTCCCAGCGCAGCCCTTCGGGAAGCCGCACCGGCCGGTTGGGGAAGCGGTGCGCCTCGGTCAGCTCCAACCGGTCGTGGCCGACCCGGCCGACCATGACCCGGCCGCTGGACGCGCCGAGGTCGACGGCGGCGTACGCCCTCACGTCCGGGCTCATCGCAGGAAGGCGGCCGCGACGCCGGCGTCGACCGGGACGTGCAGCCCCGTGGTGTGGGTCAGTTCCCCGCCGGTCAGCGCGAAGACGGCGTTCGCGACGTGCTCGGGCAGCACCTCCCGCTTGAGCAGCGTCCGTTGGGCGTAGAACTCGCCGAGCTTCTCCTCCGGCACTCCGTACACGGCGGCCCGCTGCGCGCCCCAGCCACCCGCGAAGATTCCGGAGCCGCGTACGACCCCGTCCGGGTTGACCCCGTTGACCCGGATCCCGTGTTCACCCAACTCAGCTGCCAGCAGCCGCACTTGATGCGCCTGGTCGGCCTTGGTGGCCGAGTAGGCGATGTTCTTGGGCCCGGCGAACACGGCGTTCTTGGAAGCGATGTAGACGATGTCACCGCCCAGCCCCTGCGCAGTCATCACCCGCGCCGCTTCCCGCGAGACCAGGAACGATCCGCGCGCCATGATGTCGTGCTGGAGGTCCCAGTCCTCGGCCGAGGTCTCCAGCAACGGCTTGGAGATCGAGATGCCGGCGTTGTTGACGACCAGGTCCACCCCGCCGAACGCGAGCAGCGCCGCCTGGAAGGCCCCCGCGATCTGCTCCTCGTCCGTCACGTCCACCGTCACGGCGACCGCCGTGTCGGGCCCGCCCAGCTCCTCGGCGACGGCGGCGGCGTTGTGAGCGTTCAGATCGGCGACCACGACGCACGCGCCTTCGTCGACGAGCCGCCGAGCGATCGCCCTGCCGATGCCGCTGCCCGCGCCGGTGACGAGCGCGACGCGTGCCGCGAGGGGCTTCGGCGCGGGCATCCGGCGGAGCTTGGCCTCCTCCAGCGCCCAGTACTCGATACGGAACTTCTCCGACTCCTCGATCGGCGCATACGCCGACACGGCCTCCGCGCCCCGCATGACGTTGACGGCGTTGACGTAGAACTCGCCGGCCACCCGGGCCGTCTGCTTGTCCTTGCCGAAGGAGAACATGCCGACGCCCGGCACGAGCACGATCGCCGGGTCCGCGCCGCGCATCGCGGGGGAGTCGGGCAGCGCGTGCCTCTGGTAGTAGGCGGCGTACTCCGCGCGGTACTCGGCGTGCAACTCCTTCAGCCGGGCGATCGCCTGCGCCGGCGGAGCCGCCGGCGGCAGGTCGAGCACGAGCGGCCGGACCTTGGTCCGCAGGAAGTGGTCGGGGCAGGAGGTGCCGAGCGCGGCGAGCCGCGGATGCCCGGCACGGGAGAGGAAGTCGAGCACGACGTGCGCATCGCTGAAGTGCCCGACCTGCGCCCTGTCCCGCGAGGCGAGCGCGCGTACGTGGGGTGCCAGGGCGGCGGCCCGCTTCTTCCGCTCGCCCTCGGGCAGCGCCTCGTACCCCTCGACGACCGCCCCGAACGGCTCGGGCTTCCCGCGTTCGGCGAGGAAGTCCTCGGCGGTGCGGATGATGTGCAGCGAGTTGCGCTCGCACTCCTCGGAGTCCGCGCCCCACGCGGTGATCCCGTGCCCGCCGAGCACACAGCCGATCGCCCGCGGATTGGCTTCCCTGACCGCCGCGATGTCCAGCCCCAGCTGGAACCCGGGCCGCCGCCACGGCACCCACACCACACGGTCCCCGAAGCACTCGGCGGTCAGCTTCTCCCCGTCGGCGGCACAGGCGAGCGCGATACCGGAGTCGGGGTGCAGATGGTCCACGTGCGGGGCGCCGACCAGCCCGTGCATGGCGGTGTCGATGGAGGGCGCCGCCCCTCCCTTGCCGTGCAGGCAGTAGTCGAACGCGGCGACCATCTCGTCCTCGCGCTCGACACCCGGGTAGACGTCCTTCAGCGCCCGCAGCCGGTCCAGCCGCAGCACGGCGAGCCCTGCCTCGGTGAGTGTCCCGAGGTCGCCTCCGGACCCCTTCACCCACATCAGCTCGACGTCACCGCCGGTGACGGGATCGGTGCCGGTGCCCTTCGCGGACGCGTTGCCGCCCGCGTAGTTGGTGTTCCGGGGATCGGTGCCGAGCCGATGGGACCGGGACAGAAGGGCGGCGGCCTCGGGGTGAAGCGACATGGGGGGCTCCATTCAGGAGAGGGGAGGACAAGAAGGGGCGCGGACTGTGCCGATGGGGAACTACGCCCCCCACCCGGCCTGCCGGCCCCCCACCCGATCGGCGACGATCTTCTCCGCCCACCCCGACCGGCGATACGCCGCGAGGGGCTCGGGGTCCAGCCCCATCTCCTCCCGCACCTCACGCAGCAGCGGACGCACGTCCGTGTTGTACGCGTCCATCAGCACGGCGTTGGCCTCGAGCACGTCCCCGGAGCCCTGTGCGGCGGACAACGCGCTCCGGTCCACCAGCAGCGCCTTGGCCGTCGCCTCCTGAACGTTCATCACCGACCGGATGATCGCCGGGATCTTCGCCTCGACGTTGTGACACTGGTCGAGCATGAACGCGACCTCGGACGTGAACCCGCCCCCGCGTACCACCTCGTACATGATCCGGAACAGCTGGAAGGGATCGGCCGCGCCCGCCATCAGGTCGTCGTCGGCGTAGAACCGGGAGTTGAAGTCGAACCCGCCGAGCCGTTCCTCCCGCAGCAGGGTGGCGACGATGAACTCGATGTTCGTGCCCGGGGCGTGGTGCCCGGTGTCCACCACGACCCGCGCCTTCGGTCCCAGCCTCAGGCAGTGCGCGTACGCCGTTCCCCAGTCCGGGACGTCCGTGCTGTAGAAGGCCGGCTCGAAGAGCTTGTACTCCAGCAGCATCCGCTGCCCCTCGCCGAGCCGCTCGTACACCTCGGCCAGCCCCTGAGCCAGCCGGTCCTGCCGTCCCCGCACGTCGTCCTGGCCGGGGTAGTTCGTGCCGTCGGCGAACCAGAGCTTCAGATCGCTCGATCCGGTGGCGTCCATGATGTCGACGCACTCCAGCAGGTGGTCGACCGCCTTGCGCCGTACCGCCGCGTCCGGATGGCAGATACTGCCGAGCCTGTAGTCGTCGTCCTGGAAGGTGTTGGAGTTGATCGCGCCCAGCGTCAGGCCGCGGTCCTCGGCGTGCCGGGCGAGCGGCGCGTAGTCGTCGACCCGGTCCCACGGGATGTGCAGGGCGACGGCCGGCGCGACGCCGGTGACGGCGTGCACCTGGGCCGCGTCGTCCAGCTTCTCCCACGGCGTACGCGGCACGCCCGCCTGCGCGAACACCTTGAAGCGGGTCCCCGAGTTCCCGTACGCCCACGACGGCGTCTCGACGGCCTGGGTCTTGAGGGCGGCCTTCACCGCGGCGAGCTCGGTCACTGCAGGGCTCCTGTGACGTCGGGTCGAAAGTCTGCTGACAGGCCTTGGCGGGTATCTGATCAGCCTCTCGTGAAACGATTCAGGAGTGGAAGTTATGAGTCACCGACGGGGGTGTCAACCCTTCCGGTGTGGGCAGTTCTCCGTAATCCCTTTGTGACCCTCGATCCTGTGATGTTTTCGATCCGCACCCATTGACGTCCCATCGGCTCCTTGCCTAACGTCCCGGCCAACCAAGTTGAAACCTTTCACGACGTGGGGCGGCCCTTCCGTCGGCGTCGTCGAGGAGCCCCCATGACTCACCCGTCCGACACGGGTCCGGCCCCGGTGCTGGCGCTCAGGGACATCTCGAAGTCCTTCGGTGCGGTGCGTGCCCTCAGGAACGTGTCCCTGGAACTGCTTCCGGGAGAGGTGCACGCCCTCGCCGGGGAGAACGGCGCGGGCAAGTCGACCCTCATCAAGACCCTTGCCGGGGTGCACCGGCCCGACGCCGGCCAGGTGCTGCTCGACGGCGAGCCCGTCGTCTTCCACGGCCCCGGCGACGCCCGCGACGCCGGCATCGCCGTGATCTACCAGGAACCGACACTCTTCCCCGACCTGTCGATCGCCGAGAACATCTTCATGAGCCGCAGGCCCCGGCGGGCCCTGGGTCGTATCGACCACAAGGCCACCCACGAGGCCACCCGCGCCCTGATGGGGCGCCTCGGTGTCGACCTCGACCCCGACCGTCCCGCACGCGGACTGTCCATCGCCGACCAGCAGATCGTCGAGATCGCCAAGGCGCTCTCCTTCGACGCCCGCGTCCTGATCATGGACGAGCCGACCGCGGCCCTGACCGGCAGCGAGGTCGCCCGCCTCTTCAACGTCGTGCGCGCCCTGCGCGACCAGGGAGCCGCGGTGCTGTTCATCTCGCACCGCCTGGAGGAGATCTTCGAGATCTGCCGGCGGGTGACGACCCTGCGCGACGGCGCCTGGATCGCCACCGAGCCGCTGGACGGCATGACCGAGGACGACCTCGTGCGGCGCATGGTCGGCCGCGACCTCGACGAGCTCTACCCCAAGCAGGACGTGGCACCGGGTGATGTCGCGCTCAGCGTGCGCCGCCTGACCCGCGAGGGCGTCTTCACCGATGTCTCCTTCGACGTGCGGCGCGGCGAGATCGTGGGCCTCGCCGGGCTGGTCGGCGCCGGGCGCACGGAGGTCGCCCGCGCCGTCTTCGGCATCGACCGCTGGGACGCCGGCGAGGTCGAGGTCGACGGACGCCGGCTCACCAAGGGCGCCCCGTCCACCGCGATGGCCGCCGGTCTCGCCCTGGTCCCCGAGGACCGGCGCGCCCAGGGCTTGGTGATGAACATGTCCATCGAGCGCAACATCGGCCTCACCGGGCTCCGTACGACCGTGAGGGCCGGCCTGATGGACCGCGGCGCGGAACGCAGCCGCTCCCTGGACTGGGCCGTCAGACTCCGGGTCAAGTACGCGCGGATCGCCGACACCGTCTCCACGCTCTCCGGCGGCAACCAGCAGAAGGTCGTCCTCGCCAAGTGGCTCGCCACCGGCCCCAAGGTGCTCATCGTCGACGAGCCGACCCGCGGCATCGACGTCGGCACCAAGGCCGAGGTGCACCGGCTGCTCAGCCAACTGGCCGCCGACGGGGTCGCCGTCCTGATGATCTCCTCCGACCTGCCCGAGATCCTCGGCATGGCCGACCGTGTGCTCGTGATGCACGAGGGCCGGCTGACCGCCGAGATCCCCCGCTCCGACGCCACCGAGGAAACCGTGATGGCCGCAGCCACGGGGAGGGCCGCGTGACCGCGACCGCCCCCAAGCCCGCCTCCGCCGCCGACGCGCACCGATCCAGTGGCACCCGGCTGGTCGACCGCGTGTTCAAGATGCGCGAGCTCGCCATCCTGGTCGTCTTCCTGGCGCTGATCGCCGTCGGCCAGGCGGGCAACAGCGAATTCCTGTCCGAGCAGGGCGTCAAGGACCTGCTGCTGAACGCGACCATCCTGGTGCTGGTCGCCACCGGCCAGTCCCTGGTCGTCATCACTCGCAACGTCGACCTGTCGGTCGGCTCCACGCTCGGCATCAGCGCCTTCGCCGCCGGCACCTGCCTGCAGGGCGGCGGCAACCCCGTGGTGGCCGTGATCCTGGCGGTGCTCCTCGGTACCGGCTTCGGCCTGCTGAACGGGCTTCTCGTCAGCCTCGGCCAGGTGCCCGCGCTCGTCGTCACCCTCGGCACCCTCTACATCATCCGCGGCATCGACTCCGTCTGGGTCGGCTCCCGCCAGATCACCGCGGCCGATCTGCCCGGCGGGTTCGTCGACTTCGGCTCCGGCGGGATCGGGACGGTGCCGTACCTGGCGCTGATCGCCCTCGCGGTCCTGGTGGCGACGGCGTACTACCTCAAGCACTACGGCAGCGGCCGCGAACTGTACGCGCTCGGCTCCAACCCGGAGGCCGCCCGGCTCGCCGGCATCCCGGTGCGCAAGCGCGTCCTGGCCGCCTACACCTTCTGCGGCGGCCTCGCCGGTCTGGCCGGGGCGATGTACCTGGCCCGGTTCGGCAACGTCGACTCCGGCACCGGCAGCGGATACGAACTCACCGTCGTCAGCGCGGTCGTGGTCGGCGGCGTGGTCTTCACCGGCGGCTCCGGCAGCGTGTACGGAGCGGCCCTCGGCGCCCTGCTGCTGACCTCCGTCAACAGTGTGCTGCCCGCCCTCGGCGTCAGCTCCGTCTGGGTGCTGGCGATCAACGGCCTGCTGCTCCTGCTCGCCATCGCGGTCGACCGCGTCGTCGCGCTGCGCGTGGCGTCGGCCCTGAAGAAGAGGAACGCCCGCCATGGCTGACTTCGACCTCTCCCGTGCCGTGCGCTGGGACACCGTCGTCGGTGCCCTGCTCGTCGTGGTCCTGCTGCTCTCCTTCGGCTTCGTCGACGGCTTCGGCAACGCCCTCAACCTGTCGTTCCTGATCGGCAACACCCTGCCGATCGCGCTGATCGCCCTGCCGATGACCCTCCTCGTGGTCTCCGGTGAGATCGACCTGTCGGTGGCCTCCACCGCCGGTCTGTCCGGCGCGGTGATGGGTGCCCTGTGGAACCAGGGCATGGCGATCGAGACGATCATCCCGCTGTGCCTGCTGCTCGGCGCGGTGTGCGGCCTGGTCAACGGCCTGCTGGTGACCAGGCTCGGACTGCCGTCCCTCGCGGTGACCATCGGCACCCTCGCCGCCTACCGGGGCATAGCGCAGATCGTGCTCGGTTCCGACGCGGTGACCGACTTCCCCACCCCGTACCTGGACTTCGCGGCCGGACGCGTCGGGAACACCTTCCTGCCGCAGGCGTTCCTGCCCTTCCTGCTCCTGCTGGCGATCGCCGTGGTCACCCTGCACGCCACGCCCTTCGGACGATCGCTGTTCGCGATCGGTGCCAGTGAGGAGGCGGCCCGGTTCGCCGGCATCCGGGTCAAGCGCGACAAGCTGGCCCTGTTCGTCGCCACCGGCCTCATGTCCGCCCTGACCGGCGTCTTCTGGGCCCTGCACTACGCCAGCGCCCGCTACGACAACGCCACCGGGCTGGAACTCTCCGTCGTCGCGGCGGTGTTGCTCGGCGGCATCGACTTCGACGGCGGGAAGGGCACACTCGGCGGCGCCGTCGCCGGGGTCTTCCTGCTGGGCGCGTCGCAGAACGTGATGAGCCTGCTGAACGTCTCCGCCCAGTCGCAGATCGTCGTCACCGGAGCCCTGCTCGTCGTCTCCGTCCTCGGCCCGCGGGTCGCACGCCAGGTCTCCGTCGCCAGGGGTCGGCGCCGGGCCTCCCCGGCGCCCGAGTCCAAGGCGCCCGCCCCGACTTCGTAAACCGCTCCGCCCACCTCGCCACCCTCGTAAAGGACGTTCACCATGCGCAAGCCGACGATCCGCCGCACCTGCGCGGCCCTCGCCGCCGCGACCTCCCTCGCCCTGGCCGCCACCTCCTGCGGCGGCACCACCAAGAACGACGTCGGCAAGGACGGCGGCGCGGCCGCCTCCCCGGCCGGCAAGGCCGACCCGAACGCCCCGACCAAGAAGGGCCTGACCGTCGGCTTCCTGCCCAAGCAGGTCAACAACCCCTACTTCACCTCCGCCGACAACGGCGGCAGGAAGGCCCTGGAGGAACTGGGTGAGAAGTACAAGGAGGTCGGACCGTCCAGCGCCACCGACACCTCCGGCCAGGTCTCCTACGTCAACACCCTCACCCAGCAGCAGGTCGACGCGATGGCCGTGTCCGCGCAGGACCCCGGCGCCCTGTGCACCGCGCTGAAGCAGGCCATGAAGAACGGCATCAAGGTCGTCACCTACGACTCCGACACCAAGCCGGACTGCCGCAACGCCTTCGTCTCGCAGGCGTCCGCCGAGGACCTCGGCCGCACCGAGGTGCAACTGCTCGCGGAGCAGATCGGCTACAAGGGCGAGATCGCGATCCTGTCCGCCGCGCAGACCGCGACGAACCAGAACACCTGGATCGACTACATGAAGCAGGAGCTGACGGACCCCAAGTACAAGGACGTCAAGCTGGTCAAGATCGCCTACGGCAACGACGACGCGCAGGCGTCCTTCCAGCAGACCCAGGGTCTGCTCCAGCAGTACCCGAACCTGAAGGGGATCATCTCCCCGACCACCGTCGGCATCAAGGCCGCCGCCCAGTACCTGTCCGGCTCCAAGTACAAGGGCAAGGTCAGGCTGACCGGCCTCGGCACCCCCAACGACATGCGCAAGTACGTCAAGAACGGCACCGTCGAGGCCTTCGAGCTGTGGGACCCGGCCAAGCTCGGCGAGCTGGCCGCGTACACCGCGGTCGCCCTCTCCTCCGGGCAGATCACCGGCAAGGAGGGCGAGACCTTCAAGGCCGGCGCCATGGGGTCGTACACCATCGGCAAGGACGGTCTGATCAACCTCGGCAAGCCGACCGTCTTCGACGCGAAGAACATCGACGAGTTCGACTTCTAGCGTCCGGGCGGCAGCCGCCCGGACGAGGAGACGAAGCCCCTCGGCGAGGTCCTCCACCTCGCCCGACCCGCATCCGACCCCCCTCTGATCCGCTCAGATGTGCGGTGCCATGACGGTAATGTGAAAGCCCGCCCGCCGCCCCTCGCATCCCTGGAGGTTTCCGCCCGATGGCCCCATCGGTGGGTATCAAGGACGTCGCACGCGCCGCCGGTGTCTCCGTGGGCACGGTCTCGAACGTCATCAACCGTCCGGAGACCGTCGCCACCGAGACCCGGGTCCGGGTGCAGTCCGCGATCGACCGGCTCGGCTACGTCCGCAGCGAGTCCGCGCGGCAGCTGCGCGCGGGCCGCAGCCGGATCATGGGGCTGCTCGTCCTCGACATGGGCAACCCCTTCTTCGTGGACGTCGCCCGGGGCGCCGAGCGGGCGGCCCGCGCGGCCGGGCTCGGCGTGATGGTCTGCAACAGCGCGCAGAGCCCGGGGGAGGAGGCCGAGTACCTGTCCCTCTTCGCCGAACAGCGGGTGCGCGGCGTCCTGCTCACCCCGGCCGACGCCACCGGCCGCAACATCGCGGCCTTCCGCCGCCACGGCATCCCCTTCGTGCTGGTCGACCGGGTCGCCGAGGGCGCCACCGAGTGCTCGGTCTCCATGGACGACGTGGCGGGCGGGGCGCTCGCGGTACGGCACCTGGTGGACGCGGGGCACCGCTCCCTCGCGTACGTCAGCGGCCCGCCCGGCCTGAACCAGGTCCGCGACCGCCGCACCGGCGCCCTGAACGCGCTCGCCGAGGCCGGTCTCGGCCCCGACGCGCTGCGCGAGTTGCCCACCGAGCGTCTGGACGTGGCCGCCGGACGGGACGCGGGCGCCCGCCTCCTCGGCCTCGCCGACCGGCCCACGGCCGTCTTCTGCGCCAACGACCTGCTCGCCCTCGGTGTGCTGCAGGCCATGTACGCGGCCGGGATCCGCGTCCCCGACGACCTCGCCATCGTCGGCTACGACGACATCGAGTTCGCCGCCGCCGCGGCCGTGCCGCTCACTTCGGTCCGCCAGCCCGCGGTCACCATGGGCGCCCTGGCGGCGGAGCTGCTGCTGGAGGAGACCGAGGCGCCGGGGGCGCGGGCGGCGCACGAGCACCGGCGGGTGGTGCTCCAGCCGGAGCTGGTGGTGCGCAGCTCCAGCCTGCCCGGGCGCCCACCGGCCACCTAGTGACGCGTCCACCGCGCATGCGGTACGAATTCCTGATCCCCGTGGTCAGGCGGCGGAGGAACATGTGCTGAACTGGGACGCGGCCGTAAACCCTCCGTCCCGGGAGAACCCTTGACCGTCAGCTACCGCCACCCCGGCGTCGTCCTCACCGACCGCACCTTCACCGTGCCGCTCGACCACGACGACCCGGCTGGGGAGACGATCGAGCTCTACGCACGTGAGGCCGTCGCACGGGACAAGGCCGACAGGGACCTCCCGTGGCTGGTCTACCTCCAGGGCGGTCCCGGCTTCGGGGCGAACCGTTTCATCGGACGGCAGGCCTGGTTCGGCCGGGCCCTGGAGGACTACCGGGTCCTGCTCCTCGACCAGCGTGGCACCGGCCACTCCACGCCCGCCAACCGCCAGACCCTGCCGCTGCGCGGCGGCGCCGCCGAACAGGCCGACTACCTCACGCACTTCCGCGCCGACTCGATCGTCCGCGACTGCGAGGCGATCCGTCCCGAGGTGACCGGTGGCGCGCCCTGGACCGTCCTCGGGCAGAGCTTCGGTGGCTTCTGCACCGTGAACTACCTGTCGACGTACCCCGAGGGCATGGCCGCCGCCCTGATCACCGGCGGACTGCCCTCGCTCGACGCCCACGCCGACGACGTCTACCGGGCCGCCTACCCGCGCATCGAGCGCAAGGTCGCCGCCCACTACGCCCGCTACCCGCAGGACGTCGACCGCGCCCGCCGCATCGCCGACCATCTGCTCACCCACGACGTGGTGCTCCCGAACGGCTACCGGCTGACCGTCGAGGCCTTCCAGTCGCTCGGCATCATGCTCGGCGGCGGCGACGGCAGCCACCGCCTCCACTTCCTCCTGGAGCACGCCTTCGTCCGCACCCCGAACGGCCCGGAACTGTCCGACGCCTTCCAGGAAGAGGTCCAGGGCCTGCTGTCGTACGCAGGCCACCCGCTGTACGCCCTCGTCCACGAGGCGATCTACGGCCAGGGCACCCGCCCCACCGCCTGGTCGGCCGAGCGGGTCCGCGCGGAGTTCCCGCAGTTCGACGCCGCCAAGGCCCTCGCCGGGGACGGGCCGGTGCTGTTCACCGGCGAGACCGTGCACCCCTGGATGTTCGACTGCGACCCGGCGCTGCGTCCGCTGCGCGAGACCGCCGACCTGCTCGCCGCCCGCACCGACTGGCAGCCCCTGTACGACCCCGCCCGCCTGGCCGCCAACGAGGTACCGGTCGCCGCGGCCGTCTACCACGACGACATGTACGTCGACACCGCCCACGCCCTCGGCACCGCCCGCGCGATCCGCGGCCTGCGCACCTGGGTCACCGACGAGTTCGAGCACGACGGCGTCCGGGCCGGCGGGCCCCGCGTCCTGGACCGGCTGCTCGGGCTCGTCCCCGGCGACGTGTGACGCCGGCGGCACCGGCCGGTCCGCGTCCGTGACACCGAGGCCTAGGATGCTCGGGACGTACGGGGGAACGGGGTGGGAAGGACATGTCCGGCATGGCTGACGAGGAAGCCCTGGCACGGAGCTTCGAGGAGCACCGCGGACAACTGCGGTCGGTGGCCTACCGCATGCTCGGCTCGGTGCCCGAGGCCGAGGACGCCGTCCAGGAGACCTGGCTGAAGCTCACCCGCACGGACACCGGCGCCATCCGGAACCTCGGCGCCTGGCTCACCACCGTGACCGGCCGGGTCTGCCTCGACCTGCTGCGAGCGCGCAACGCCCGCCGCGAGGAGCCGATCGACGACACCTTCGTGCCGGACCCCTTGATCCGGCCCCTGACACCGACCGACCCGGAGCAGGAGGCGGTCCGGGCCGACTCGGTGGGGCTCGCCCTGCTCGTCGTCCTGGAGACGCTTCAGCCCGACGAGCGGCTGGCGTTCGTGCTCCACGACCTGTTCGCGGTGCCCTTCGACGACATCGCGCCGATCGTGGAGCGCAGTGCCGCGGCGACCCGGCAGCTCGTCAGCCGCGCCCGCCGCCGGGTGCAGGGCGCCACCCCGTCCGCCGAGGCCGACCTCGCGCGGCAGAAGCGGGTGCTCGACGCCTTCCTCGCCGCCTCGCGCGGCGGCGACTTCGAGGCGCTGGTGGCCGTCCTGCACCCGGACGTGGTGCTGCGGGTCGATGCCGGCGCGCTCGTCCGGGGCGCGGCCGCCTCCAAGGTGGTCCACGGGGCCAGGACGGTGGCCGCCCAGGCCCTCACCTTCGCGCAGTACGCCGGGACGGCCCGCCTGGTGCTGGTCAACGGCTCGGTCGGGGTGGCCAACGCCCCCGAGGGCGGGCCGCGTTCGGTCATGGGCGTCGTCGTCGCCGGCGGCCGGATCACCCACCTCTACATCCTGGCCGACCCCGAACGGCTCGGGCACCTGGACCTGGCCGCCGCGCAGGAGGACTGAGCGGTCCCGGACCGGGAATTCGGTTGCCCGGCGGGCGACGGCCCTGACAGGGTCGTCGCCATGCCCGGCTACCGCGCGTACGACGCGACGACACTCGCCTACCGCGTCCTCGGAGAGGGCCCTCCGGTGATCTGCCTGCCCGGCGGACCCATGCGGGCCTCGGACTACCTCGGCGACCTCGGCGGACTGTCCGCGCACCGGCGGCTGGTGCTGCCGGATCTGCGGGGCACCGGAGGATCGGCGGTCCCGCGGGACCTCGCGAGCTACCGCTGCGACCGGCTCGTCGGCGATGTCGAGGCGCTGCGCGAGCATCTGGGCGTGGAACGCGTGGACGTGCTCGCGCACTCCGCGGGCGCCAACCTGGCGGCGCTGTACGCGGCCCGCCACCCCGAACGCGTCGGCAGACTGGCGCTGATCACGCCGAGCGTCCTGGCCGTGGGCATCGAGGTCACCGGGGAGGTCCGGTGCGAGACGGCGCGGCGGCGCGAGGACGAGCCGTGGTTCGCGGCGGCGTACGCGGCGCTGGAGGAGATCACGGCGGGCCGGGCGACGGACGCCCACTGGCAGGCGGTCGCCCCGCTCCGCCACGGCCGCTGGGACGCGGCGGCCCGGGCCTTCGACGCCGCCGACGCCGAGCAGAAGAACGGCGAGGCCGCGGCCGCGTACGCCGCCGACGGCGCCTTCGACCCGGACGCCACCCGGGCGGCGCTCGCCCGGTTCACCGCCCCGGTGCTCGTGCTCGCCGGTGAGGTCGACCCGAACTCGCCTCCCGCCGCCATGGCCGAGTACGCCGGGCTCTTCCCGCACGCCGAACTGGTCGTCCAGCCCGGCGCGGGGCACTACCCGTGGCTCGACGACGCCGGCCGGTTCGTGGCGGCCACCGCCGCCTTCCTGCGGTGAGCCGCCCGTCCGGGCCCCGCACCCCGAGTTCAGTAGGTTGAACCTCATGCAAGATCGGAAAGACCCTCCGCACGACCGGAGCGGACTGCGCGGCGACTGCGCGCGGTGCTTCGGGCTCTGCTGTGTCGCGCTGCCCTTCGCCGCCTCCGCGGACTTCGCCCTGGACAAGCCCGCGGGGAAGCCGTGCCCGAACCTCCGGGACGACCACCGGTGCGGCATCCACACGCGGCTCCGGCAGCGGGGTTTCACCGGGTGCACGGTCTACGACTGCTTCGGAGCGGGGCAGAAGGTCTCGCAGGTCGTCTTCGGCGGACGGGACTGGCGCACGGGGTCCGCGGAGGACGCCCGGCGGATGTTCGAGGTGTTCCCGGTGGTGCGGCAGCTGCACGAGCTGCTGTGGTACGTGACCGAGGCGCTCTCCCTCAGCGCCGCCCGCCCGGTGCACGGCGAACTGCGCCGGGCGCTGGAGCGTACCGAGCACCTCACCCTCCTGCCGCCCGGGGAACTGGCCGCGCTGGACGTCGGCGCGCACCGCCAGGAGGTCAACGTCCTGCTGCTGCGCACCAGCGAGCTGGCGCGGGCCGGAGTACGGCGCGGGAAGAGCAGGCCGAAGGACCGGCGGGGCGCGGACCTGGTCGGGGCCCGGCTGAAGGGCGCGGACCTGCGCGGGGCCAGTCTCCGCGGCGCCTGCCTGATCGCCGCGGACCTCACCGGAGCCGATCTGCGGGACGCGGACCTGATAGGCGCCGACCTGCGGAACGCGAATCTGGCCGACGCCGATCTGACCGGCGCGATCTTCCTCACCCAGCCGCAGGTCGACGCGGCGCGGGGCAGCGCCGGCACCCGGCTGCCCGGATCGGTCTCCCGTCCCGCGCACTGGACGGCGCGGAGCTGACCCGCCGCCGTCCCGCAACGGCGCCCGGTCCGCCGGTACCGCGCCGGAGCGGGAGCCGTGCGCCGTATCCCGGTCCTCCGCGCCCGCCGGTCGACCGTGCGCCGTTTCACGGTTCTCCGCGCCCGCCGGTCGCGGCCCGCCTGGTTGGCACACCCCCCGATCTTCGATAGGTTAGGCAAGCCTTACCTAAGAAGGAGTTGAGGGATGGACGACAGCCAGACCTGGACGGCGGCGCCCGCGGCGGCACAGCGGGCGCGGTCCCTGCTCGCCGCCGCCTGGTCCTGCGCGGTGACGGCGGAGGGAGGACGGGAGGAGTACGTGGGCGCCCACACCGTGAGCGAGGACGGCCGCGTACTCCTGCACGCACCCGAGGACAGCGCCCTGCGCACCGCCGCGATCTGCGCGCCGCGCGGTGAGCCGTCCGCCGTCCTGGAGTTCGCCGACGTCGCTCCCGTCCCCGTACCCAACCGGATCCGCGCCCGGCTCTGGCTCGCCGGCCGGCTCGTCCCGGAAGCGCGGCACCTGGCGTTCCACCCCACGCGCATCGTGCTGCGGCAGCCATCCGGCGCGGTCGTCATCGGAGCCGAGGAGTTCACCGCCGCCGCGCCCGACCCGCTCGCCCTGGCGGAGGCCGGCCTGCTCACCCACCTCGCCGACGCCCACCCCGAGGCGGTGGAGCGGCTGACCCGTCTGGTCGGACCCGACAGCCTGCACGGCGCGGTGCGCGTCCGGCCGCTCGCCGTCGACCGGCACGGACTGACCCTTCGCATCGAGCGCGCCCGCACCCACGGCGACGTACGTCTGCCGTTCCACGCGCCCGCCGACGACCTCGCCGCGCTCACCGAGCGCATGCACGTCCTGCTTCGCCAGGCGGGCGCCGCCTCCTGCCCGCGCGCCCTACAGCGGCAGCGCGCAGACGGCGACGGGTGAGGGGAACGGCGTACCCGCCAGGCGCAGCGCGCCGTTCGCGCGGTCGACGTGGAAGACGCTGACCGTGCTCGACTTCTGGTTCGCGGCGAACAGCAGCGCGCCGTCCGGTGAGAAGGCGATCTGACGCGGGAAGTCGCCCGCGACCGGTGTCGTGCCCAGCAGCTTCAGCCGGGCCCCGCTCGCCACCACGGCGTACCGAGCCAGGGTGTTGTGGCCCCGGTTGGCCAGGTAGGCGAACCGGCCGTCGGCCGTGACCAGGACCTGCGACGGGTAGTTCTTGCCCGGGCCCCCGCCGGTCGACTCCGTCGCGCCGATGGTCAGCCGGCCGGTGGGCCGGTCGTACGTACAGACCGCGAGGGTGTCGTCGACCTCGTTGGCGAGATAGGCGTACCGGCCGCCCGGGTGGAACGTCAGTTGACGCGGCCCGGCGCCCGGCCGGGTGTGCGCCTGGGAGACCTCCGTGAGGCGGCCCGTGCGGGTGTTCAGGCGATAGGTGTAGACGGTGTCGGTGCCGAGGTCCACGGCCAGGACGTGGCCGCCGTCGGGGCTGGTGATGACCTGGTGGGCATGCGGCCCCTGCTGTCCGGGGCCGGGCCGCGGGCTGGTGTGGGTGATCAGGTCGGCCCGCTCGCCGAGCGCGCCCGAGGCGGCTATCGGGTGCACGGCCACGCTGCCGGAACCGTAGTTGGCGCTCAGCAGCCAGCGCCCGCTCGGGTGCACGGACAGATGGCAGGGCCCCGACCCGCCGGTGCTCCGGGTGCCCAGCACCTTCCGGTCGGCGAGCCGCACCGCGGTCACCCCGCCGTTCTGCCGCTCGTCGACCGCGTACAGCGTGCGGCCGTCGGGATGCACGGCGAGGTACGACGGGTCGGCGACGCCGGCGACGGCGCCCCGGCCGCCGACGGCACCCGACACCGGGTCGTACACCGCCAGGCCGATGCCCTTGCCGCCGCCCGGCACGGACGTGTACGTGCCCAGGTACAGGGGCCGGGGACCGGACCGCCTCGCCGCCGGCTGCCGACCGCTCGCGGCGGCCTCCGGCGCGCTCCCGGGCGCGGACCCGGCCCGCGGTGTCGCGGGCGCCGGGACCGCCAGTACGGCGACGGCTCCCGTCAGGGCCCCGACGAACTGCCGCCTGGTCCAGCCTCCCCCGGGTTCCCGACGTCGCCCGAGCAGGGGGGACCCCTGCCGCGACGCCCTCGCACCACTGTCCATGCCCGCACCTCAGGTCATCGGCTGCCCCGGTCGTGACTGCCACCTTGACGCGCGCCACCGCTCCCACGCAAACGCAGCGGGACCCGTCCCGGGTCCCGTGAGGCGGCAGCCCGGTGCGGGCCTGCCCGGAGCGTCTTTGCCTGCCACGGCTCGTGGTCGTCACCGGGCCAGTCCCTGGCCGGCCGCACCGTTGGCAGGGCGTCGCGGCTGGGTAGCGGCGGCTTGTCGTGGCTGTCGCCGCGCAGGCCGTCCACGACCGCCCGGAAAGACCGGTCGCCCGGGCCGCGCGCACTGCCGGTGTGCTTCGGCCGGAGCCCGGCGTTCGGTGCGGGGCCACGACGGTCGGCCGGGTCCGGGTGGACGCGCGGACCGCCTGCATCCACGCGCCCCGGATTCGTGAGGCGGCAGCCCGGTGCGTCTACCAGTCCCCGTCCTCCACCGGCTTGCCCGGAGCGTCCTTCAGGGGGCGTACCTGCTGCGGCGACGGTTCCTGCCACGGCTCGTGGTCGTCACCGAGCCAGTCACCGGCCGGCCGCACCCCCGACAGGGGATCGGTGGGGGAGAGGTCCTCGGCGTCCTGGTCGTAGTAGTCGAACCAGGGCAGTCCGGCGCTCGTGTACGCGGCGCGGTCCACGGGCGACGGCGGGGGAGCCTCGCCGGTGATGCGGCGCCACTGCGGAGGCGTCACCAGGTGCACGAACACCCGCCCCGCGGGCCGCTCGGACCAGGCACCCGGCGGCCGGTCGTCCCGGTACACCTCCTGGCGCATGGAGCCGCCGACACCGAGCCCCATCGCGGGCGCGGCCCGGCGCGGGGCGGCCGGCGCGGCGCCGGGCGCGGGCGCCGCCGCTGCCGCCATGGGCGCGGCACCGCAGATCTGCGCCGACAGGGCCGTCTCCTGCCGCAGCCGCCGCCGCTCCTCCTCGCGCCACCGGCCCAGTTCGTCATCGTTCAGCGGGAACGACTGCAACTGCACGCCGCCCCACACCTCCTCGCCCGTGACCTGGCCCTCGACGCTCGCTCCCAGCCCCAGCGGCACGGCGACGAACTGGCGCACGGTGCCCTTGCCGGAGTTGATGCCGTCCAGCCATGGCTGGCGTGGCAGCACCACGTAGTTCTGCGGGTCGCGGGACAGCCGGTCGCTCCAGGGCCGGCCCGACACCGCGCACACCTTGCCCACGCCGACCTGGAGGGCGGCCGGCTCGGTCGTGCCCGCGAAGCTCAGCCACATCGCCTCGCGCAGATACACCGGCAGCATCACGCCGCCGCGCGCCCGCCACTCCTCGGGCACCGAGTCCGCGTAGTCGGCCACCCGCCGGACCGGGAACTCGCCCAGCCCCGGTGGCAGCGGATGCGTACCCTTCTCCGGCAGCCGCAGGGTGCGCACGAACCGCACCGCCACACCGCCCGGCAGCCGCAGCGTGTTCCCGTCGATCCGTACCTTCGAGTCGGTCATGCCTGCTCCCCTCCCTCACAGGACCGCGCCGTCGTACGACCGCGCCCCTCACGCACAGAACGCCGCGCGACGCTCTCGTGGTTCCGCCGCTGCCGGACCGGGGCGCCCAGCCGGTCCCCGAGCCGGGTCAGCCGCGGGGCGCGCTCGCGCTGGGCGCGGGTGTACCGGTCCAGCTCCTCCAGGAGCCTGCGGGAGCGGTGCTCGGTGTCCATCTCGTCGATGATGCGGTCGACCTCGGTGAGCACCGCGCCGTACAGCTGCCACTGGCCCGTGTCCCGCCGCGCCTCCTCCAGCAGCAGCCGCGCCACCCTGTCGCGGGTGGCCGAGGTCTGCCGCAGCTGGGCGGCCAGCCGGGACTCGGCCTCCTCGGCGCTCACGCTGACGTCCGTGGTGACCAGCACCGCGAAGCTGACCACCGCGTCGGCGATCTCGCACAGCAGCTCCTGCACCAGGGCTCCGGTCTGCGGCGAGAACATCGGCTCGGGGGCCCGCCGCTTCGTCAGGTCGGTGAAGCTGCGCGCCAGTACCCGCAGCACGACCGTGCAGATCTCCAGCGTGTCAAGACCCGTGCGCAGCACCACCCGGTGCAGCAG
This sequence comes from Streptomyces sp. NPDC004721, assembly GCF_053601495.1. Lineage (NCBI taxonomy): Bacteria > Bacillati > Actinomycetota > Actinomycetes > Kitasatosporales > Streptomycetaceae > Streptomyces > Streptomyces sp. NPDC004721. The sequence continues at coordinate 140,661 of NZ_JBSGBZ010000014.1, forward strand.
GCCCTCGCGCACCCGCGGATTGAGCCGCAGGCTGTCCTCGGCCTGCCGGAGGGCGGCGTCCACCTCGGAGATGTCGTGGTCCAGGCGGCGCGCCTCGTGCAGCCGCTCCGCGGCGCGCTCCACGGGCGGATGCCCGGCCGCCTCCTCGCCCAGCCGCAGCATCAGCTGCCGCACGCGGCGGGCCAGGCCCTCGATCGACGCACCGGCCTGTTCGGTCCACACCGGGGGAGCGAGCAGCAGGTTGCAGCCGAGGCCGACCACCGCGCCGATCAGCGTCTCCTCGACCCGCGCCGAGGCGGTACTGCCCACGGCGGTGACCCCGAGCACCAGCATCGCGCTGATCGCCACCTCGGGCACGAACTCGTCCACCCGCACAAGGTGCCCGACCGCCAGCGCCGCCAGGATGACCAGTGCGAGACTCCACCAGGTCAGCCCCACCAGCAGGGAGAAAGCGATGGCCACGAGCACTCCGGCCACCACGGAGTTCACCCGGCGGATGCCGGTGGTCAGCGTGGAGTAGAGGGTCACCTGCACGACGAGCAGAGCCGTCAGCGGCGCGGTCAGCGGCGCGGGCTCGGGACTCAGCCGCAACGCGATCACATACGCGATCGTCGCCGCGGTCGTGGAGCGCAGCGCCTGTACGACCACGGGGTCCCGGCGCCGCTTGGCCAGCCGAACCAGGGACGAGGTCCAGTCACGTACCTTCCGCATCCCTTGCGCTGTTCCCCGATCGCACAGGGGTCGAACGTGACCGGGCGGTGCGGTCAGGCATACAGCTTGTCGAGGAAGGCCGCCAGGTTGGTTGTGGTGCGGGCGATCTGCTGCTCCAGGGTGAGGCTCTCCTCGAAGCGCGCGCCGGAGTCCGGGACCTTCTTTCCGCGCACGTAGAGGGAGCAGGCGAGGTCGGTGCACATGTACACGCCGACCGAGTTGCCCTCGCGGCCCGCCGCTCCGGCCTTGCGGGCGGTCATCAGGGAGACCCCGCCCCCGCGGTGGGTGGTCAGGCACAGCGAGCACATGCTGCGGTGCAGGAACCCGCGCTGCGAGGCGGGGAAGCGCAGGGTCACGCCCATGGGCCGGCCCTCCCGCTCGGTGACCAGATAGCTGCGATCGGGCGCTCCCGGGTCGCGCCAGCCCAGGAAGTCCAGATCGTCCCAGGGGCGGTCACCGAGGTCGCGGGGCAGCGGCAGGCGCTTGGCCTCGCCCTTGGAGCAGTTGACGAACGAGTCGCGGACGTCCTGCTCGGACAGTGATCTCATGGGGGTCTCCGGGAGGGTGCGAGAAATTGCCTAAGGGGATTAGTTTCGCGGCTAGGGTAAGCAGGATCCGGAAGGGGGGTCCAATGGATTTCGGTGACCCGGACACACCGCCGACGGGGTCGTGGGGGCGGGCCCGGCGCGTTCCGCGGGCCGCGGGTGTCCCGCCCGGCCGGCTCGCCCGGCTCCGCGCGCTGGGCGGCGGCACGTACAACACGGTCGAGGAGCTGTGCCTGGCCGATGGCACCCGGTACGTGCTGAAGGTCCCGCCCGCCCCGACCGCGCCCGGTCTGCGCTACGAGAAGGACCTCCTCGTGGGCGAGGCCGAGTTCTGCCGCGGGGCCGGACGGGCCGGAGTGCCGGCGCCGCGCGTGGTCGCGGTGGGCGAGGAGGCCGGCCGGCGCCACCTGCTGATGACGGCCTGCCCCGGCGAGCCGTGGGACGCGTCGGTGACGGACGTCGAAGCGGCGGACCTGCGTACCCGGCTGGGCGGCCAGGTGGCCCGGCTGCACCAGGTGACCGGCCCCGGCTTCGGCTACCCCTCCGGCGCGCTCGGCCCGCTCGCCCCGGACTGGCGCACCGCCTTCACGGCCATGTACGCCGCCGTCCTCGACGACGCCCGCCGCTACGGAGCCCGGCTGCCCCGGCCCGCCGACGAGATCGCCCGCACGGCCGCGGCCGCGTACGGCGCCCTGGACGAGGTCGCCGTACCCCGCCTGGTCCACTTCGACCTGTGGCCCGGCAACGTCCTGGTCGACCGCTCGGAGGGCGGTGTCCGCATCGGGGGCCTGATCGACGGCGAGCGCATGTTCTGGGGCGATCCGGCGGCCGACTTCGTCTCGCTCGCGCTGCTCGGGGACATCCGCGAGGACCGGGAGTTCCTCGCGGGCTACCGCGCGGCGGGCGGCCGGGCCGGGTCCGGGCGGACGGCCCGCCTGCGGCTCGCCCTGTACCGCAGCTACCTTTACCTGGTCATGCTCACCGAGACGATTCCGCGCGCCCTGGGGCAGGAGCACGAACGCTGGACGCGCGACCATGTCGCCCCCGAACTGTCCGCCGCGCTCGAGGAGATCGGCCGCCTTACCGTCACCTCTTAATTTATTGCGTGGACTAAGGGATCGCGGAAGTCGCGCCCAGACGGCCCGCGGCGGTATGTTGCAGCTCGGGCACGGTTCGGGAGGGAGCCACATGGCGGGGCGGAACGGGCGCACGGTGCGCGATCTCAGAAGGGGCAACCGCTCGGCCGTACTGCAACGGCTCTACTTCGACGGCCCCCTCAGCCGTTTCGAACTCGGCCCCGCGACCGGACTGAGCTCCGGCTCGGTCAGCAACGTCGTCGCCGACCTGGTCGCCGACGGCCTCGTCGAGGAGGCCGGCAGCGTCGACTCCGACGGCGGCCGCCCCCGCACCCTGCTGCGCGTCGCGCCGGGCAGCGGCCACATGATCGGCGTGGACGTCGGCGAGACCCGGGTGCGCGTCGAGCTGTTCGACCTCACCCTCACCGAACTGGCGCGCACCGAACGGCCGCTGGAGTCACAGGGCTACGACGTCGACGTGATCACCGGGCACATCCGGGACGGGATCGCCGAGGTCCTGACCGTGGCCGGCCTGCCCCCGGAGCGCCTCCTCGGGGTCGGGATCGGAGTCCCCGGCATCGTCGAGCCCACCCCCGACCGCGGTGCCGTCGTGCACGGGCAGACCATCGGCTGGGACGCGGTACCCCTGGAGTCCCTGCTCCGCGCCGGCTCCCGGCTCCCGGACGACGTCCCGTACTTCATCGACAACGGCGCCAAGACGCTTGGCCAGGCCGAGATGTGGTTCGGCGCCGGCCGCGGCGCGGGCAACGCGGTCGTGGTGCTCTTCGGCTCCGGAGTCGGCGCCTGCCTGGTCACCACCGAGGTCGAGCGCGGCCGGGCCGTGGAGTGGGGGCATCTGACGGTACGCGTACGGGGGCGCCGCTGCCGCTGCGGCGCCCTGGGCTGCCTGGAGGCCTACGCCGGCGCGGAGTCCCTGCTGGCCCGCTGGCGCGAGGAGGGCGGCCGGCGGCCGCGGGACACCGACGAGGAGACCGCGCTGACCGCCCTGCTGGCCGCCGCCTACCCGCCCGAGGGCACCGCCGCCGACCCCGTGGCGCTCGCCGTGCTGGAGGAGACCGCCGAATACCTGGGCGCCGGCCTGTCCGACCTGATCAACCTCTTCCAGCCCGAGCGCATCCTCATCGGCGGCTGGGCCGGCCTCCAGCTCGGCCCCCGCTTCCTGCCCGCGGTACGCCGCCACGCGGCCGCCTACTCCCTGCGCCACCCCGCCGAGCGGGTCACCATCGACCTGGGCAGACTCGGCCCGGACGCGGTCACCGTCGGTGCCGCGATCCTCCCCCTCGCCGACTTCTTCACCCGCGGCGGCCGCCGCGCCGACCCGGCCCCCAAGGACCCGGTCCCCGCCTGGCAGACGGCCCTGGAGGAACGCAGGACGTAGGGGGCTGTCGCCGGGGCGCGGTGCGATGGATCATGGGGGCGCATCCCGCACCAGGAGCGTTCGAAGGAGTCGTCCGTGACGCATGACATCGCCGGTGTCCGCGCGCAGTTCCCCGCCCTGAAGGCCGGGTGGGCTCATTTCGACGGGCCGGGCGGCAGTCAGACACCGCAGCAGGTCATCGACGCCGTCGCCGACGCGCTGGCCGGTCCGCTGTCCAACCGGGGGCTGACGACGGTGGGCGAGCGCAACGCCGAGGACTGTGTCGTCACCGCCCGCGAGGCCATGGCGGACCTCCTGGGCGCGGAGCCGTCCGGAGTCGTCTTCGGGCGCAGCGCGACCCAGTTGACGTACGACTTCTCGCGCACGCTGGCCCGGACGTGGGCGCCCGGCGACGAGGTCGTCGTCACCCGGCTCGACCACGACGCCAACATCCGGCCCTGGGTCCAGGCCGCCGAGGCCGTGGGAGCCGTCGTGCGCTGGGCCGACTTCGACCCGGCCACCGGCGAACTGACCGCGCGGCACGTCGCGGACCAGCTGTCCGACCGCACCCGGCTGGTCGCGGTCACCGCCGCCTCCAACCTGATCGGCACCCGCCCGGACCTGCCCGCGATCGCCGCCCTGGCCCACGAGCGCGGCGCCCTGCTCTACGTGGACGGCGTGCACCACACCGCGCATGCCCCGGTCGACCTCGCCGCCCTGGGCGCGGACTTCTTCGCCTGCTCCCCGTACAAGTTCCTCGGCCCGCATCTCGGCGTCGTGGCGAGCCGCCCGGACCTGCTGGAAACGCTGCGCCCGGACAAGCTGCTGCCTTCGTCCGACGCGGTGCCCGAGCGCTTCGAACTCGGCACCCTGCCCTACGAACTGCTGGCCGGCACCCGGGCCGCCGTGGACTTCCTCGCCGGGATGGATCCGTCTGCGCGCGGCACCCGGCGGGAACGGCTCCTCGCCTCCTTCGGCTCGCTGGAACGGCACGAGGACGCCCTGCGCCGCCGGATCGAGGAGGGGCTGTCCCGCCTCCCGGGGATCACCGTGCACTCGCGCGCGGCCGAGCGCACCCCGACCCTGCTGCTGACCATCGAGGGCCGCAGCACCGTCGACGCCTACCGCCACCTAGCCGAACGCGCCGTCGCGGCACCGTCGGGCGCGTTCTACGCCCTGGAGGCCTCCCGCCGGCTCGGCCTGGGCGACACCGGCGGGCTGCGGATCGGACTGGCCCCGTACAACGACGACGAGGACGTCGACCGGCTCCTGGAGGCGCTGGCGGACTTCCTCCGCACGACGCCGTAGACCGGGGCGCGGCCCGCGAGTCCAGCCCCGGGTGTCAGGGCTTGCGGGCCACGCCGCCGTGGATGTCCGTGGGCTCGGGCCTGCCGCCCGGCTCGGGACGCCACAGCGGGCAGGAGACGATGCCGGGCTCGAACAGCTCGAGCCCCTCGTAGTAGGCGACCAGCTGCTCCGGGCTGCGCAGCACGTACGGGACGGCGCCGGTGTCGTCGTAGCCCTGCTGGGCCTCCTTGAGCGCCTGGTCGGTGTCGGTGCTGTCGTAGTGCACGAAGCAGCTGCCGGAGGGCAGGGCGGCCTGGAGGCGGCGGACGATCGACTTCGCCTCCTCGTAGTCCTGGACGTGGCCGAGGATGCCCATCAGCATCAGGGCCACCGGCTGGTCGAAGTCGAGGATCTTGCCCGCCCGCTCGATGATCGCCTCGGGGTCGTGCAGGTCCGCGTCGATGTACTCGGTCAGTCCCTCGGGGGTGCTGGTGAGCAGGGCCTGGGCGTGGCGCAGCACCAGCGGGTCGTTGTCGACGTAGACGATGCGCGACTCGGGGGCGATGCGCTGGGCGACCTGGTGGGTGTTGTCGTAGGTCGGCAGTCCGGTGCCGATGTCGAGGAACTGGCGGATGCCGAGGTCGCCGGCCACATAGGTCACCGCGCGGACCAGGTACTGGCGGGATGCGCGGGCCATCGTCGCGATGGTCGGCGCGTGCTCGCGGTAGGCGTCGCCCGCGATCCGGTCGACCTCGTAGTTGTCCTTGCCGCCCATCCAGTAGTTCCAGATGCGGGCCGAGTGCGGCACCGTGGTGTCGATCTTGGACAGCGCGTCCTGGTCCGGGGTGAGCTCGCCGTCTGCCATGGGGGGTCTCCTGCCGTGCGTACCGCGGTCGGTGTCTGTATTCAACTTAGCGTCAACATCCTTATGAATGGCTCGAGTTCAGGATGATGTCGAGGAGAGGCCGAGCCGCGGACCCGGCCGCGGACCCGGCCGGTCCCGCGGGTCGCGGGGCCGGCCGGGGCTGTTCCGTTCGCTTCCGGACCGGTTTGTGTCCGGTTCCGGCTCAGTCCACCAGGAAGTCCGCCTGGCCCGCCTTGACGCCCCGGAGGAACGCGATCATCTCGTCCCGGCTGTAGAGCAGCGCGGGCCCCTCGGGGTCGGTGGACTGGCGGAGGGCGACCGTGCCGTCGGGCAGGCGCTTGGCCTCGACGCAGGAGCCGCCGTTGGTGCCGCTCCAGGGCTTGTGCCAGCCCTCGGTGCCCAGGTCAGCGGCCGGTATGCCGCTGTGGATGGGAGCGTTGGATGCCATGGATCACAACTCCTTACGCAGTTCGCCCAGGATGTCCCTGGTCCGTGCGACCGGTTCCGCCTGCACGGACATCCGGTCCAGAACTTCGAGATAGGTCACGACGTCCTCCGGCCGGTCGTAGTACACCGAACCCGCGAGGTTCTCGGTGTAGACGACGTCGGGCAGTTCGGAGAAGCCGAAGCGGAAGTGGTGGAAGGGGCCGAAGGCGCCCGGGTGGGCCCCCACCCTGTAGGGCATGACCTGGATGCTGACCTTCGGCATCCGGAGCACCTCGACGAGCCGGTCCAGTTGGGCCCGCATCACCTCGGGGCCGCCGACGGGACGGCGCAGCACCGTCTCGTCCACGATGGCCCACATGGCCGGGCCGTCCGGCTTGGCGAGCAGGTCCTGGCGTCTCAGGCGCAGGGCCACGCGACGGGCGATCTCCTCCTTCGACTCGTTGGGGAAGCCGACCCGCATGAGCGCGGTCGCGTAGTCGCGGGTCTGCAACAGGCCGGGCACGTAATGGGGTTCGTAGAGGCGGATGACGCTGGCCTCGCTCTCCAGGCTCACGTACGCCTTGAACCACTCCGGCAGCACGTCGCGGTACTTGTACCACCAGCCGGGCCGGTTGGCCTCCCGGGCCAGGGTGGCGAAGTCCTCGATCTCCGCCGCGGGGACGCCGTAGGTGCGCAACAGCTCCTTGACGTACGGGATGCGCAGGCCGACCTCGGCCTTCTCTATCCGGCGGACCGTCAACGGCGTGACCTCGATGGCCCGTGCCGCGTCCTCGAAGGAGACTCCGGCCTGCTCCCGCAGGTGCCGCAGACGCTTGCCGAGGACCATCCGCAGGACGGTGGGCGCGCTCCCGCCTGAGCGGTTCTCCCTCACGTCCTACCTCCCGAACGGCCGTCTTCGCGTGCAGTGTGACACGGCGTCGAGGACGCAGGCAGGGTGTTCGCGAACGTTCTGAAATTATCAGAACGCAGGTTGCGGGCCGAGTGTGTCCGAGACCATAGTGACGGGGGGAGCTGTCGCGCAGTGGGCCGTCACGCCGGCCAACTGCGCTTTTCTGCAATGAAACTGACGTTCCGCCAGACCCGAAACCCGGCCCGCACGGGACTGCGACGCGAGACCTGGATGGCCATCGTGACCGACGGACAGTCGAGGAGCCCGGACCCCGGCCCCGCCCGTACGCGGACGAGGGCGGCCGTCCTGACGCAGGGCGCCGCGCCGCTGCGTCCGAAGGAGGACCGATGACGGCATCCAGCGCTTGGCGCCCCGGGCCGCCGCCCGCACCGGCGGTCACCGGGCACCGTCCGGCCGGCCCTGCCGGGGCCGCCGCGGACGAACCCTTCCGTGTCCGCTCCACCGTGCCCGCCGACCCCTCCTGGGCGGCGGCCGTACGGCGACTGGTCGCCGAGCAGTTCGCCCGGCTGCCGCTGTCGGCCGATCAGCGCGACGGCGCGGTGCTCGCTGCGGACGAACTGTTCGCCAACGCGGTCAAGCACGCGCGCACCGACCCGGACGACATGGTCACCGTGACCGTCGAGTGGAGCGCGCACATCCTCCGCGTGACGGTGGCGGACTCCTCGCCGGTGCTGCCGCGACCGAGGCCGGCGGACGCGGACGCGGAGTCGGGACGCGGACTTGCCATCGTGGCCGCGCTGGCGGACGACTGGGGCATGGCGCCGCCCGAACCCGGCCGCCCCGGCAAGAGAGTGTGGTTCACGCTGCGCCGCCGCGGGGGCACGGCACCATGACGGCCTCCCAGGACCATCCCGTGGGCACGCCCACGACATCCCGCGGACCGGACGCCTCGGACGGGAGCCCCGCGGTCCTGCCCGCCCGCGCGGTCCCGGGCACACCGGTGACGGGACCGACCGAGGCGGCGGTACCGCTGGCCGGGCGGGATGCGGTGCCGGCGGTGGGGCGGGACGCGGTGCCGACAACTGGGCGGGATGCGGTGCCGCTGGTGGGGCGGGACGCGGTGCCGACGGTCGTAGGGCAGGACGCGGTGCCGCTGTCCGGGGAGGCCGCCTCCCTGGTGGCGGCCGAGCTGGTGCGCAGGGCCGACGCGGACCGGGAGTCGACGCGGGAGGCGGGGGCCGCGCCCACGGCGGAGCGGCGACGGAATGTGGCCCGGCGCCGCCGGGACAACGCCGAGGCGCTCGCGGTGATCGTGCGCCTGCACGGCTGGCCGACCGTCGAGGCCGTCGGCGGGGCCGCCTCGACGGCCGCCCTGATGATCCTGCTGCACGCCCCGGACCTGGGCTTCCGGATGCGGTGCCGGGATCTGATCGCCCAGGCCACGGCGGACGGCCGCTGTCCCGCGGTGCACCTGGCCTACATCGCCGACCACTGCGCCGTGGAACTGGGCGAGCCGCAGTTCTACGGGACGCGGATCAACCCCGTGACGTTGCGCCCGTACCCCGTGCGCCGCCCGCAGACCCTTGACGAGCGCCGCCGGGACGTCGGACTCGGTCCGCTGGAGGAACAGATGCGGGCGCTGCGGGCGCACGGCTGACACTTCCGGGGCCGTGGCCCGGCTCCCCTCGGGAGACCCTTGCAGTTGCCGAGCGCAGGCCCCGGCGCGGCCCTGGCTCACCCGGCCTTGCGGCCCCGCAGCGGCTCCGTGTCCTCGCCCTCGCCCCGCTGCAACCCCTGGAGGAACTCCTGGAGGACCTCCGTCGCCGTACGCTCCGGGCGCCAGCCCAGTTCGGTGTGGGCCCGGGTGCAGTCCATCAGGGGGAGGTGGAGGACCGCGTCGAACAGCTGGGGGGAGGCGGGCAGCAGGCGCAGCCCCCACGCGGCGGCGATCGCCGAGCGGGCGGCGGTGCGCGGCAGCCGTACGGGCCGGGAGCCGAGCAGCTCGCCCAGCACCTGCGCGTCGAGTGGCGGCTCGGCGGCCAGATTGAACGCTCCCCGCACCTCGTGCGCGAGCGCCAGCCGGTAGGCCCGGGCGGCGTCGTCCGTGTGCAGCGCCTGTACCCGCAGGCCCGGGACGTCCGGCAGGAACGGCATCAGCTCGGGCCGGGCCAGCTGCCCCGGCAGGAACCGGCCGCCGAAGATCCGGCGCTGCTCGCTCGCCGACTCCCGCTTGAACAGGAAGGCCGGGCGCATCCGGACCACCCGCACGTCCGGATGGTCCCGCTCGAAGGTGTCCAGGGCCCGTTCCAGATACGCCTTCTCCCGGCAGTACGCGGCGTCCGGCCAGCCGTGGGTCGGCCACGACTCGTCCACCGCGTGGTCCTTCGGCCCCGGTGAGTACGCGCCGACCGACGAGGCGTGCACCAGGACCGGCACCCGTGCGGCGGCCGCCGCGTCGAAGACCCGGATGCTTCCCAGCACGTTGGTGCGCCAGGTGGCCGCCGGATCGTGCGTGGGCTGGAAGGCCCAGGCCAGATGGATCACGGCGTCGGCGCCCGCGAACTCCCCGGCCAGTCCGGACTGCTCGAAGGACACGTCCACCGCCGACCACTGCGTCTTCGGCGGCGACCACTGCGGGATCCGGCGGGCCAGTCCCCGTATGGACCCGATCTCCGGATCCTCGGAGAGGAGGCGTACGACACTCGTGCCGACATTGCCGGTGGCGCCCGTGACGACGACCCGGCTGCCCGAAGCGCTGCTCACCCTCGGCTCCTCTCGGCGGCGGCTGACAGTGCGGTCCACCGAGTACCCGGTCCCGGCCGGCCGACGCGGACGCGCGGGCGTGGACCGCATGGCCGGGCGCCGCACGGGCGAGCGCCGAGTGGTGCGCGGGCGGCACGCCTCACGGCGTCCGGCGCTCGCGGGTCCAGCCCAGCAGCTGCTCCCCGGTCCACGTGGTCACCACGCGCTCCGGGGGCACCCCGCACTCCTCGGCCCGCGCACACCCGTGGATCTGCCAGTCCAGCTGGCCTGGCGCGTGGGCGTCGGTGTCGATGGAGAACAGCACGCCGGCCTCGACGGCCCGGCGCAGCAGCCGCCGCGGCGGGTCCAGCCGCTCCGGGCGGCTGTTGATCTCCACGGCCGTGCCGGTCTCGGCGCACGCGGCGAACACCGCGTCCGCGTCGAACTCCGACTCCGGCCGACCCCGCCCGGTCAGCAGCCGTCCGGTGCAGTGGCCGAGGACGTCGGAGTGCGGATCGCGTACGGCGGCCACCATGCGGCGGGTCATCGACCGGGCGTCCATCCGCAGTTTGGAGTGCACCGACACCACCACGACGTCCAGCCGTTCCAGCAGCTCCGGCTCCTGGTCGAGTGAGCCGTCGTCGAGGATGTCGCACTCGATGCCGGTCAGCAGCCGGAACGGCGCCCATGCCCGGTTCAGCTCCGCGACCACCTCCAGCTGCTCGCGCAGCCGCTCGGCGGACAGCCCGCGGGCCACCGTCAGCCGCGGCGAGTGGTCCGTGAGCACCGCCCACTCGTGCCCGAGGCGCGCCGCGGTCCGGCCCATCTCCTCGATCGGGCTACCGCCGTCGGACCAGTCGGAGTGCAGATGGCAGTCGCCGCGCAGCAGCTCCCGCAGCCGTTCGCCGCCCGCGACAAGCGGTTCGTCCGCCTCGTCCTCCAGGTTCCGCAGATAGCCGGGCACCTGCCCGGCCAGTGCCTCCCGCACCACCTGGGCGGTCTTCGGACCGACGCCCTTGAGCGACTGGAGCGTCCCGGCCGTGGCGCGCTCGGCCACCTCGCGCTCGGGCAGCCCGGACAGCACCCGGGCGGCGGTGCGGAAGGCGCGCACCCGGTAGGTCGGCGCCAGGGACCGCTCCAGCAGGAAGGCGATCCGGTCCAGTGCCTCGACAGGGTCCATCGCCACCTCCACCCCCAGGGTTCCCCGGCGCCACCGGGACCGCACCACACGGCACTCCGGTGTGTCCAACGGAAGCCCGTCGCCGCGGGCGGCGTTTTACCCTTGAAGGTATGACCGAAGCTGCCCTGCACATCTCCCGGCCGCGGATCCTGGTGCTCGCCGTGCAGCCGGGCAGTCCGCCCTTCCGTATCGTGGAGATCGACGGTGAGGTGATCGGCGAGGCGAAGACCGTCATCGACGTCCTGGAAGCCGCCGCCGCCTTCGGTATCAGCATCCACGACCTCGACGATCCGGACGTGATCCGCTGGGTCGGCGGCGACAAGTTCACCTGGACCGTGCACTAGTGCCCCGACAGGCAAGGTTCGCCCCGTCGCGACGCCCGGCACGCCGTCTCGCCGCACCGGCCGAAAGCCCAAGTACGTCCAGTACGAGGACTTCCGGCCGGCACTCCCCCAAGCTCTTCGAGCAGGGGGGACCCCCAGAGCACGCACCGGACGCCGCTCCTTGACGGGCAAACGTCACCTGCCGCGGCACTAGCCGTCAGCACCGGTCCACGGGCTCAGCCCACCGTCCACTTCTGGTTGGCGCCGCCCGTGCAGGTCCAGATCTGGAGCCGGGTGCCGTTGGCGGAGTTGTTTCCGGTGACGTCCAGACACTTGTTCGCCTGCGGGTTGACGATGTCGTGTGCCGAGGAGACGACCCACTTCTGGTTCGCGCCGCCGCCGCAGTCCCACAACTGGACGGTGGAGCCGTCCGCGGTGCCGCGGTCCGTGACGTCCAGGCACTTGCCGAGCGCGCGCAGGGTGCCGTCCGAGGCGACCGTCCACTGCTGGGCCGCGGTGCCGTTGCAGTCGTAGAGCTGTACCGGGGTGCCGTTGGCGGAGTTCGCCCCGGCCACGTCCACGCACTTGCCGGCCAGCCCGCGGATCGCGCCGCCGACGGACGTGTCGCTCGTGGTCACCGAGACCGAGTCGACCACGAGCTGCTGCGGGAAGGAGGTGGAGCCGTCCGGGTCGCCCGGCCAGTAGCCGCCCACGGCCAGGTTCAGGATCAGGAAGAACGGCTTGTTGAACACCCACGTTCTGCCGCCCAGGTCGGCCGGCGTGCGCCGCTGGTAGACGTTGCCGTCCACGGACCAGGTGATCGAGTCCGGCGCCCAGTCGACGGCGAAGGTGTGGAAGGCGTCCGCGAAGGCCTGTCCGTTCGGCAGTGTGTAGCCCGCGCCGATGCCGCCCGAGCCGGAGTAGCCGGGGCCGTGGATGGTGCCGTGGACGGTGGACGGCTCGAATCCGACGTTCTCCATGATGTCGATCTCGCCGGAGTCGGGCCAGTTGACCGGCGTCCCGAGCATCCAGAACGCGGGCCACATGCCCTGCCCCCGCGGGACCTTCATCCGGGCCTCGACGTGCCCGTACTGCGCGGTGAACTTCCCGGAGGTGTTCAGGCGGGCCGAGGTGTACTGGCAGGTGCCGTACCAGCACTGGTAGTTGGAGGGGTTCTCGCGCCGGGCGGTGATCACCAGATGGCCCTGGCCGTCAAGCGCCGCGTTCTTGTTGCCCGACGTGTAGTACTGCCGTTCGTGGTTGTTGACGTTGTCGCCGGTCTCGATCTGCCACTTGGAGGAGTCGACTGCCGCGCCGGCGGGGCCGTCGAAGTTGTCGGAGAACGTGACGGAGGCGGCCGCCTTCGGGGTGGCCGCCGTGGGGGTGGCCGCCCTCGGGGAGTCGGCCCGCGCCGGGACGACGGCGGCGGAGCCGACCAGGACGGCGGACAGGGCGGCGAACAGGCATCTGCGGAGCAGGCGTGGACGGGCCACGGCTCTCCCTTCCGTGCGGCGGTCCGGGCCCGGGCCGCCGACCGTTGTGGGGGGGGTGAATGTGTCGCCCTTGATTCAAGGAGTGAGATAAGAGGCCGTCAATATGTGGTACGGACCAATTCCGGCCATCACTCACGTCGCTTGCGCGCGTGTACGGCCCGGCCCATCCTCCGGCCCAGGAGCAGGTAACCCAGCAGCGCGCCGGTGGTGTTGAGGACGACGTCGTCGATGTCGAAGGCCCGCCCGGTGATCAGGGCGCCCTGCGCGAACTCCACCAGCAGCATCACCGTCGCGGTCAGCAGCAGCACCCGCAGGGCTCCGCGGGCCCCCGGCGCGACGACCGGCACCAGCACGCCGAACGGCACACCGAGCAGCACGTTTCCGCCGATCTGCTTGACCGCATCCTGTGTCCCCGCCCCCTCCAGATAGGCCCGAAGCGAGCTTCCCGGACGCAGATTGCTGTGCGCGATGGACGCCGACGCGGGCGACGGCTCCAGCGTCAGCTGCGCCAGGACGACCGCGAACGCCACCATGAAGGCGAAGGCGCACAGCATCGCCAGCAGCCGCAGCGGCCAGGCCAGTGGCCGGCGGGCACCTCCGGCCCGCCGCTCGGCGGTCCCGGACCGGCCCTTGCGCCGGCGGAAAACGGTACGCGGACTGATCGCCACACGGGCCATGCCGGTCCTTTCGATCGCCAACTCCTCTGCCTTGCAGGCCGGTTACCCGCGAACCCGCCGAGGATGCCCTGCCCTGCCCTGCCCGGCCTGGGCGCGGTTCTACGCCATGAGGTCGGCCTCGGCCGGCCATCCGGTGACGCCGTCCAGTTGGACGTCGCGCAGGGTCGCTCCCTCGAGGCGGACTCCGGTGACATTGGTGAGGCCGTGCGGTGGTCTGCCACAGTTCACCGAGCCGAACGTGGCGTCGGTGAGGTCCGCGTCGCGGAGGTCGGCATCGCGGAGATCGTAGCCGGAAAGCGACACTCCGCGAAGTGACGCCCCGCGCAGGTCCGCACCGCTCAGATCGCAGAACGTGAACGAGCAGCCGTCCAGGGTGGCCTGCCGCAGATCGGCTCCCGCGAACGAGCATCGCGTGAAGCGCAACTCCGAGGGGCGAGCAGAGTCCAGATCCTGGCCGGTGAAGTCCTCCCCGTTCAGAGCCGTGCAGCGCGGGAGCGTGGCGAGTCGACGCCTCGCGTTCAGGGACTTGGTCATGGACGCCAGCCTGCCAGCCGCCCCCGGCGGGAGCCCGCGGATTTCCCACGGCCCGCCGCGACCGTGGACGCACATCGAGCATCACCATCGACTTCTGTCCCTGGTGCGGACGACGTCTCCCGGAGTCGCCGCGGGAGTGACGGAACGTCCTGCGCACGCGCCGGGTGGAGCCGGCTGCTCAGGGCCCGTACGTGACGTGTACCTCCTTGAAGCCGAGGGACTTGAGCAGGCCTTCGAGCATGCGGATGGTGTTGGTCTCGGCCCGGGCCGTCAGGCCGCTGTCCTTCGCCGCGTCGGCGATGTGCTTGACCGCGAGCCGCTGTACGGCCTGCTCGCTGTTGGGGTTGTCGGAGAACAGGTCGCCCAGGCGGTCGAGCAGACCGCGCTGCTTGGAGACGGCGTAGGAGTGGTCCGCGTCCAGGGCCGGGCGGCCGAGCCGTGCGTGCGGCAGCCGCAGCGTGGCCGAGGTGCGGTCGCCGTCGACCGTCACGTCCTGGTCGCCGAGCCGGCCGAGGTCCACGTAGGCGTCCACGGTGCCTGCCCCGACGTACAGGGTGCGGGTGCCGCGGATCGCGTCGGGCAGGTATTTGCTGTCCTTCTCCAGGTCCACGACGACCTGGAAGTTGCCGGAGGCGGCGTCGTAACGGCTCAGGTCCTGGATCGACTTCAAGAGCGCGGGGCCCGAGCGGTCGTGCGTCTCGGTGCCGAACAGGTCCTTGATGCCGGGCAGTACGGCCAGCGCGACACCGGCGAACAGCAGCGCGAGCACCACCACGACGGCACTCACCGCCTTCGCCAAGCCGGGCATGCGCCGAGTGGCTCGCTCGGGGGGAGTCGTCATCCCACGGTTCTCCTTCCTCCCTCCTGAGAATGCCCGCCAAATCCATTGCCAGACAGGGCAGTTGGCCGGACCTGAGATGGTTACGGCCCACGGGGGCCCGTCTCGCCCCGGCGGCTGCGTACCGCGGCCCGTCACCGGGCGATCAGTAGCATGAGCCGGGAGTCGGAAAATGATCAGCGAGGAGCGGATCGTGCGAGACATCGCGGTGTTCAGCGGCAGCGCCCACCCCGACCTGGCGGCGGAGGTCTGCGCCCATCTGGGTGTGCCCCTCAGCCCGGCGCGGGTCAGCCGGTTCGCCAACGACTGCCTGGAGGTGCAGCTCCGGGCGAACTGCCGGGAGCGGGACGTCTTCCTCATCCAGCCGCTGGTCAAGCCGGTGCAGGAGCATCTCGTGGAGCTGCTGCTGATGTGCGACGCGGCCCGCGGCGCCTCCGCCGGGCGGATCACCGTCGTGATGCCCCACTACTCCTACGCCCGCTCCGACAAGAAGGACGCGCCGCGTATCTCGCTGGGCGGCCGGCTGGTGGCCGATCTGCTGGTCGCGGCGGGCGCGAGCCGCGTCCTGGCGATGACGCTGCACGCCCCGCAGGTGCACGGTTTCTTCTCGGTGCCCGTCGACCATCTGCACGCGCTGCGCGAACTCGCCGAGCACTTCCGGCAGTACGACCTGTCCCGCACCACCGTGGTCTCCCCGGACCTGGGCAACGCCAAGGAGGCGGCCGCGTTCGCCCGGATGATCGGGGCCCGGGTGGCCGCAGGGGCCAAGCAGCGCTACGCCGACGACCGGGTGACCATCAGCTCCGTCATCGGTGATGTGGCCGGGCGAGACGTCATCGTGCTGGACGACGAGATCGCCAAGGGCAGCACGGTGCTCGAACTGCTCGACCGACTGCGCGAGTTGGGGCCCCGCTCCATCCGTGTCGCCTGCACCCACGGCCTGTTCGCGGCGGGCGCCCTCAAACGGCTGACCGAGCAGAGCGACGTCCTGGAGATCGTGTGCACCAACACCGTGCCGGTGCCGGTGGGGGACGAGGACTACCGGGCCCACAAGGACAAGCTGCGGATCCTGTCCATCGCCCCGGCCCTCGCGGAGGCCGTACGCCGCATCCACAACGGCGAGTCGGTCAGCGCTCTGTTCGACGCGCCGACCACCGAGTAGCCGTAGTCGGCTGCAATTCGGAGACATATGTCAACCGAACATGCTGGAATTCACTCCTACGAGGGTAACTTGCAGAGCAGGCAGGGGTGTTGGGCCCCGAAGGCCGGGGGATGCTGTGATCTCCGAGCCCGTCGTACTTGGAGCCGGTTGGAGGGGAATGCCGTCGTGCAGCAGGATCCCGCGCCGCCGTTCACCCGGCATCTGCGCGTCCATCGGGACCGCGGGCACACCGTGCTGGAGTTCCGCGGCGAGATCGACATCGCCGCGGAGGCACAGATCGCTCCCCACATCGACCGGGCCACCGCACGGCCCGGGGCCCGGGTCGTGATCGACCTGAGCCGGGTGGACTTCTTCGACTGCTCAGGGCTGCGCCTGCTGTACCGGGCCCGCGGCCTGGCCCTCGACCACGGCGGAGAGCTGCACCTGGTGTGCACGCACCCGCTGACCCTGCGCATCCTGAAGGTCACCGGGCTGTCCCGGCTGCTGCCCCCGCAGCCGACGCTGGAGGCGGCGCTGGAACAGCACGGGGCCGCGTCCGGCTCCGTGTGAGCGGGCGCATCGCCGTACGGTGAGCCCGGTCCCCGGGCGTCAGTCCATCAGCAGGACCAGCTTGCCCGTGGTGCGGCCGGTTTCGCCGAGCTCGTGCGCCCTGGCGGCCTCGGCCAGTGGGAAGGTGCCGGCGATCGTGGCGCGCAGCCTGCCCTGTTCGACGAGCTGCGCGACCGCCTTCATGCCGTGGTGGTCGGCGTCGACGAGCATCCGGACCGCCCGGACGCCGAGCCGCTCGGCCTCCTGGTAGAGGTCGTCGGAGCCGACCGGCAGGATCGACACCAGGAGCCCTCCCGGGCGCAGCACCCGCAGTGAACGGAGCGAGGTGTCGCCGCCGATGGTGTCCAGCACGACGTCGACGTCCCGTACGACCTCGGTGAAGTCGGTGGAGCGGTAGTCCACCGGCTCGTCCACGCCGATGCCGCGCAGGAATTCGTGCTTGCCCGCGCCGGCGGTGCCGAAGACGTACGCGCCGCGCGCCTTGGCGATCTGCACGGCCACATGACCGACCCCGCCGGCCGCCGCGTGGACCAGCACCCGCTGCCCCGCTCGGAGATCCGCCCGCTCCACCAGCGCCTGCCACGCGGTCAGCGACACCAGCGGCAGCGCGCCCGCTCCGGTGTGGTCGATCCCGCCCGGCTTCGGCGCGAAGGCCCGGGCCGGAGCGGTCACGTACTCGGCGTGCGAGCCGTGGCCGAACGGATACGGCAGCATGCCGAAGACCTCGTCCCCGGGCCGGAAGAGGGAGGCTCCGATGCCCGTCGCCTCGACCACCCCGGAGACGTCCCAGCCCAGGACGAACGGCGGTTCACCGAGGAAGCCGCCGTTGGCCCGGTGTTTCCAGTCCGTGGGGTTCACCCCGGCGGCGCGCACCCGCACCAGCACCTCGTTGGGCCTGGGCACGGGCCGCTCCAGTTCGATTTCCCGCAGCACCTCGGGACCGCCGAGGACGTCCTGACCGATCGCGCGCATCGTCTCCATGCGGTTCATCGTGAACGAGCCCGCCCGCGCCGGCCCGCTCATCCGGCGGCGAGTCTCGCGGTCCGGACTCTGCTGGTGCCGCGGGCACCTGACGGGTGGCCAGTTCGGCCGGAGTTCGCCCGCGGCGCGTGCCTGAATCCGCGGGGCCGGGATATCCGGGAGGTAGGGGCAGCGGGGCACCCTCGTCCCGCCGCCGGACCCTACGGAGGAGACATGTCGCTGGTCAACGCGGGCGTCGTGGTGCTCGACTGCGCCGAGCCCGAGAAACTCGCCCTGTTCTACAAGGAGTTCCTCCAGGCGCGGGAGACGGACGCGACCGCGAACCTGGTGGAGATCAGGGCCGCCGACGGACTGCGGCTCGCCTTCCGGCGCGACGCGAACGCGACACCGCCGAGCTGGCCGCGCCCGGAGAACTCGCTCCAGGTCCACCTGGACTTCCTGGTGGAGGACCTGGACGCGGCCGAGCGCCGGGTCGTCGAACTCGGCGGCCGCCCCGTCGAGGCCAAGGACGCCCCCGGCCCGTACGAGGAACGCAGTTGCTCCGACCCGGCCGGCCACACCTTCACCCTCCGCCGCGTCCACCAGGCCGGCCCCAAACAGGGCTGACCGAGGCGGGCGGCGGTGCCCGGGCTCCCTGCCGGGCGCCGCGCCGGTCACGGCCCCCGGCGGGTGCGGTCACCGGGGGTCCACGGCTGCGAGGGTCAGTCGTGGCCGTCCCTGGCCTTGGCGGGCCAGACGCCGAGCGAGCGCTCGACGGCGGTGGCGCCCGCCCGGTCGACGGCGCTGCGCACGACGGCGAAGATGGCGCCCTGGACGGCCGCGGCGAGCAGGATCTCGCCCCAGCGGCGGTCATGGTCGAGCGCCTCGGGAGCCTCCTCCTCGTGGCGGATGGCCTTCCACGTCGCGCGGAACGCCAAGCCCGCCAGTGTGCCGCCGACCCAGCCCAGCACGAAGCCGACGGGCTGGTAGGCGAGCGGGATCTTGTGCTTCTTCTTGGCCATCGGTGTCTCCTCTGCCGGTACGGGGAGTTGCCGGTACGGGAGTTGCCGGTACGGGGCCGGGGCCGTCAGGGCCGGCCTCGCTGCGGAACCTCCTCGCCGGGCCGTACGGGACCCGGAGGGGTCCCGTCGCCGAAGGGGCGCCCGCCGAGTTCCTCGCGGTGATGCGGGCTCAGCCAGCCCGAAAGGTCCGGTCCGAGCGGCACGATCCGGGTCGGGTTGATCCCCGTGTGCACCTGGTAGTAGTGCCGCTTGATGTGGTCGAAGTCGACCGTGTCCCCGAAACCGGGAGTCTGGTACAGGTCCCGGCTGTACGCCCACAGCACGGGGTTCTCGGCGAGCTTCCACAGGTTGCACTTGAAGTGGCCGTGGTAGACGGCGTCGAACCGGACCAGCGTGGTGAACAGCCGGATGTCCGCCTCGGTGATCGTGTCGCCTACGAGGTAGCGCTGTCCGGCCAGGCGGGACGCCAGCAGCTCCAGCCGTCGGAACACGCCCGCGCAGGCGGCCTCGTACTCCTCCTGGCTCGCGGCGAAGCCCGCCCGGTACACGCCGTTGTTGACGTCCTCGTAGACCTCCGCCATCACCGTGTCGATCTCGTCGCGCCGCGCCCGCGGGTACAGATCCGGCGCGCCCGGCCGGTGCAGCGCGCTCCACTCGGTGGCGAGGTCGAGTGTGATCTGCTGGAAGTCGTTGGTGACCAGTTCGCCGCTCGGCACGTCGACGACCGCGGGGACGCTCACTCCGCCGGGGTAGCCGGTCTCCCGCCGGTCGTAGGCCTCGTTGAGGAAACGGATCCCGAGCACGGGATCCCGGCCGTCGGTGTCGAGGGTGAAACGCCAGCTCCGGTCGTCCTGGATCGGATCCACGACGGCCAGCGACAGGGCGTCCTCCAGCCCCAGCAGCCGCCGTGAGACCAGTGCCCTGCTCGCCCACGGGCAGGCACGGCTGACCACCAGCCGGTAACGCCCGGCCTCCACCGGCCAGCCGTCCCGCCCGTCGGCGGTGATCCGGTCCGCGAAGTGGCTCCTGGAGCGCTTGAAGGCCTTGTGGCCGTAGGCGCTGTTGCCCTCGCCCCCGCCGCTCATGTGTCCTCCCTGCTCGACGGATGTCCTGGTGAACACGTTCCCCGAAATCCGCCGGCGGCACGGCGTGGGGCGCGGCGGCGGGGGAGCGGGCACGAAAGGGCCCCGCCGCGACGGGGGAGCGCGGCGGGGCCTGACAGACGCATGCCCGGTCGGGGCGGGCTCATGCCTCCCGGCCGGATTTTCTCGCGCGGCTCAGTTCCCGGCGGCCGGTTCCAGCACGAAGACCGGGATCTCCCGCGAGGTCTTCTCCTGGTACTCGGCGTACGGGGGGAACGCGGTCACGGCCCGCTCCCACCACCGCGCCTTCTCCGCGCCGGTGACCTCACGGGCCGTCATGTCCTGCTTGACCGGACCGTCCTGGAGCTCGACGCGGGGGTCGGCCCTGAGGTTGAAGTACCAGAACGGGTGCTTGGGCGCACCGCCCTGGGAGGCCACCACGGCGTACTGCCCCTCGTGCTCCACGCGCATCAGCGGTGTCTTGCGGATCCTGCCGCTCCGAGCGCCCACGGTGGTCAGCAGGATCACGGGCAGTCCCGTGTCCCGCAGCGTGGTCCCCTTGGTGCCGCCGGAGCCCTCGTACAGCTCCACCTGCTCCCGCACCCACTGCGTCGGGCTGGGCTCGTACTCGCCCTCAAGAGCCATGCCGGCCGTCCTCTCGTCGCATCCCGTGACCGATGGTGCAACGCCATTCAACATCCGCACCCCCACGATTCATCCCCACCGCGCCGCCCTGTGGGCGGGACGCGTCCCTCGCGGGCGGGGCGCGTCCCTGTGGGCGTACCGTGGCCGGGCCGCTTACCCCGGCGGCAGCAGCATGCGTACTGCCAGTGCCGTGATTACGGTGCTGGACGCCAGGGTTGTCACCAGGCGTCCCCGGCGGCTCGTCAGGGTGCGGCCGAGCAGGGCGCCGCCGCTGGCGAGCAGGAGTTGCCAGCTCGCGGAGGCGGCGAGGGCCGCCAGTACGAACACCGCCTGCTGGGGCGGTGGCGCGGCCTGTGTGCCACGGGTGCCGAGCACCAGCGCCGCGAAGTAGACCAGCGTGGTGGGGTTGAGCAGGGTGATCCCGAGCAGCGCCAGGTACGCACGGGCCGGGCTCGGCGGCGGTGGGGCGGTCCGGGTGGCGAGCCGGTGCCCGCGGTACCGCCGCACCGCGCCGACCGCGCCCCGGACGGCCAGCGCGGCGAGCAACAGGGCCGACGCCCAGCGCAGCGGCACGAGGACCGGCCGCAGCGCGGCGGCCACGGCCGAGCCGCCGAGGGTGGCGAGCAGGGCGTAGAGGCCGTCGGCCGTCGCCACGCCGAGCGCGGCGCACACACCGGTCCGCAGGGACGTACGCGCGGTCAGGGTGACGAGGTAGGTCGCGACGGCGCCGACGGGCACGGCGATGCCGTAGCCCGCGAGCAGGCCCGCGACGAGCGCGTCGCTCACGACCGCGGCGGACCGGGCCTCCGGGGACGGCCGGGCTGCTGCTGGGACCGCGCGGAGAGATCGGCGGCGGACGGCAGCGGCGGGAACACATCGGTCGTGGACATGGCCGGATCCTGCAGCCCGCGCCGTTTCGGCGGCAACCGAATTACGATGCGGAATGGGTGGTTCCCAGCCAGATCCCGCAGGTCCCCGATCTGGCCGAACTTGATGTCGTGTCCTAGGTGCCCCGGGCATCTAATGAAGATCGGCACGACGCATCCTTCGTCTGCGAGGTCTTCCATGACAGACCTGACCGAACTGTCCGAGCCCGTCTCCTTCCCCCAGGACCGGGCCTGCCCCTACCACCCGCCCACCGGGTACGACCCGCTGCGCACCGCCCGGCCGCTGGCCCGCATCCGGCTCTACGACGGCCGCCCGGCCTGGCTCGTGACCGGCCACGCCGTCGCCCGTGACCTGCTGGTGGACCCCCGGCTGTCCACGGACCGCACCCGCTCGGGCTTCCCGGCCACCACGCCCCGCTTCGCCG
Source organism: Streptomyces sp. NPDC004721 (assembly GCF_053601495.1). NCBI lineage: Bacteria > Bacillati > Actinomycetota > Actinomycetes > Kitasatosporales > Streptomycetaceae > Streptomyces > Streptomyces sp. NPDC004721. Next base: position 162,339 of record NZ_JBSGBZ010000014.1, read on the forward strand.
CGGTCCGCGACCGCAAGCCGGCGCTCCTGGGCGTCGACGACCCCAAGCACCGTACCCAGCGGCGGATGATGATCCCGAGCTTCACCCTCAAGCGCGCCACCGAGCTGAGGCCGCGCATCCAGAAGATCGTCGACGAACTGCTGGACGCGATGATCGCGCAGGGACCGCCCGTCGACCTGGTGCGCGCCTTCGCGCTGCCGGTGCCGTCCATGGTGATCTGCGCCCTGCTCGGCGTGCCCTACGTCGACCACGAGTTCTTCGAGGAGCAGTCGAGGCTGCTGCTGCGCGGACCGACGGCTGAGGACACGCAGGACGCCCGGGACCGGCTGGCGGCGTACCTGGAGGAGCTGATCGACGACAAGCGGCGGCAGCCCGGCGAGGGCCTGCTGGACGAACTCGTCCAGCAGCGGCTGAGCGAGGGCGAGCTGGACCGCGAGGAGCTGACCGCGCTGGCGATGATCCTCCTGGTCGCGGGCCACGAGACCACCGCCAATATGATCTCCTTGGGCACCTACACGCTCCTGCTGCACCCCGACCGGCTGACCGAACTGCGCGCCGACCCCTCGCTGCTGCCGGACGCGATCGAGGAACTCATGAGGATGCTGTCCATCGCGGACGGGCTGCTGCGGCAGGCCACCGAGGACATCGAGATCGCCGGGACCACGATCAGGGCCGGGGACGGCGTGGTCTTCTCCACCTCCGTGATCAACCGCGACGAGGAGGTCTACCCGGCGCCCGACACCCTCGACTTCCACCGTTCGGCCCGCCACCACGTCGCCTTCGGCTTCGGCATCCACCAGTGCCTCGGCCAGAACCTCGCCCGAACCGAGCTGGAGATCGCCCTGCGCTCGCTTCTCGAACGGCTGCCGGGGCTCCGGCTCGCCGCCCCGCCGGAGGAGATCCCCTTCAAACCTGGCGACACCATCCAGGGGATGCTGGAACTCCCCGTCAGCTGGTAAGAGGCTGCCGTCATGCACATCGAGATCGACAAGGACCGCTGCATCGGCGCCGGACAGTGCGCCCTGACCGCGCCGGGTGTGTTCACCCAGGACGACGACGGCTTCAGTGCCCTGCTGCCCGGCAAGGAGGACGGCGCCGGCGACCCGATGGTCAGGGAGGCCGCCCGGGCCTGCCCCGTGGGCGCCATCACGTTGTCCGACGACGAGTAAGCGGGCCACGCCGACCGCCGGCCGCCGCGGGACGCGGCGGCCGGCGGGCCGGCTGCCCGTCGGCGCCCGCCCGTGGCACCGGCGGCGGAGGATTGACTAGGGTTCCCGGGTGAGTGAACAGGCCCAGCAGCCCTCCGGGGCAATGCCCGGGAAGGAGCCCGGGACAGCTTCCGGGAAACCCTTCCTCTACGTCGTCGTCTGCGCCGCCGGCATTGCCGAGGGCGTCAGCAAGCTGATCACCGCCGCACAGGAGCGGGGCTGGGAGGCCGGTGTCATCGCGACCCCGGTCGCCATGGGCGGCTTCTTCGACACCGCCGCGGTCGAGGCGCTGACCCGCCGCCCCATACGGTCGGCCTGGCGCACGCCTGCCGACCCGCGCCCGTTCCCGCCGCCGGACGCCGTGGTCGTGGCGCCCGCCACCTTCAACACGCTCAACAAGTGGGCCGCCGGGACCGCCGACACCCTGGCCCTGGCCACCCTGTGCGAGACGTACGGCCTGGGCGTCCCGGTCGTGGTCCTGCCGTGCGTCTCCGACACGCTCGCCGCCCACCCCGCCTACCGGGAGAGCCTCGCCCGCCTGCGCGGGATGGGCGTCCGCTTCGGGGAGCCGTTCTCCGGCGAACCATCGCCGGACGGCGGCCGGCCCGACTTCGGCTGGGAACGGGCACTGGACCTGCTGGACACGTTTCCGACGCGGACGCCCGCGGGCCGCCCCGGCTCGTGACCGGCGACCGCACCATGGACAGGAGCGCCAACGATGCAGTACGTGAAGCTCGGTTCGACGGGTCTCGAGGTGTCGCGGATCTGTCTGGGCTGCATGACCTACGGCGTGCCCGGCCGCGGCACGCACGAGTGGACCCTCGACGAGGAGGCGTCACGCCCGCTGATCCGGCAGGCGCTCGAGGCGGGGATCACCTTCTTCGACACGGCCAACGTCTACTCCGACGGCACCAGTGAGGAGATCGTCGGCCGCGCGCTGCGCGACTTCGCCCGACGCGACGACATCGTGCTCGCCACCAAGGTGCACGGCCGGATGCGGCCGGGACCCAACGGCGGCGGGCTGTCCCGCAAGGCGATCATGACGGAGATCGACCACAGCCTGCGCCGGCTGGGCACCGACTACGTCGACCTGTACCAGATCCACCGCTGGGACCCGCACACGTTGGTCGAGGAGACCATGGAGGCGCTGCACGACCTGGTGAAGGCAGGCAAGGTCCGCTACATCGGGGCGAGTTCGATGTACGCATGGCAGTTCTCCAAGGCCCAGTACACGGCCCTGCTGCACGGCTGGACCCGGTTCGTCTCCATGCAGAACCACTACAACCTGCTCTACCGCGAGGAGGAGCGGGAGATGCTTCCCCTCTGCGCGGACCAGGGCGTCGGCGTACTCCCGTGGAGCCCGCTGGCCCGCGGCCGCCTCACCCGGGACTGGGGCGCCACCACCGAGCGCAGCACCACCGACGCCTTCGGCGGCCGGCTCTACCCGGAGGGCGACCGCGGCATCGTCGAGGCCGTCACCCGCGTCGCCGGGGACCGCGGGGTCCCGCGCGCCCAGGTCGCCCTCGCCTGGCTGCTGCGTCAGGACACGGTCACCGCGCCGATCGTCGGCGCGTCCAGGCCGGAGCACCTGCGGGACGCGGTGGCCGCGGTCGAACTGGAGCTGAGCGACAAGGAGGCCGAGGAACTGGAAGGGCCGTACGGACCGCACGCCGTCAGCGGTCACTGAGGGCGGCAATTGCCGTGCCCATCGGGCAGTAATCGCATTCCATCCACGGGAATTGACAATTCGTCAACACAGGGTGCCGGGAGCGTTATGCACAAAACCGCGTGATCCCTTGTTGCTCGCCGCTGGCCTATGCAAAGGTGTGGCCAGTCGGCGAGCAGGCCATGGGTCCTCCCTCTGCGCGGTGGACGTTCGAGATGCCGACACGCCTTTCTGGGACGGGTTTTTTGGTACGGGCCAAATCCGCGGTGTGTATGGAGGAATGCGGTCGTGAAAGACCAGGGCACGTCCAATTCCCCCACGTCACCCGGTCCGTTCGGTACCACGGACGAGCAGTTGAGCGCCGAACTCCGGAAGTGGACGGGTACTTCGCCCGCTCTGCTGCCCGTCGGTGAACTCCTCGACCGGCACTGGGAGGCGGCCTTCACCTACGCACGGCTGTGCGCCGACGGCCCGCATCCCGCGGGCATGCTCACCACCGCGGCTTTCACCCGCCTGTTCGGCGAGTCCCTGCGGCAGTCCGGGCCGACCGCCGCCTGGCGGCCCCAACTGCTCGTCACCGTACGCCGGATCGCGGGGGAGTGGAGCACGGACCACCGCCAGGAGATGCTGCACCCGGAGTTGAGGGCCGCGGGCGCGGACGGCGACCGGATCGCCGCGCGGCTGCTGCCGCCGGGCGACCGGCGTCTGCTGTCCCGGGCGTTCCAGCGGCTGCCGCAGACGGGGCGCGCCCTGCTGTGGCACGCGGAGGTCGAGGCCGAAGCCGCCGCCGCCCCGGCCCGGCTGCTCGGCCTCGACGAGGAGGACGCGCGCGTCGAACTCGGGCGGGCCCGGGAGCGGTTGCGCGAGGAGTGCCTCCAGGTGCACCGCGAGGTCGCACCCCGGCAGGAGTGCCTGCTCTACCTGCGGCTGCTCGACGTGACCTACCGGCGCGGCGGCGTCCACGTCGACCCCGATCTGCGCACGCACCTGGCCGGCTGCACGCACTGCCGGCACACCGCCGACCAACTGGCCCAGTTCAACGCGGACCTGGGTGGCGCGCTGGCCGAGGGCGTCCTCGGCTGGGGCGCCCGCGCCTACCGTGCCTCCCGCCTGGCCGGCCCCACGGCCGCGACGGAACCGGAACACCCCACGCCCGCCGTCGAGTCGGGGCCGGCCGTGCCCGCCGGGGGAGAGCCGTTCGCGTCGGGGTGGCCGGGGACGCCGGGCGGGGGCGAGCCTTTCGCGCCGGATCCGTCCGGTCCGCCGGCCGCAGGCCCGGCGTACCCGGCCGGGCGGCCGGATGGCCCGTACCCGGCCGGGCGGCCGGATGGCCCGTACCCGGCCGGGCGGTCCGATGGCCCGTACCCGGGCGGCGCCCTCGGCACCGACCCGGCGGGCAGGCCCGCCCCCGAGATGTTCGCCGCCGCGCCCTTCGCGGCCCCCGCCGCTGCCGAGCCCTGGGGTTCCGCCCCGCCGCCCACCACCGCGGCCGACGGCCCGGTCCCGCAACCGGCACCGGCCGGTCGCGGTACGGGGGCCGAGCCGGGCTCTGCCGATCGCGGGGCGCCAACGCCGGACGCGGAGCCGGCACCGGCCGGTCGCGGCGCCGCGACAGCGGGACCGGGGGACGGGGCGGCGTCGGCAGGGGGGACGGCCGGGGGCCGTGCGGCCGCGCGGGGGCGGTCGGCCCGGAAGGCGGCGCGGCGGGCGCGGCAGCGGAACCTGGCCATCGCGGTGGCGACGGTGAGCGGGCTGGCCGTGCTGCCGCTCGCGCTCTGGGCGGTGCTCGGCTCCGGAGACGGAACCCCGACGCGCCCCGAAGGGCAGCCCTCCGGGCCGCCCGGCACCGGCGCCTCGGCCTCCGGACCGTCCTGGACCGGAGCCGGGACGGCGGCCAGGGGCACCCTGCGCGGCCGGCTGCACAACGCCGCGTCCGGATTGTGCGTCGACGTCGTCGGCAAGAAGGCCGTCGAAGGCGCGGAGACCGAGCTGGCGGCCTGCTCCTCGGCTCCCGGCCAGCAGTGGGTGTACGAGACCGACGGCCTGCTGCGCAGCGGCGCCGCGCCCGGCCTGTGCCTGGACTCCCGCCTCGGCTACTCGGTACGGCTCGCCCCCTGTGTGGACGCCTCCGGACCCGGCGCCAGGAACATCCGCTACGACTTCACCCTTCAGGGCACCCTCGTACCCCGTTTCGACCAGGACCTGGCCCTGACGCCCGCCGCCACCGACGGCGGCGGCGCCCTCGTGCTCAAGACCCGTGCGAAGAGCGACACCCAGCGCTGGGCGATGGACAGCTCCACGCCGGAACTGCAGATGGAGGTCGTCAACTGGGACCTGGACGGCGGCTCGTCGGCCCGGCCCGGCCCCGGAACATCGGAGCCTGCGAAATCGCCGGCGACGCCCGCCCCGGCCCGCAGTGCGCCCCGGCCGACCCCGCCGCCCACGCCCGGTAGCGCCGAGCCGTCCCCCACGGACCGTTGCTCCTCCCACAGCCACCCCTGCCCGTGGGACGACCGGAACAGGCGCCACCGCCACGGTGGCGGCCGCTGAGCGACGTCAGCGGTGGTGCGGCGGCGGGGGAGGCGGCATCGTCGTGAGGTCAGGCGCCGCCTCCGGCCACACCAGCAGCACCGCGCAGGGCGCGTGGTCGACGGCGAACCGCGCGGCCGGACCCAGGCTGTGCGGGCCGAGCCGCTCGCGGTCGCCGTCGCGGGCGAGCACCAGCAGGTCCGCGTCCTCCGCGGCCGCCACCACCTCGCGCTCCACCCGCCCGCGCCGTTCCATCCGGGTGCACGGCCGCCCGAGCCGGGCCGCGGCCGCCTCGAGCAGCTCAGCCGCCGACGTACCGCCGAGGTCCGTCAGCAGGTCGCCCGGATCGCGCTCGGCGCGGCCGCGGCCCAGCAGCCCGGCGAAGGCCCCGTGCGCCACCGCGGGCACCTCCGGCCCGCTGACGTGCAGCAGGACGACGTCGGACGCATGCGGAGCATGGGTGCGTACGGCGTCCACGCAGGCGGGCCAGGTGCCCTCCACCAGCCAGGTGATCACACGCATCCGGTCGGCCTCCTTCCGTTTCACAGCACCGTCAGCGCCCCCCACAGTGCCACCACGGCCGGTACGAGCGCGGCCGGCACGGCCAGCAGACCCAGCCGGGTGAACTCCCTGAGGTCCACACCGTGTTCGTGCTGGTGTACGATCCGCCGCCACAGCAGGGTCGCCAGCGACCCGGCGTAGGTGAGGTTCGGGCCGATATTGACGCCGAGCAGCACGGCGAGGACGGCCCCCGGCCCGGCCGGCGCGGTCAGCGGCAGCAGGACCAGCACCGCGGGCAGGTTGTTGATCAGGTTGGCGAGGACGGCGGCCAGCGCGGCGACGGCGAGCAGCGCGGGCAGTCCCGTACCGCCGGGCAGGACGTGCCCGAGGGCATCGGCGAGACCGTTGTCGACCACCGCGCGGACCACGATGCCCAGGGCCAGGACGAAGACGAGGAAGGCCGGCGCCGCGGCCCGCACCACGCTCAGCGCCGTCGCCCTGCGCCGCAGCAGCGCGCGCCCGGCCAGTACCAGCGCCCCCGCCAGGGCGGCCCACACCGGCGCCACGCCGAACGCGGAGGCCACGACGAACCCGGCGAGCGTGCAGGCCACGGTGACCAGGGCGAACAGCGGCAGCTCGGGCGTCTCGCCGGTGCGCGGCGAGGGCACCGCGGCGGCCAGATCGCGGGCGAAGAAGCGCCGGAACACCACGTACTCGGCGCCGATCGCCACCAGCCACGGCAGCGCCATCAGCGCCGCGAACCGGGTGAAGCTCAGCCCACTCGCCGCGAACGCCAGCAGATTGGTGAGGTTGGAGACCGGCAGGAGCAGCGACGCCGTGTTGGACAGATGCGTGCAGGCGTAGACGTGCGGTTTGGGCCGTACGCCGGTGCGGGCGGCGGTGGCGAACACGACCGGCGTCAGCAGTACGACCGTGGCGTCCAGGCTGAGCACGGCGGTGATGGCGGACGCCAGCGCGAACACGGCGGTCAGCAGCCGCACCGGGCTGCCGCGCGCCCGGCGGGCCATCCACGCCCCGCAGGCCTGGAACAGCCCGTCCACGTCGCAGAAGTGGGCGAGCACCAGCACCGCGGCGAGGAACCCGACCACCGGCCCCAGCCGCTCCGCCTCGGCCCGCGCGTGGTCCAGCGGGATCGCGCCGGTGGCGACGGCGATCCCGGCGGCGGGTACGGCCATGACCGCCTCGGGCCAGCCGAAGGGGCGGACGACGGCCCAGGCGAGCACGGCGACGAGCAGGACGACCGAGAGGGCCTCGGCCAGCGGGGTGTTCAGTGCGGTGTTCCTCCGGACGTGACCGACGGTGCCCGTCCATCAAAGCAAAGGGCCGTGCCGGGCCTCCGCGGGAGAGCGCCGCCGACGGAGCGGGTCAGGGCTCGGTGCCGGGGCTGAGAACCGTCAGGAACACCGAGGAGGCGTTGCCGCCCACGGGCACCTCGCCGGCCGTCCACTTCACCGTGAGGTGGTCGCGCTCGTCCGGCGGTGTGACGATCACCGAGGCGGGCGTCGCGGTCTTCGCGCCGCTCACTCCGGGGTTGGAGAAGGTCAGCCCCGCCCAGGCGCTCTGGCCGGGCTTCAGCGTCACCGTGGTGGGTGTGCCCGAGGACCGCTTCGGGTCAGGGCCGAGCTGCCTGCCGGAGGCGTCCACGAAGGCGGCGCCGGGATAGCCGCGCACGGTGCAGGTGCGGCCGGAGGTGTTCGTCAGGACGACCGGGAAGTTCTCCTGCCCGGCGCCCGGGTTCTCGCGGCCCACCGACGCCCTGAGTTCGGAGGTGTGACAGCGGGTGCTCGTGACGGGGGTGCGGGTGCCGCCCGTGTTCCGGGCGGTGCCCGGGGCGGAGCCGGTGACCGTGCCGCTCGGGGGCGCGGCGCCGCCACTGGGCGTGGAGCTCGTGCCGGGGGCCGTGCCGGGTGCCGTCCCGGCGGTGGTGCCGCCGGTCGCGGGCGCGGCGGTGCCGGAAACCTTCTGCGGAGCGCCGCTCGTGCCGCTGCCGTGGCCGCAGGCGGTCAGCGGCAGGCCCAGCAGGGCGACCGCGCCGACGAGCAGGGCCGCCCGGCGGGCGGACGGGGATTTGTGCGCCATGTTCCACACTCCTGGGTCGCTCGCACGCGGTGCCCGCGTGCCTCCGGCGCCGGGTGCGCCGTCCTGAGTGTCCGATGCACGGACCGGGCGAAAAGTTCGCGGCCGCCCGCACCTTTCTCCCGGTGATTCCTTCCCGCGCGGACCCCGGCCGGCTCTCACCCGTACGGGGTGGAGCGGCCCGCACCCGTACGGAGTCAGGTGACGCGCAGGGAGCCCAGTACGCGGTCGGTCGCGTCGCCGCCGCCGTGCTGACGGATCTGCACGTACACCTGCGGCTGCCCGCCACCGGCCGGGACCAGCGCGGTCTCCGTGAGCCGGCCGCCGCCGGGGCAGCCGCTCCAGGTCCGGATCCGGCCGTGCCACCGCCCGCCGGTGTAGGCGCGGGCGCCGTCGTAGTGGCAGCCCGGGTGGCCGAGGGCGTCGACCCGGGCGGTGACGTCGCCGTGCTCGCTCAGTCCGGCGAACACCCCGCGCACGTCGGCCCCGAGGTCCTGCCACCGGGTCAGGTCGTCGGCGACGGCGAGCCCCGGCTCGTGCCCGGCGGGCAGCCCCAGCGCCGCGGGATCCCAGCCGGAGTCGCGCAGTTGGCGCCCCCAGCCGTCGGGCACCCGCACCGCGATCCGGCCGGTGGCGTCCTCGACGCCCACACCGGAGGCCGAGGACGGCTGGTTCACCAGGACGAAGGCGGCCCCGGCGACGGCGACGGCCGCCACGGCGGCGGCCAGTGCGACGGTCCTGGACCGCCCACGCGGGCGGACGGCGGAAGACGGGGCCGAGGCCAGCCGGTCCAGTTCGTCCGCGAACGCCTCGGCGGTGGGCCAGCGCCGCGCCCGGTCAGGTTCCAGGGCCCGCATCAGGGCCCGGGTGACACCGGGGTCCAGGCCCGGCCGCAGCCGCTCGGGCCGTACCACCTCGCCGGGCTCGGCGGGCACCGTGCCCGTGACGAGCCGGTAGCCGACCGCGCCCAGGCCGTAGACGTCCGCCCGCGCGTCGATGCCCGCGCCGGGCCCGGCCTGCTCCGGCGGCCGATACCCGGCCGAACCCGCCGCCAGGGTCAGCCCCGAGGCCTGCGCCAGGCTCTTGGCGAGCCCCAGATCGGCGAGCAGCACCCGGCGGGTGCCGTCCGGCGCGGTGCGCAGCAGCACGTTGCTCGGCTTGACGTCCCGGTGCACGATGCCCGCCTCGTGCAGGGCGTGGGCGGAGCGGGCGGCCAGCGCGGTCAGCCGCAGGGCCTCCGGCACCGGCAGCGGACCGGCGGCGAGCAGGTCGGCGAGGGTGCCGGCGTCGGCGTACTCCATGACGAAGTACGGTCTGCCGTCCGGGAGTTCACCGATGTCGTAGACCTGGACCACCCGCGATGAGCCAGCCTTGCGCAGCAGCCGTGCCTCGGCCAGGAACCGCTCCCGCACGTCGAGGCGGTGGGACCAGTTCTCGGCGAGGACCTTGACGGCGACGGGAGCCTCGAGCTCGTCGTCGTGGGCGAGCCACACCGTGCCGAAGGCGCCCGTGCCCAGGCGCCGTTCGAGCCGGTAGCGGCCGATCCGCTCGAGGGAGTGCATGCGACTATCATGCCTGCCCCGGGATCGACGCAAAGGGGGCCTTGTCGTGCAGAACGCCGCGCCGGTCGAAGACCTCGCCCGCCGTGCCGCCGCCGGTGACGGCGCCGCGCTGGAGGCCCTGCTCCAGCAGGTCCGGCCCGAGGTGCTCCGGCGCTGCGGGCGTTTCCTGCCCTGCCGCGAGGACGCCGAGGAGGCCGCGCAGGACGTGCTGCTCCAGATCGCGCGGAGGATCACCTCCTTCGAGGGCCGCAGCCGCTTCAGTACCTGGCTCTACACGGTCGTCGCCAACTGCTGCCGCCAGAAGTACCGGGAGCTCAAGCGCCGCGCCGCCGAGCAGCCCGCGCGGATCGAGCCCGCGCAGTACGCCGACCCGCGCACCACGAGCGTCATCGCGGGCTCCCGGGTGGACCTGTTGGAGGCGCTGGAGCGGCTGGAGCGGGAGCATCCCCACCTGGTGGCGCCGCTGGTGTACCGGGACATCTGCCGGCTGGAGTACGCCGAGGCCGCCGAGCGGGTGGGCATCCCGCTGGGCACGCTCAAGTCGCGGCTGCACGAGGCACGGCGGCGGGTGCGGCCCTGGCTGGCCGACGGGTCCTGAGACCCGGCCCGGCTCAATCGTCCTCGATCAGGCTCAGCTCCGCCCAGATCGTCTTGCCCTCGGCGGTGTGCCTGCTGCCCCACCTCCGGGTGAGCTGGGCGACCAGCAGCAGGCCGCGGCCGCCCTCGTCCCAGGTCTTGGCGCGGCGCAGGTGCGGAGCGGTGTGGGTGGTGTCGGACACCTCGCAGGTCAGGTGCGACTCGTCGTGGATGAGCCGGAGCCGTATGGGCGGGGTGCCGTACCGGATCGCGTTGGTGACCAGCTCGCTGACCACCAGTTCGGTGGTGAACGCCGCCTCGCTCAGCCCCCAGTCGTCGAGCCGGTCGACGACCTGCTTGCGGACCGGCGCGACCAGCGACGGGTCGGCGGGGATCTCCCAGGTCGCCACCTGGGAGGGCGGCAGGACGCGGGTGCGGGCCAGCAGCAGCGCCGCGTCGTCGGAGGCGCTGCCCGCCGGCAGCAGGGTGTGCAGGACGCGGTCGCAGATCTCCTCCAGCGAGCCGCCGCGGGCGGCGGCCAGCGCCTCGCACAGCAGCCGGTGCCCGGCGTCGGTGTCCCGCTCGCGGCTCTCGATCAGCCCGTCGGTGTAGAAGGACAGCACGCTGCCCTCGGGCAGCTGGAGCTCGACGCTCTCGAACGGCAGCCCGCCCAGGCCCAGCGGTGGACCGGAGGGCAGCTCCACCCGGCGGGGCGGGCCGTCCGGCGGGACCAGCATCGGCGGCGGGTGCCCGGCGCGGGCGAGCGTGCAGCGCTGGGAGACCGGGTCGTACACCGCGTACAGACAGGTCGCGCCGACCTCGCCGGGCCGTCCCTCGGCCCCGGCCTCGGCGGACAACCGGGCCACCACGTCGTCCAGATGGGTGAGCAGCTCGTCCGGGGCGAGATCGATGTCGGCGAGGGTGCGCACGGCGGTGCGCAGCCGGCCCATGCTGGCCGAGGCCTGGACACCGTGCCCGAGGACGTCCCCGACGACCAGGGCGACCCGCGTCCCGGACAGCGGGATCACGTCGAACCAGTCGCCGCCCACCCCGGCCCGGGCCGCCGGGAGGTAGCGGGAGGCCGCTTCCACCGCGGCGGTGCGCGGCAGGCTGCGGGGCAGCAGGCTGCGCTGGAGCGCGAGGGCGGTCTCCCGCTCGCGGGAGTAGCGCCGGGCGTTGTCGATGCAGACGGCGGCGCGGGCCGTGACCTCCTCGGCCAGCAGCACGTCGTCGGGCATGAAGGGGGCGGGCTGCCGGAACCGGGTGAACACGGCCACCCCGAGAGTCACGCCCCTGGCCCGGATCGGCACGGACATCGTGGCGTGGACGCCGAGTTCCAGGGAGTGCAGGCGGCGCACCGGGTCCCAGGACAGCCACTTCTCGAGGTCGCCGGACTCCTTGGAGATCACCACGGAGTGGCCCGTGACCAGGGAGGCGCCCTGCGGGGAGGTGGCCGGGTACAGCTCGGTCCGCCCGGTGGTGCCCAGCGCCTCGGGGCTGCCCGCGTTGACGGAGCCGTGGGCGGCCCGGCGCAGTACGACCGGCATCGTCACCGGCCCGGTGAGCGGTTCCCCGCCGTGCTCGGGCGGGTCCAGCAGGTCGACGCTGACGAAGTCGGCGAGGGCCGGGACGCAGACGTCGGCGAGTTCCTGCGCCGTCCGGGCGACATCGAGGGTGGTGCCGATGCGCACACTCGCCTCGTTGACCAACTGCAGCCGTTCGCGCGCCCGGTACTGTTCGGTGAAGTCGTGCGCGGCGACGCACACCCCGCGCACCCGCCCCTGCCTGTCGGTGATCGGGGACATCCGGGCCAGCCAGGCGCTCACCTGGCCATTGCCGCCTATCGGCACGTACGTCCGCACGTCGTTCCCCCGGCCGGTGGTGAGGACCCGGTGCATGTGCCACTCGAAGTCCTCGCTCTGCCGGCGGCCGCCGATCTCGGAGATGCGCAGGCCCCGCAGCCGATCGGCCGGCACCCCGAGCACATCCGCCATGGCGGCGTTCATCCCGTGCAGCCGCAGCCGCTCGTCGTAGATCGCCACGGCGCAGGGGGACTGCATGAGCTCGGCCCGGGTCAGCGGGTCGTCGGGGTCCGGGGGGCCGCCGCCCTCCAGCGGGGTGACCAGGAGCCAGTTGCCGCCGTCCTCCGGGCGCCGGTGGTGGGCCAGGACCCAGATGGGCACGGTACGCCCGTCGCGGTGGCGCACCGTCAGCGTGCCGTTCCAGCGGGGCTCGTCGGGAAGGGGGGTGTCCGGGGCGTCGGCCAGCAGGGTCGCGGCCTGCTCGCCCAGCACCTCCTCGGGCGCCCAGCCGAGCAGCCGGCGCGCGCCCTCGTTCCATTCGACGAGGACGCCGTGCTCGTCGACGACGGCCCGAGCCGTGGCGGCATCGTCGAACGGATACACGGGGCTCATCGTCGGCACTCCATCGCGCACACTCACAGTGAACAGGTGCGTCACTTCCGTTCCAGCCTAGTGCGTGGCGGCGCCGTACGGACGGCGACCCCCCTGCCGGTCGAACGCGGTCACGCGGCCGGGCCCGCCGTGCGGCGCGCCGGTGCCAGGGACGGACGCGTCGGCGCCGCGGACGGAAGGCCGGTGCGGCCGTCCGGCGGGGAAGGCCGTGCCGGCGGCCCGGAAGGCAACACGTCCCGTCGGGACCGTTGACGGATGTCATGGCTGCAACAAACATGGTGCCTTCGGCCTTGGGAGCGCTCCCATCGACGCCGCCCGTACCTCCTCCGAGGAGCCCAGACGTGAAACGACGCAGAACCACCCTGCTGTCCGTGGCAGCCCTGCTCGCGGCGGCCCTCACCACCCTGCCGTCCGCCCCGCAGGCCCTGGCCGACGAGGTCGAGCAGGTCAGGAACGGCACCTTCGACACCACCACCGAGCCGTGGTGGACAACGAGCAACGTCACCGCGGGCCTGTCCGACGGTCGGCTGTGCGCGGACGTGCCCGGCGGCACCGCCAACCGCTGGGACGCCGCCGTCGGACAGAACGACATCACCCTGGTGAAGGGCGAGACCTACCGGCTGTCGTTCACGGCGACCGGCACCCCCGACGGGCACGTCGTCCGGGCCCTTGCGGGACTCTCGGTGGCGCCGTACGACACCTGGTTCGAGGTGAGCCCGCAGTTGAGCGTCTCGGGGAACGCCTACTCCTACACCTTCACGTCCCCCGTCGACACCACCCAGGGCCAGGTCGCCTTCCAGCTCGGCGGCACCGTGGACCCGTGGCGCTTCTGCCTTGACGACGTGTCACTCCTCGGCGGCGTCCCGCCGGAGGTGTACGAGCCCGACACCGGGCCGCGGGTGCGGGTCAACCAGGTCGGCTACCTGCCCGGCGGCCCCAAGAACGCCACGCTGGTCACCGACGCCGGCACCAAGCTGCCCTGGCGGCTGCGCGACGCCCGCGGGACCGTCGTGGCCCACGGCTGGAGCGCGCCGCGGGGCACGGACGTCTCCTCCGGGCAGAAGGCGCACTCGATCGACTTCGGCGCCTACCGGGGGAGCGGCAAGGGCTTCACCCTGGTCGCCGACGGCGAGACGAGCCATTCGTTCGACATCCGTGCCGACGTCTACGACCAACTCCGCCTGGACTCGCTGAAGTACTACTACACCCAGCGCAGCGGCATCCCGATCCGCGAGGACCTGCGCCCCGGCTACGCCCGCCCGGCCGGCCACCTGAACGCCGCCCCCAACCAGGGCGATGCCAAGGTGCCCTGCCAACCGGGCCTGTGCGACTACACGCTCGACGTCACCGGCGGCTGGTACGACGCCGGCGACCACGGCAAGTACGTCGTCAACGGCGGCATCACGACCTGGGGGCTGCTGAGCACCTACGAGCGCACCCTGCACGCGCGCACCGCCCGGTCCGCGAGCCTCGGTGACCGGACGCTCGCCGTCCCGGAGAGCGGCAACAAGGTGCCCGACATCCTGGACGAGGCCCGCTGGGAGCTGGAGTTCCTGCTGAAGATGCAGGTGCCGGCCGGGCAGCAGCTGGCCGGCATGGCGCACAGCAAGATCCACGACGAGCAGTGGACGGGGCTGCCGCTGCTGCCCAGCCAGGACCCGCAGAAGCGCGAACTGCACCGGCCCACGACCCAGGCGACCCTGAACCTGGCGGCGACCGCCGCGCAGGCGGCCCGCCTCTACGAGCCCTACGACCGGGCCTTCGCGGCGAAGGCGCTGCGGGCCGCGCGCACGGCCTGGACCGCCGCGCTCGCCCACCCCGCGGTCTACCCGGACCCGGACGACGGCATCGGCGGCGGCGCGTACCCCGACGACAACGCCACCGACGAGTTCTACTGGGCGGCCGCCGAGCTGTACCTCACCACCGGTGAGCGGCAGTTCGCCGACCACGTGACCAAGTCACCGCTGTACACGGCCGACGTCTTCGGCAGCGTCAGCTTCGACTGGGCCGCCACCGCGGTACCCGCCCGCCTCGACCTCGCCACCGTCCCGAGCAAGCTGCCCGGCCGGGAGAAGGTGCGCCAGTCGGTGATCAAGGGCGCGGACAAGTACCTGGCCACGCTGAAGGCGCAGCCCTACGGCATGCCGTACGCGCCCGCGAACAACGTGTACGACTGGGGCTCCAACAGCCAGATCCTCAACAACGCCCGCGTCCTCGCCGCCGCCTACGACCTCGACGGCGCCGTGAAGTACCGAGACGGCGCGGTGCAGAGCATGGACTACGTCCTGGGCCGCAACGCCCTCAACATCTCCTACGTCACCGGCTACGGCACGGTCAGCTCCCGCAACCAGCACAGCCGCTGGTACGCCCACGAGCTCGAGCCGAGCCTGCCGAACCCGCCGAAGGGCACCGTCGCGGGCGGGGCCAACTCCAGCATTCAGGACCCGTACGCGCAGAGCAGACTCCAGGGCTGCGTGGGCCAGTTCTGCTACATCGACGACATCGAGTCCTGGTCGACGAACGAGACGGCCATCAACTGGAACGCGGCGCTGGCCTGGATGGCCTCCTTCGCGGCGGACCAGGGCCGGCCCGCCGGATCGCCCGCCCACCCCGGACGCGGGTGAGCGAGCCGGACCGAAGGAGCGCCGCCGCGTCCCCAGCGGCGCGGCGGCGCGCGGCCCCGATAGCCGCGGACCCGCCCCTCGGTACCGCCGTCCCGTAGCTGTGATCAGCGGATATTTACGGGAAAGTACCCGCGCGGTACCGTGTGGACCATGCCAGCTCTCAACGTGGAGTTCAGCGACCGCGAGCTCGAGGACCTGCGTCAGATCGCCAAGGAACGCGGTACGTCGATGAAGGCACTCGTGCGCGAGGCCGCCGCTGCGGACATAGCCCGGCACCGGGCCCTCCAGGAGGGCGCCGAGGCCTTCCGGCGGTTCTTCACCGCCCACGCGGACGAGTTCGCGACGGCCTTTCCCGAGGACGAGACAGCTACGAAGGGCGAGGGGCGGGCAGCCTGACCGATGACCCCCGTCATCCACATCGATGTTCCCTGGCTGCTCCAGCGCCACGAGGAAGTCCTGCCGGACCAGCCCGCCGTCGACGACTTCTCGGCCCTGGTGGCGGCCGTCGCCCGTCACCGCGTCGACCCGCCGCGTCTCGGCGTCGATTCGGACCCCGCCTGGCGGGCCGCCGCCCTGCTGCACACCCTCGCCGTGCTCAAACCCCTGCCGTCGGCCAACGCCCGTTTCGCCTGCGCGACGGCCGTGGCCTACATGTTCGTCAGCGGCGTCGGCATCGACCCGCCCTACGGCGCCCTCGTCGACCTCAGCCGCGACCTCATGTCCGGCAAGGCCGACGTCTACGGCGCCGCCGACCGCCTGCGCTCCTGGGAGATCTGACACCGCTCGCCGTATGCCCCCTCGGGGCCGCCGGCCGTGGGCGGGAGGAACACGGTCGGCGGCCCGGCGCGCGCAGGAGAGCCGCCGTCCTGCGCCGGGCCCCCTGGAGAGGCCGACACCAGTGCACTCCCGGGCCGGGCGTGCGGGGAGCGTGCGCGCGGCGCCGGTGTGTGCGCGTGCTTCACACGGGGCGCACGGCGATGGTGGGAACACGTGGGCGTGCGCCGCTCGGTGGCGTACGCGCACAGCGCCCGGTGAGTCCCGCTTCCTGAATTTCCGTCAATGATGCCCGTGTTGTCGGTATGTCTTGTTGTGTGTCAATGAGCTGTGCAAGGCTGAGCGGCCCGTGCGTGGGCAAGGGCCGGTCTTGAAGGGACAGTTGGGGAGTCGAGCCGATTCGTCCGCCGGCCGTGTGCCAGACCCGCGGGCCCGCTCCACACAGGTACGTACCAAAGGAAGCCTCTTCGTGCCCACCCCCCACCCCACCCGTCCCCCCAGCCCCCCGCCCGGCGGGATCCCCGGGGAGCCCGACGAATCCCTCGCCGCCCGGCTCACCGGAAGCACGGACGACGAAGTCGCCCACTGCGTCGCCCTGCTGATCGCCCGCCACTGGCAGCCGGTCCACGACTACGCGGTGATCTGCCTCGCCTCCCCGGCGCCCCTCGCGGCGATGGTGACCTCGGCCGCCTTCCACCAGGTCTTCGACCGGCTGACCCTGGGCGAGCCGGGCACCGCGCTGCGCCCCCGGCTGCTGCTGACCGTGCGGGACACGGTCCGGCTGTGGGCCGCCGAGGACCGCGTGTCCGCCGCCCTGCCCGAGTTGCACAAACCCGCCGGAGGCAGGGGCATGCGAACCGCCGCGACCCTGGTCCCCGAGAACCGCCGGCTCGCCCAGCGGTCCTTCGAGAGCCTCGCCCCGGCCGCCCGGTGCCTGCTGTGGCACACCGAGGTGGAGGCCGAACCGCTCGGCGTCCCGGCCGGGTTGCTCGGCATGGACCCCGACACGGCCTCCCGCACCCTGGGGGAGGCCAGGGACAAGTTCCGCGAGGGCTGCGTGCGCGCCCACCGCGAACTCGCGCCGACCGACGACTGCCGCTTCTACAACCGGCTGCTCGACGTGCCGATCCGCCGCGGCGGCGCCCTGCTGCCGGACGTCGAGCGGCATCTGGACGACTGCCGCTACTGCCGCGACGCCGCCGGGCAGCTCGGCCAGGTGGAGAACGCACCGGGCGCGCTGCTCGCCGAGGCGGTGCTCGGCTGGGGCGCCCGCCGCTACTTCGACTCCCGCCCGGGCCGCGCCGGGCACGCCGCGCGCGCGAAGGGCTCCGCCCGGCACGGCGGGGGACGGCCGGCCGGAGGCGGCCGGCACCGGCTGCTGTCCCGGATCGCCGCGCCGGTCCGCCGCGCCCAGGGCGGCCCGCGGCCGTTCCGGGCGCTGCGCACCGGCCTCGGCCTCGTCTCCGCCTCCCTGCTCGCGACCGTGCTCGGCGTCAGCCTGTGGTCGCACGGCGACGGCACCGCCCCGGCCGCGTCCACCGGCGCGTCCGGCTCCCGGGACACGGTGCCCGGCGCCGACTCCGATGCCCCGTCAGGCGGTTCCGCGGAACCCGGCACCGCCGGGCCGTCCCCGTCGACCGAGGAGACCCGGCTGCGCAACATCGCGGCCGGCCTCTGCCTGGCCGTCCGGGGTGAGCCGAAGGCCGGAGCCGCCACCGCACTGGCCGAGTGCTCCTCGGCCTGGAGCCAGCGGTGGACGCTGGAGGACGACGGGCTGCTGCGCAGCGTCGCCGACCCCGGCCTGTGCCTGGACTCGCACGCGGACGCGGGCGTGGTCGTCCTCGGCACCTGCGCGGAGGCCGGTGACGGGCGGGGCCCCGACGTGCGCTACGACGTGGGCGCGCAGGGAGAGTTGCAGCCCCGCTGGGGCGAAGGACTCGCCCTGACCTCCGCCTCGCCGCAGGCGGACGCGGACATCGTCGTCAAGGTCGGCGACGGCACCGCCGCGCAGCGCTGGGCGGCCGACTCGGCGTCGGTGACTCCGGGGCCGCTGTCGGTCGCCGGGCCGGGCACGCCGTCCGCCCGCCGGGCCGCACCGCCGGACGTCACCATGTGAGCGGCCGTGGGGGGCGCCCCCCCCCCGGCGCCGGGCCCCCCCGCGCGGGAGAGAGCGGCG
>NZ_JBSGBZ010000015.1:0-179942 GCF_053601495.1 Streptomyces sp. NPDC004721
GGCACTCCCCCAAGCTCTTCGAGCAGGGGGTACCCCCAGAGCACGCACCGGACGCCGCTCCTTCACGGGCAAACGTTGCCTGCCGCGGCACTAGTCACCACTACGGCTGTTTGCGCAGCCGCCGGTCCAGGGCCATCGACACCTCCGCCTCCACCACGCTCTTGGCCAGCGGCCGCAGCCGCTTCAGGTCGTCCTCGGGACCGTGACGCAGGATCAGGGCGGTGAAGAGCTCGGCGAGGGCGTCGGCGTGTTCGCGGACACGGCGGCCGGCTTCGAGGACTTCGGCGAGGGGGATGCCCTCGCGGACCAGGGCGGCGGAGACGTCCAGCAGCCGGCGGCTGATGTGGACGAGCTCGTCGCCGTCGGTGCCCAGGTAGCCGAGTTCCATGGCGGCGGCCAGGTTCTCGGCGGTGACCTCGCCCGCGAAGTGGTCGGCGAGTTCCTCGGGGGTCAGGCGGACCGGGGTCTCCTCGGTGGGGGCGCCGAGGCCCAGCAGGTCGCCGACGTCGCGGCCGTGGTCGAAGGCTTCGGCCAGTTCGGCGACGCCGTTGAGGGTGTGACCGCGTTCCAGCAGCGCCGAGATCGTGCGCAGGCGGGCCAGGTGGTGGTCGTCGTACCAGGCGATACGGCCCTCGCGGCGCGGTGGCGGGATCAGTTTGCGCTCGCGGTAGAAGCGCAGGGTGCGCACGGTGATACCGGCCAGCCTGGCCAGCTCCTCCATGCGGTACTCGCGTCGGCCGCCGCGTGCTCCACCTTCTCCTGCCACGGGAGCAGCCTATGTTGTACCGGCGGTAACTTTTCCTCTGCCGCCCCCTACCGGTCGGTACGGACCTCCTCTACTCTCCCCATTGCGCCAGTGTTCACTGGCAGAGTCGCTGAAGGCTGCACGCGGGTCGCTGTACGCGAGTCATGGGAGGGGCGCTCAATGGCCGAGCACGAACACGAGCACGAATACCGGCATGTGCGGGTGGCGGTGATCGGGTCCGGCTTCGGCGGACTGGGCGCCGCCGTGCGGCTGCGCCGGGAGGGCATCACCGACTTCGTCGTGCTGGAGCGGGCCGGCGGCGTCGGCGGCACCTGGCGCGACAACAGCTATCCGGGATGCGCCTGCGACGTGCCCTCGCACCTGTATTCGTTCTCGTTCGCGCCCAACCCCGACTGGCCGCGCACCTTCTCCGGGCAGGAGCACATCCGCGCCTACCTGGAACACGTCACGGACGTCTTCGGCCTCCGCCCGCACCTGCGCCTCCACTCCGAGGTCACGAGGATGACCTGGGACGCCGAGAAGCTGCGCTGGGACATCGAGACCACGAGCGGGAACCTGTCGGCCGACGTCGTGGTCGGCGCGACCGGGCCGCTGTCCGAACCGAAGGTCCCGGACATACCGGGGCTCGACTCCTTCCCCGGCAAGGTCTTCCACTCCGCCCGCTGGGAGCACGACCACGACCTCGCGGGCAAGCGGGTCGCCGTGGTCGGCACCGGAGCCTCCGCGATCCAGATCGTGCCGTCCATCCAGCCCGAGGTCGCCCGGCTCACCCTCTTCCAGCGCACCCCGCCGTGGGTGATGCCCCGCGTCGACCGCGAGATCAGCGGCGTCGAGCGCCGGATGCACCGTGCGCTGCCGCTGACCGCGCAACTGCGCCGCGGACTGCTGTGGGGCATCCGGGAGTTGCAGGTCCAGGCGTTCACCAGGCATCCGGGCCAGCTCGGTTTCGTGGAGCGGCTGGCCCGGCTCAACATGTCCCGCGCCATCAAGGACCCGGACCTGCGGGCCAAGCTCACCCCCGACTACCGCATCGGCTGCAAGCGGATACTGCTGTCCAGCACGTACTATCCGGCACTCGCGCAGGACAACGTGGACGTCGTCGCCAGCGGACTGAGCGAGGTCCGCGGGTCGACCGTCGTCGCCGCCGACGGCACCGAGGCCGAGGTGGACGCGATCGTCTTCGGCACCGGCTTCCACGTCACCGACATGCCGATCGCCGCGCGGGTCGTCGGCGCGGACGGCCGTACGCTCGCCGAGAGCTGGAAGGACGGCATGGCCGCGCTGCGCGGGGCGTCCGCGGCCGGCTTCCCGAACTGGATGACGATCATCGGCCCCAACACCGGCCTCGGGAACTCCTCGATGATCCTGATGATCGAGTCCCAGCTGAACTACCTGGCCGACTACCTGCGCCAACTGCGCGTCCTCGGCGGCCGGGTCGCCCTCGACGCCCGGCCCAGCGCCGTGAACGCCTGGAACCGCAAGGTGCAGGAGCGCATGAAGCGCACGGTGTGGAACACCGGTGGCTGCACCAGCTGGTACCTGGACGCGGGCGGCCGCAACACCACCGTCTGGCCCGGTACGACCACCGAGTTCCGGCAGGCCACACGGCGGGTGGATCTCGCGGAGTACCAGGTCCTCCGGGCACCCGGATCCCAAGGCGGGGCCGGTCGGACCCCGGCGCGGCGGCCCGTGGAGGTGGACGCGTGAGCCGTCCCGCCCGCCGGGCGGCCGGGGGCCGTCCGGAAGACCACGCTGCCACGGATTCGTACGCCGCTCCCGTCCCCGCCCGCGAACTCACCGCCGTCTCCGCCGACGGGGCCCGGCTGCACGTCGAGGTGCACGGGCCGGTGGGCGAACCCGCTGCCCCGGCCGTCGTCCTCGCCCATGGCTGGACCTGCTCCACCGCCTTCTGGGCCGCGCAGATCCGGGATCTGGCCACCGACCACCGCGTCATCGCCTACGACCAGCGCGGCCACGGACGCAGCCCGGCGAGCCGGAGATACGGCACCGATGCGCTCGCCGACGACCTCGAAGCCGTGCTCGCGGCGACGCTCGCGCCCGGCGAGAAGGCGGTGGTCGCGGGACACTCGATGGGCGGGATGACGGTGATGGCCGCGGCCGGCCGGCCCGGCTTCCAGGAACACGCGGCGGCCGTTCTGCTGTGCAGTACGGGCAGTTCACGGCTGGTCGCCCGGTCGACCGTCGTACCGATCCGGGCCGGCCGGCCGCGTACCTGGCTGACCCGGCGCGTCCTCGGCTCCCGGGCGCCGCTCGGGCCGGTCACTCCGCTCGCCCGGCGGATCCTCAAGTACGCCACGATGGGCCCCGGTTCGGCGCCGCACATGGTCGAGGCGTGCGCACGGATCGTGCACGCCTGTCCGCGCCGGGTGCGCCACGCCTGGTCGCAGGTGCTGGACCGGCTCGATCTCGACGACCATGTAAGGCAGTTGAGGGTGCCGGTGGCGGTCGTCGCGGGCACGGCCGACCGGCTGACCCCGCCGGGGCACGCGCGGGCGCTGGCCGCCGCGCTGCCCGACTGCCTCGGCCTGACCGAGCTTCCGGGGCTCGGCCACATGACGCCGGTGGAGGCGCCCGGGCTGGTCACCGGGAAGATACGGGAACTCGTCACCGGTCACGTCCCCGGTCAGGCCACCGGCCGTGGAAGCGCACACGAGCAGCACGACGACGCACGGATCAGGGAGGGCGCATGAGCAGGGTGAGCCTGGAGGGGCAGGTCGCGGTCGTCACGGGGGCCGCGCGGGGCGTCGGCGAACTACTCGCCCGCAAACTGTCCGCGCGGGGCGCGAAGATCGCGCTGGTCGGCCTGGAGCCGGACCTGCTCGAACAAGTCGGCAAGCGGCTGCACGGCGAGAGCGCCCACTGGCATGCCGACGTCACCGACCACGAGGCGATGGCCCGGGTCGCGGCGGAGGTCGAGGAGCGGTTCGGCAGGGTCGACATCGTGGTCGCCAACGCGGGTGTGGCGAGCGGCGGTCCGTTCGCCGACTCCGACCCCGACTCCTGGCGGCGGGTGATCGAGGTCAACCTCATCGGATCGGCGGTCACCGGGCGGGCGTTCCTGCCGGCGCTCACCGCGAGCCGCGGCTACCTGCTCCAGATCGCCTCGCTCGCCGCCCTCACCCCGGCGCCGATGATGACGGCGTACTGCGCCTCCAAGTCCGGTGTGGAGGCGTACGCGCACAGCCTGCGGGCCGAAGTCGGCCACCGGGGCGTGCGGGTGGGCGTCGCCTACCTGTCGTGGACCGACACCGACATGGTGCGCGGTGCCGATCAGGACGACGTCATGCGGGAGTTGAGGCAGCGGCTGCCGTGGCCGGCCGGCCGGACCTATCCGCTGGGGCCGGCGGTGGACCGGATCGTGGCCGGGATCGAGCGGCGCGCCGCCCATGTGTACGGGCAGTGGTGGCTGCGCGGGATGCAGGGCGTGCGCGGGTGGCTGCCGGGCGTCGTGGGGACCGTGGGGCAGCGCGAGGTACGGCGCTTCGCGGACCGGCTGTCGGGGGTGCGGACCGGGCTGGTCGGAGCGGGTGGCGCGGCCGACGAGCGGCACCGATCCGCACCGGCTACGCAACGTCACTGATCGACATGCGCAGGGTCACCGCCCGTGTGAATCTGGTCGAGGCCGATCCCCTAGCCCACTTGGGGATCCCACTCACCCAACACGGGAGTGAACAGCATGGGTATGAAGGACAAGTACCAGGACCCGTCCGAGCAGCGGCAGCAGCAGGGCCGGCAGCGCCCCGGCGAGCGGCCCGGCGAGGGCCGTGAGAAGGCCGGGCAGCGCCCGTCCCAGCCGCGCGAGCGTGGGCGTCAGGACACCCACGACACGCCGGACGAGATGGAAGACCGCCTCAACCAGGACTACGACCGCTAACCACGGCCCGTAGTCAGCGTTGTTGCTGCGCTCGGCCTCGGCCGTGACGGTGTGGGGTGTCCCGGATGCCGGGGCACCCCACGTCCGTGCTGTGGTGCCGGGGTCGGGTCGCTCAGCGGCACGCAAGTCCGGCCGCTCGGCAGTGCGCAAGTCCGGCCGTGTGGGACGGACACCGCGGGTCCGGCCGCGCAAGTCCGGCCGCACAAGTCCGGCGAGCGTGACCTGTCGCTCAAGTCCCGTCGCTCAGCGACGCGGAGGCAGCTTCGGCCGCGAACGGTCGGGTACGTCGCGGTAGTCCGGCGGGATCGCCGCCGGGTTGGCGGCCAGGAGTTCCAGGGCCAGTTCGATCGCGTCGTCCATCTCGACGTGGCGGCCCTCTGCCCAGTCCAGGGGGGTGCGCAGGCTCTCCACGTCGGGGGTGACGCCGTGGTTCTCGACGGACCAGCCGTAGGCGTCGAACCAGGCCGCGTTCATCGGCACCGTGATCACCGTGCCGTCACCGAGGCGGTGCCGGCCAGTCATGCCGACCACCCCGCCCCAAGTGCGTTGGCCGACCACGGGCCCCAGCTTGAGCAGTTTGAAGGCGGCCGTGATCATGTCGCCGTCGGACGAGGTCGCCTCGTCGGCGAGGGCCACGACGGGCCCGCGGGGAGCGTCGGAGGTGTACGACACCGGCTGGGCGTTGCGGGTCAGGTCCCAGCCGAGGATGGTGCGGGTCAGCTTCTCGATGACCAACTCGCTGATGTGACCGCCCGCGTTGCCGCGGACGTCGACGATCAGCGCGGGCCGGGACACCTCCATGCGCAGGTCCCGGTTGAACTGCGCCCAGCCGGAGCCGCCCATGTCGGGGATGTGCAGGTAGCCGCATCGGCCGCCGCTCAACTCCCGTACGACGGCCCGGCGTTTGGCCACCCAGTCCTGGTAGCGCAGCGGGCGCTCGTCGACCAGTGGCACGACGGCGACCCGGCGCGGCGGTCCCTGGCCCTCCGCGGGGGAGAACGTCAGCTCCACCGTCGTGCCGCCCGTTCCCGCGAGCAGCGGGTAGGGGCCCGTCACCGGATCCACCGGGCGCCCGTCGACGTGGGTGAGCACCGCGCCCTCGCGGATGCCCGCGCCGGCCAGCGGGGAGCGGGCCTTGGAGTCGGAGGAGTCGCCGGGCAGGATCCGCCGGACGACCCAACGGCCGTCATGGCACATCAGGTTGGCGCCGAGCAGCCCCTGAAGGCGCTGGTAGTGCGCGGGGCCCTCGTTGCGGCGGGCGGGGGAGACGTAGGCGTGGGAGGTGCCCAGTTCGCCGAGGACCTCGCGCAGCAGGTCGGCGAACTCGTCCGGGGACGCGACGCGTTCGACCAGCGGGCGGTACTGCGCGAGCACCGCGTCCCAGTCGATGCCGCACATGTCCGGCTCCCAGAAGTAGGCGCGGATCAACCTGCCCGCCTCCTCGTACGACTGGCGCCACTCGGCGGCCGGGTCGACCACGTGCAGGATCCGGCGCAGATCGATCCAGGTCGTCGTGTCGCTGTCGCCGATCTCGGTGGACGGCACCGCGCGCAGGTCGCCCTCGTCGACGACGACCAGCCGGGTGCCGTCGCCGCTGACCGCGAACCAGTCCAGGTGACCGACGAGTTCGTACTTCTTGGCCTTGCTGATGTTGAAGTGCTCCAGCGTCGGCCGGCCGGTGGTGTCGTCCGGGTTGACGAACGTCTCGCCCAGGGCGCCGGAGATCGGCCAGCGCAGCCAGACCAGGCCGCCGCCGGTGACCGGGTGCAGCGCCGAGTACTTGGAGGCGATGACCGGGAACGGGGTGACTCGGTTCGCCAGGCCCTCGACCTCCACGGTCACCGCGCCGGACTCGCCGGTCTCCTCGTCCTCGACGGGGTCCAGACCGCCTGCCGCCGGCCGCCCCTCGGGGTTCAGCGCGAAGGGGGACGGGGTCGCGGAGGACAGCGGAACGAGGTACGGCTTGCAGCCGAGCGGGAAGGACAGGTCGCCGGTGTGCACGTCGTACACCGGGTCGAAGCCGCGCCAGGACAGGAAGGCCAGATACCGGCCGTCCCGGGTGAACACCGGGTTCTCGTCCTCGAAGCGGCCGTTGGTGACGTCGACGATCAGGCGGTCCTGGATCCGCGCCATCCTGATCTGCCGCAGCGAACGCCCGACCCCGGGATGCGACCAGGTCAGCCATGCCCCGTCGGGCGAGAACGCCAGGTCCCGCACGGGCCCGTTCACGGACCGCACCAACTCGGTGAGACGGTCGGCCGAACCGCCCGTCGCGTCGGGGGCGGTCGGACCTTCCGTCGCACCGGGCGCACCGGTCGCACCGGCGTCCGCGGGGCCCTTGGCAGTATCCGGACCGGCGGAGGTCTCCCCGCTCGGCGAGGCGCCCGCGGCCGCCTCCGGCCCCTCCGCCCCCTCGGCCGCCTCCGCCGTCTCCCCCTCGTTCACGTCGCTTACATCGCTTACGTCGAGCAGCAGCAGGCGGCCGTCGTGGGAGGCGAGGGCCAGTCGTTCGCCGGCGGGGTCGGAGGCCGTCTCCAGAACGCGGCCGAGGCGGCCGGAGGCGAGCCGGCGCAGCGGGCGGGTGCCGCTGGCCCGGGGCAGGTGGGTGATCTCGACGGCGTCCTCGCCGTCCGCGTCGGTGACGTAGGCGACCTGGCCGGTCTCGCCGAGCATCTCCGGCAGCCGGATGCGCACACCGGGTGTGTCGATGAGGGTGCGGGCGGGGCCGTCGCGGTGGGTCAGCCAGTGCAGGGACCCGCGTACGACGACCGCGCTGGCCCGGCCCGTCTCGTCGACGGAGATGCCGTCGACGTGCTGGGCGGCCGGCACCTGGTAGAGGCGGCGGCCCGCCTGCGGCCCGCTCGGCCGCACCTCGAGCCGGCGCGGGACCGAGTCCGCGGACAGGTCGTCCATGATCCACAGGTCGCCCGCGCACTGGCACACCACCCGCGTGCCGTCGCTGGAGGCGTGCCGGGCGTAGAAGGCGTCGTGGTCCGTGTGCCGGCGCAGGTCGGAGCCGTCGGGGGCGCAGGAGTAGAGGTTGCCGACACCCTCGTGGTCGGAGAGGAAGGCGATCCGGCCGCCGACGAACATCGGGCAGGCCAGATGTCCGCCGATGTCGGCGAGCAGCCGCTGTCCGTGCAGCCACAGCCGGCCCGTCGCGCCGCCCCGGTACCGCTTCCAGGAGGCCGGTTCGTGCGGCGGCGTTCCGGTCAGCAGCAGGGTCTTGTGGCCGCCGGCCACGTCGGCGACCTGGAGGTCGGAGACCGGCCCCCAGGGCAGCTTGCGGCCGGGGGAGCCGTCGGTGCCGACCTTGTAGGCCCAGGTGAAGTAGGAGAACGGCTCGCCGTGGGAGGTGACGGCGAGGATGTCGGTGCGGCCGTGTTCGTCGGGCGGCGCCCATCCGCACACCCGGGTGTCGGTGCTGCCCCAGTAGGTCAGCTGGCGGGCCGGTCCGCCGTCCACCGCGACCAGGTGGATCTCGGGCACCAGACTGCGCCAGCTCGTGTACGCGATGTGCCGCCCGTCGGGGGAGAAGCGGGGAGGGCCGACCTTCGTGCGGTCCACCGTGAGGCGCCAGGCACGGCCCGCTCCGTCGAGCGGCGCCAGCCAGAGGTCGTCCTCGGCCACGAAGCACAGCAGGTCGCCGCTGAGGTGCGGCAGGCGCAGATAGCTCACGTTCCCATGCTTTGCCCGGGTATGGGCCGCAGCAACTTATGCCGAACCGACAGTCGTGACCCAGGACACGTGCGAAACGGTTTCGTTTCGTTAGAGGGGTGCGCTACCTTCTTCGTGTACGAAACGGTGTCGTTCCAAGCGGGAAGGCGGCAGACATGGCCGAGGTCGCGACCGGGCGCCGCAGCCGCATCACGCCCGAGCGTGAGGCGGAGCTGTACGCCGCGGTGCTCGACCTGCTCCGCGAGGTCGGCTACGACTCCCTCACCATGGACGCCGTCGCCGCCCGCACCCGGTCCAGCAAGGCCACCCTCTACCGCCAGTGGGGCGGGAAGGCCGAGCTCGTCGTGGGGGCCATGCGGCACGGCAAGCCGGTGCGGCTCGACACGATCGACACCGGAACGCTCCGCACCGACCTGCACGCCCTCGTCACCCGCGAGGACGACTGCGTCATGGAACAGAACTCCGCGCTGATGCGGGCCCTGGCCATGGCGATGCACACCAACCCGGACCTCAGACAGGCCTTCCGGGAGCAGCTCATCGAACCGGAGATGGCCGAGTTCCGCGCACTGCTGCAACGCGCCGTCGACCGGGGCGAGATCCGGGCGGACTGCCCGGCGCTGGACTTCGTGGTGCACATGCTGGCCGGCGGCTTCGTCGTCCGGGCGCTCATCGAGGCCCAGCCGCCGACCCAGGCCTTCCTGCATTCGTACATCGACGCCGTGGTCCTCCCCGCCCTCGGCGTACCGACCTCCTGACACCTCTCCCCAGCAAGCCCACTCTCTGACGTCACCGCTCACGTCGTCGGGCTGATCACCCCTGCCCACAACCACCCCCACGACATGACCGGGAGTACGTCAACGTGGCCACGTTCCTCTACAGACTCGGCCGCCTCGCCTTCCGGCGACGGCACTTCGTCGCCCTGATCTGGCTGGCACTGCTGACCCTGGCGGGCGTCGGCGCCGTTTCCGCGCCGACCGCCGGAAATACCTCCTTCTCCATCCCGGGCACCGAGGCGCAGAAGGCCTTCGACCTGCTGGAACAGCGCTTCCCGGGGGCGAGCGCCGACGGGGCCACCGCCCGCGTGGTGTTCAAGGCGCCGAGCGGCGAGAAGATGACGGACGCCGGGAACAAGGCGACCGTCGAGAAGACGGTCGAGGACCTGTCCCACGGCTCCGAGGTGGCCTCCGTAGCCGACCCCTACACCGGAAGGGCCGTCAGCCAGGACGGCACGATCGCCTACGCGTCGGTGCGGTACAAGGTCTCCGGCATGGAGCTGGAGGACTCCTCGCGCACCGCCCTGAACGAGGCCGCGCAGCAGGCGCGGGACGCCGGGCTGACCGTGGAGATCGGCGGCGACGCCCTCCAGACCGCGCCGCAGACCGGCGCGAGCGAGGTCATCGGCATCGCGGTCGCGGCCGTCGTGCTCGTCATCACCTTCGGCTCGCTTCTCGCGGCCGGACTTCCGCTGCTGACCGCGCTCGTCGGCGTCGGCATCGGAGTCTCGACGATCACCGCCCTCGCCCACACCCTGGACCTGGGCTCCACCACCTCCATCCTGGCCACGATGATCGGCCTCGCGGTCGGCATCGACTACGCCCTGTTCATCGTCTCCCGCTACCGCGCCGAACTCGCCGAGGGCCGTGAGCGCGAGGAGGCGGCCGGACGGGCCGTCGGCACCGCGGGCTCCGCGGTGGTCTTCGCCGGGCTGACGGTCGTGATCGCCCTGGTGGGCCTGTCCGTGGTCAACATCCCGATGCTGACGAAGATGGGCCTGGCGGCGGCAGGCACGGTCGTCATTGCCGTCCTCATCGCGCTGACGATGATCCCGGCCCTGCTGGGCTTCGCGGGCCGCAAGGTCAAGCCGACCGGCGCGAAGAGCGGGCTGCTCCGCCGCGGGCGCCCCGCGCGGCAGCCGGACCGGCCCAACATGGGCACCCGCTGGGCGAGCTTCGTCGTCCGCCGCCCGGTCGCCGTGCTGCTGCTCGGCGTGCTCGGCCTGGGCGCCGCCGCGATCCCGGCCGCCTCCCTCGAACTGGGCCTGCCGGACGACGGCTCCCAGCCCGTCTCCACCACCCAGCGCCGCGCCTACGACCTGCTCTCGGAGGGCTTCGGCCCCGGCTTCAACGGCCCGCTGATGGTCGTGGTCGACGCCAAGGACAGCGCCGACCCCAAGGCGTCCTTCACCAAGGTCACGGAAGAGATCAAGGGTCTCAAGAACGTCGTCACGGTGACGGAGGCGCAGCCCAACAAGGCCGGCGACACCGCGACCGTGACCGTCGTCCCCGACTCCAAGCCGTCCTCCACCGCCACCGAGGACCTGGTGCACGCCATCCGCGGCGCGGGCGGCGACATCGAGGCGAAGACCGACGCGAAGGTTCTGGTCACCGGCTCCACGGCGATGAACATCGACGTCTCGCAGAAGCTCAACGACGCGCTGCTGCCGTATCTGGCGCTGGTGGTCGGCCTGGCCTTCCTGCTGCTGATCGTGATCTTCCGCTCGGTCCTGGTCCCGCTCAAGGCGGCGCTCGGCTTCCTGCTGTCGGTGCTGGCGGCGCTCGGCGCGGTGGTCGCGGTCTTCCAGTGGGGCTGGCTGTCGGGCCTGATGAACGTGGAGGAGACCGGCCCGGTGATGTCGATGATGCCGATCTTCATGGTGGGCGTCGTCTTCGGCCTCGCGATGGACTACGAGGTGTTCCTCGTCACCCGCATGCGCGAGGCGTACGTCCACGGGGAGAAGCCGGGCCAGGCCGTGGTGACCGGGTTCCGGCACGGCGCACGGGTGGTGACGGCCGCCGCGGTCATCATGATCGCCGTCTTCTCCGGCTTCATCGGCTCCAGCGAGTCGATGGTCAAGATGATCGGCTTCGGGCTGGCGATTGCGGTGTTCTTCGACGCGTTCATCGTGCGCATGGCGATCGTGCCGGCCGTACTGGCCCTGCTGGGCCGCCGGGCCTGGTGGCTGCCCGGCTGGCTGGAGCGCGCCCTGCCCGACGTGGACGTGGAGGGCACGGCCCTGCACGCCGAGCAGCCGCGGCACGCCGACCCGGACGAGCAGCGGGAACTCGTACAGGTGTGAGCTCGTAGCTCACCGGAGGGACCGGCCGGTGAGGGTGCCGTGGGGACGGCGCACCCTCACCGGCCTCGGCCGTGTTCGGCCGTGTTCGACAGCCTCGTCCACCACGTGGGAATTCTTTCGTGATGTCCGTAACCGGCAGCTAGCCTGCCGTTCATGACGACGACATCCGAGTCAGGAGCCCACCCCCGTTTCGCCGACGCCCTGCGTGAGTTGGGGCTCGACGAGCTGATCCCCGAGGTCCGCAGGTTTCCCGAGGCGACCAGGACCGCCGCCGAGGCCGCGGCGGCCGTCGGCTGCGAGCTGAGCCAGATCTGCAAGTCGCTGATCTTCGCCGTCGACGGCGAGCCGGTGCTGGTGCTCATGGACGGTGCCTCCAGGGTGGACGTCGAGCGTGTCCGGGAGGAACTGGGCGCCGAGAAGGTCACACGGGCCAAGGCGGATGTCGTGCGGGAGGCGACCGGGTACGCCATCGGCGGCGTACCGCCCTTCGGGCACCGGACCCGGACCCGCGTGCTCGCCGACCGGTCGCTGCTGGACCACGACGTCATCTGGGCGGCCGCCGGAACCCCGTACACCGTCTTCCCCATGGCACCCGGGGCGCTGGTCGCCCAGGCCGGGGGCGTCCTCGTGGACGTGCGCGAGCGCACCTCGTGACGCCGGCGGTCACCGCGGCCGTCCTGCTCGCCGCGGTCACGCACGCCAGCTGGAACGCGATCGCCCACCGCATCACCGACAAACTGACCGGGTTCACCCTGATCGCGGGCGGCGGCCTGCTGATCGGGCTGGCCATGGCGCCGTTCGCCGCGCTCCCGGCCCGCGGCGCGTGGCCGTACCTGCTCGTCTCGGCCGCGATCCACGTCGTGTACTACGCCCTGCTGATGAAGTCCTTCCGGCTCGGCGACTTCGGGCAGGCCTATCCGATCGCGCGCGGCACCGCCCCGCTCGTCGTCACCGTGCTCGCCGCCGTCTTCGCGCACGAGGTGCCCGGCGGCTGGGCGGCCGCGGGCATCGCCGTGTCCTGCGCCGGCCTGACCGGTGTCGCCCTGTGGGGTCTGCGCGGCCGCCGGCCCGACTGGGCGGCGATCGGCGCCGCCCTTGCGACCGGACTGGCCATCGCGGCGTACACGGTCCTCGACGGGCTCGGGGTGCGGGCCTCCGGGTCGTCCCTCGGGTACATCGCCTGGCTGATGGCGATCCAGGGCGTGGTGATCCCGGCGTACGCGGTGTGGCACTGGCGCGGGCGCACGGTCGCCGCGCTGCGGCCGTACGCCGCGGTGGGGCTGCTCGGGGCGGCGCTGTCCGTGGCGGCGTACGCGCTGGTGCTGTGGGCGCAGACGAAAGCGGAACTCGCGCCGATCGCCGCGCTGCGGGAGTCGTCGATCATCGTGGGCGCCGCGATCGGCGCCGTCTTCTTCAAGGAGCGCTTCGGGGCGCCGCGCATCGCGGCCGCCGGACTGCTGGTGGTCGGCATCGGGCTGATGCTGCACACCGGCTAGCGCGGATTCCTTGGCCGGCGCGGACTCCTTGGGTGCGCGGGCGGCGGCCGAGGGGCACCCTGGAAGGAGGTGTTCCGGAGGTGACCGTCATGATGAAGACCGTTGTGGGATGGCACATCGAGCTGGAGTTCCAGGAGGACGGGCAGCACACCCGGGCGGCGGCGCTGGTCCGCTTGCCCGACGGCAGCGAGGTCCGGGCCCACGGCAGGGCCAGCCGCCACCACACCGACTCCGATCAGCCGCGGGTCGGCGAGGAGATCGCCGGCGCGAGGGCCCTGAACGAACTCGCCATGCAGCTCCTGACCAAGGCGCACGGCGAGATCGACCAGGCGTCGGGCCGCACGTCGCAGCCCATCCACGTCTGAACTCCCACAGGGAGCGCTACGCCAGGGACGTGCGCAGCGCGTGGACCAGGGCCTGAGCCCTGGGGTCCGCCGTCACATTGGGGTGGAAGCCGTTGGTGACGTAGGCGAAGGCGATGGCCGAGTCCGGGTCGGCGAAGGCCAGGGCGCCACCGCGACCGGGGTGGCCGAAGGAGCCGGGGCCCAGCAGCGGGGACGCCGGGCTGTGCAGCATGTGGCCGAGGCCGAAGCGGGTGGGGGCGACCAGCACGCGGTCGGGCCCGGCGGAGTGCTCCGTGCGGGCCAGCTCCATGGTCTGCGGGGTGAACAGGCGGCTGCCGCCGTCCACCTCGCCGACCAGCGCCGCGTAGAAGCGGGCCAGACCGTCGGCCGTGGCGATGCCGTTGGACGCGGGCAGGACCGCCGCGCGGTAGGCGGGGTCGTTCTCGTCCGGCAGCGGGGTGATCGCCGCGAACGCCCGCCGGGTCAGCGACTCCGGGTCGGCGTACGCCTCGGCCACGGACCGCTTGGGGCGGGTGCGCAGGCCCGACGCGGAAGGCGGCGGCTCCACCTGGCCCACCCGGCCCACGCGCCCGGCCTCGTCGGCCGGCAGCCCCACCCACAGGTCGGCCCCCACCGGGCCGGCCACCTCGCGCGCTATCCACTCGCCGATCGTGCGGCCCGTGACGCGCCGCACCAGCTCGCCGGTCAGCCAGCTGTACGTTTGCGCGTGGTAGCCGTGGTCCGTGCCCGGCTCCCAGACCGGCGCCTGCGCGGCGACCGCCTCGGCACCCAGCGCCGGATCGGCGGCCTGCTCCGGTGTCAGCGGCCGGTCGAGGACGGGGACGCCCGCGCGGTGGGCGAGCAGGTCGCGGACCCGGGTCCGCTCCTTGCCCGCGGCCTTGAACTCGGGCCAGTACGTTCCCACCGGCGCGTCCAGGTCCAGCTCCCCGCGCTGGTGCAGCAGCAGGAGCACGGCGGCGGCGACGCCCTTGGTCGCCGAGCGCACGATCTGAGCGGTGCCCCGCTCCCAGGGCGCCGAGTCCGCCGTACCGTCGACGTCCCGCGTCCCCGCCCACAGGTCCACGACCCTGTGCCCGTCCCGGTACACGGCGACCGCCGCGCCCCGCTCGCCCCGCAGCGCGAAGTTCGCCGCGAACGCCTCCCCGACCGGCTCGAAGCCCTCGGCCACTGTGCCGTGCACGTCCACGTCCGCCACTCCTTCCGCTCTTCGCCTGCGACAGTGGGTGCAACCGGCGGTCCCGGCCTGCGATTCCTGCGACCGGTCGGCTTGGCGCGATCGTTATGTCGACGCTGCCCGCGCGTCTGCCGTCTGCCCGTCCCGACGTGTCAGGCGCCCATCGTCACGGACCGCGGGTCGAAGCCGAAGGGCAGCTCCAGGCGGTGGGCGCGCATCAGGGCGTCGTCGGAGAGCAGTTCGCCGGTCGGTCCGTCCGCCGCGATCACGCCGTCGCTCAGGACGAGCGAGCGCGGGCACAACTCCAGCGCGTACGGCAGGTCGTGGGTGACCATGAGCACGGTCACGTCCAACGAGCGCAGGATGTCGGCCAGTTCACGGCGCGAGGCGGGGTCGAGGTTGGACGAGGGCTCGTCCAGGACCAGGATCTCCGGCTCCATGGCGAGGACGGTCGCCACCGCGACCCGGCGGCGCTGGCCGAAGGAGAGGTGGTGCGGCGGGCGGTCGGCGAAGTCCCGCATGCCGACCCGCTCCAGGGCCGTGGTGACCCGCGCCTCCAGCTCCGGCCCCTTGAGTCCGGCCGCCGCGGGCCCGAAGGCCACGTCCTCCCGCACGGTCGGCATGAACAACTGGTCGTCCGGGTCCTGGAAGACGATGCCGACCTTCTGCCGGATCTCGGCCATGTGCTTCCTGCCGACCGGCAGCCCGGCGACCGTCACCGTCCCGGTACCCCCGCTCAGGATGCCGTTCAGATGCAGCACGAGGGTGGTCTTCCCGGCGCCGTTGGGGCCGAGCAGGGCGACCCGCTCGCCGCGCCCGATGGCGAAGTCGACACCGAACAGGGCCTGGTGGCCGTCGGGGTAGGCGAAGGCGAGGCCGGAGACCTCCAGAGAAGCTGTCATAGGACCCATCCCAGCAGACAGACGACGAGGGCCGTGCCCGGGAGGGCCAGGGCGTACGACCACTGCGCCCGGGACGCGGTCACCTCGTCGATGACCGGCATCGAACCGGCGTAGCCCCGGCTCACCATGGCCAGGTGCACCCGCTCCCCGCGCTCGTAGGAGCGGATGAACAGCGCGCCCGCGGACTTGGCGAGCACGCCCCAGTGCCGGATCCCGCGCGCCTCGAACCCGCGTGACTCACGGGCGATCCGCATCCGCCGCATCTCGTCGGCGATGACGTCGCCGTAGCGGATCATGAAGGAGGCGATCTGCACCAGCAGCGGCGGCAGCTTCAGGCGTTGCAGGCCCAGCAGCAGTTCGCGCAGCTCCGTCGTGCTCGCCAGCAGCACGGACGCGGCGACGCCGAGGGTGCCCTTGGCGAGCACGTTCCAGGCGCCCCACAGCCCGTTCACGCTCAGCGACATCCCGAGGACGTCCACCCGCTCGCCCTGGGCCACGAACGGCATGAGCACCGCGAAGGCGACGAACGGGACCTCGATCAGCAGCCGCTTGAGCAGGAAGCCGGCGGGCACGCGGGCCGCGGAGGCGACGGCGGCGAGCAGGACGGCGTACACGGCGAACGCCCACATCGCCTCCCGCGGGGTCGACACCACGACCACGACGAAGGCGAAGGCCGCTGCCAGTTTGGTGTGCGGCGGCAGCGCGTGCACGGGGGAGTGCCCGTGCCGGTACAGCCGGTGCGCGTGGCCCGCCCCCATGTCAGGCGGCCTGGGAGGAGGGGGCGGACGGCTCGGCGGCCGTACGGCGCCTGCGAACCACCCAGAAGACCGTGCTGCCCGCGACGACGGTCGTCCCGACGCCGATCACGCCCGCGAGCCCGCCGGACAGCCGGGCGTCGGAGACGTCCTTGACGCCGTAGTCGGCGAGCGGGGAGCCGGACGAGGCGTGCCGCTCCTCCTTCTGGTCGATGCCCTGGTCGTGGGCGACCTTCTCCAGACCGTCGGGGTTGGCCGAGGCGTAGAAGCTCACGAACCCGGCGAGGACGAGGGAGGTGACCAGGCCGGTGATCCACAGCTTGCGGTGGGACCGGGCGGCGGCGGGCACGGGCGCCGGCTCGGCCGCGGGGGCGTCGACGAGCTCGCCGTTCACCCGCAGCTTCAGGCGCTGCTCCAGGCCGCGCGCGCCGTACACCAGGTCCGGGCGTACGGCGATGACGGCGCCGACGGTCAGCGCGGTGATCGCGGCCTCGCCGATGCCGATGAGGACGTGCACGCCGATCATGGCGGTGGCGACCTTGCCGATCGCCACGTCGGTGGTGCCGCCGACCGCGTAGATCAGCGTGAAGGCGACGGCGGCGGCCGGGACGGAGACGAGCGCGGCGGCGAAGGAGGCCGCGGTGACCGAGCGACGGCGCCGCGGGAGCACCTTCACCAGTCCGCGGAAGACGGCGTAGGCCACCACCGTCGTGACGATCGCCATGTCGGTGATGTTGACGCCGAGCGCGGTCAGGCCGCCGTCGGCGAAGAGGATGCCCTGCATGAGCAGGACGACACTGACGCACAGGACCCCGGTGAAGGGGCCCACGAGTATCGCGGCCAGTGCCCCGCCGAGGAGGTGGCCGCTGGTGCCGGCCGCGACGGGGAAGTTCAGCATCTGCACGGCGAAGATGAACGCCGCGACGAGACCGGCCAGCGGCGCGGTCCGTTCGTCGAGTTCCCGGCGCGCACCGCGCAGGCTCACCGCGACGGCGCCGGCGGCGACGACTCCGGTGGCTACGGAGATGGGGGCGTTGATGAATCCGTCAGGCACATGCACCGTTCGATGATAGAGGCTTGTTGCGAACCTCTTGCAAGAGCGAGGGTCTCGTGGATGTGTGCCGTTTCCCGGATGTTCGAGAAGCGGAATCCTGGAAATATGCGACATTGGAGGGGAAGCGGATGTTCAGCCCTCGCATACGTCACACAGCGTTAGGGGTCGTCCGATGTCGGTAGTCGAACAGCACGCACGAGCCCACATCCTCAGGGACGACGTCCCCGAGGACGTCGGGGCCGTCCCGGTCGTCCTGCGCTACGACCCCCTTCAGGATCCGCGCGTCGTGCAGGTGGACCTGCCCGGCCCGCACGAGTGGACCTTCCCCCGGTCACTGCTCGAACAGGGGCTGCTCGCCCCGGTCGGCAGCGGTGACGTGCGGGTGTGGCCCTGCGGCCGGGTGCAGGCCGTGATCGAGTTCCACTCCGCGCGCGGAGTCTCGGTGGTGCAGCTCGAGACGAAGACACTGCTCAGGTTCCTGCGGCGGACCTACCGGGCGGCGGCGTCACCGGCGGTGGTCGCCCACGGGTGACGACTCGCGGGTGATGCCAACCGCCGGTGACGCGGGTCCGCCGGTGACGTGGGTCCGCCGGTGACGTGGGTCCGCCGGTGACGTGGGTCCGCCGGTGACGCCGGCCGCCGGTGATGTGCGCGGCCGTCGTCAGTTCTCGGTGCCCGGCCGTCGTCAGTTTCCCGCCTTCAGCAGGGACGCCACTATCGGACCGGCCGTGTCGCCGCCGTGGCCGCCCGCCTGGACGACACCCGCGGCCGCGAGGTCGCCGCGGTAGGCGGTGAACCAGCCGTTGGCCTTCTTCTGGTTGTCGACCTCGGCGGAGCCCGTCTTCGCGCCGTAGTCCGGGCCGAGTCCGGCCATGGCCTCGGCGGCCGTGCCGTACGCGGCGGTGTACTGCATCACCTCGCGCAGTTGGGACAGGGTGGAGGCGGACATCGTCCGGGAGGCGATGGCCAGCTTGCGGTTGTCGACGGACGGGGAGACCAGGTAGGGCTGGTGGAAGACGCCCGCCTTGACCGTCGAGGCCACCGACGCCATGTTCAGCGGGTTCATTCGGACCCCGCCCTGCCCGATGAGCGAGGCGCCCATCGGGGCCGCCGACTGCACCGGGACCGCGCCGTCGAAGGTCGGTACTCCGACCGCCCAGTTGTCCAGCCCCAGGCCGAAGACCTGCTGGGCCTGCTGGGTCAGGTCGGAGTTCTTGAGCTTCGGCGCCTGGCTGATGAAGGCCGTGTTGCAGGAGCGGGCGAAGCTCGCCTTGAAGGTGCCGTTCTTGATCTCGAACTTCTTGTCGTTCTGGAACTTCCAGCCGCCGTAGGTGAAGGTCTTCGGGCAGGGGTGCGGCTTGTCGGCCGAGGCCAGCTTCTTCTCGAAGAGCAGCGACGAGGTGATGACCTTCATCGTGGAGCCGGGGGCGAGGGAACCCTGGAAGGCGATGTTGAAGCCGTGGTTGGAGTTCGCCACCGCGAGGATCTCGCCGGTCGACGGACGCATCACGACCACCGAGGCCCGCTCGGTCTTCGACACCTCCTTCTCGGCCGCCGTCTGGAGGGACGGGCTCAGCGTCGTCTTCACCGTGCCCGGCTTGCCCTTGCTCAGCTCGACGAGCGTCTTGTCGGACAGCTCCGCCTTCTTCGACGCCTTGCCGCGGATCACGCGCAGCTCCACGCCCGCGCTGCCCCCGGCCGTCTCGCCGTACTTCTCGCGCAGCCCGTCCAGGACGGGACCCAGCGACGGGTACTTGGTGGTGGTCATCTCGTCGCCGCCCCGGTCCAGGGCCTTGACCGGCGGGGTGCCGGCCTCGCCGGTGACGAGGGAGTCGCCGTCCTTCAGCTCGGGGTGGACGACGGAGGAGTGCCAGTCCACGACCGGCTTGCCGTCTGCGCCGCCCCGGACGACGGTCAGCGCGCTGTCGTACGCCAGCGGCTTGGTCAGGCCCTTGTACGACACCGTGGCCTTCACGGAGAACGGCACCTTGCCGCCCGCGGCGGTGCCCGCGGTCAGGGTGACGTCCTTCAGGTGCGCGTCCTTGGCGTAGCCGGTCAGCAGGGCGGTGGCCGCCGCGGTGTCGTTGGTCGCGGCGGCCGCCACGGCGGGGTTGCCCTGTTGCCAGGCCGCCAGGAACCCCTCGGCCGCGGTCCGCACCTCGGCCGCCGACAGCGGGCCGGTCTTCTTCTCCGCCTCACCGTGGCCGGCCGCGGTCTGCTTCCCGTCGTCGGCCGCCGAATCGCCCCCGTACATCGCGTAGGCGCCGATGCCCGCCCCGACGACGACCACGGCGATCACCCCGCCGACCACGGCCGGAGTCGTCTTCCGTCGCTCGGCGACGCGCCTTCTCTTGCCCACTGCCTTCCGTCCTCCGCCAGTCCCCCGGGGCCCCGCTGCCCCATCGCCCCCACGATCCTCAATGACGGCCCCACCCTAGGGCCTCTCGCGCGGATGCGTCCGGGGGGTGGGGTTCGGGTACGGCCCGGGGGCGTCAGCCTGCCGTGCGCAGGACGGCTGCCACGATCGGGCCCGCCGCGTCGCCGCCGTGGCCGCCCTCCTGGGTCATGGCGGCGGCTGCCATGTCGTTGTGGTAACCGGTGAACCAGCTGTTGGATTTGGCCTGGCCGTCGACCTCGGCGGAGCCGGTCTTCGCGCCGATGCTGCCGCCGAGTCCGGACATCGCGGAGGCCGCGGTGCCGCTGGTGGCGGTGCGGTTCATCATCTGCCGCAGCTGGCCGACCGTGCCGGCCGACAGGCCCCGGGCCTGGGCGAGCGGGCGGCCGTCGAGCTTCGTGGACACGATGACGGGCTGGCGGAAGGTGCCGGTCATCGCGGTCGCCGTCACCGACGCCATGTTCAGCGGGCTCATCTGCACCTGGCCCTGCCCGATCAGGTTGGCGGCGGTGTCCGGGCCGCCGGAGGCGGGGACGGAGCCGTCGAAGGACGGTACGCCGACCTTCCAGTTGTCCCGGCCGAGCCCGAAGCGCTCCTCGGCCTCCCTGGTCAGGGAGTCCACCTGGACCTCGTCCGCGTACTTCACGAACGCCGTGTTGCAGGACCGGGCGAAGCTCTCCGAGAGGGTGGCGTTCTCGTTGGGCGGCATGTTCTTGAGGTTGTGGAAGGTCTGGCTCTGCCACACCGCCTCGTTCGGGCAGGGGGCGGGACCGGCGGCCGTGGTGATCCCGTTGTCGATCAGGGTGGCCGCGCTGAGGATCTTCATGGTGGAGCCGGGCGCGAGCCGGCCGAGGAAGGCCGCGTTGAAACCGTCCGCCCGGTGGTTGGCGACCGCGAGCACCTCGCCGGTGGACGGCTTCACGGCGACCACGGACGACTCGGCGTACCGCTGCACGGCCCGCTCGGCCGCCGCCTGCGCACTCGCGCTGAGGGTGGTGCGCAGCTTGCCGGGACGGCCCTTGGCCAGGGTGATCAGCGGGGTCTCGGCGGCGCCGGAGGCCTCGTGCCGGATGCTCAGCTCGACCGACGGCTCGCCGCCCGCCTTGTCGCCGTACTTGGCCCGCAGCTCGTCCAGGATCGGTCCGAGCGAGGGGTACTTGTCCTTGGTCAGTACGGCGCCGTCGCGGTCGACGGCCTCGATCGGCGGGGAAGCCGACCCTCCGGTGACGAGCGTGTCGCCCTTGACCAGGTCGGGGTGTACGACCGAGGGCTGCCAGTCGACCAGCGGCTGGTGGCTGGACACGCCCCGCACGATCGTCAGCCGGCTGTCGTAGGCCAGAGGCTTGGACTTCCCGTCGTACGACACGGTGGCCTTGACCGAGAAGGGCACGGTGGCCCCGGAGGCGGTCCCGGGTGTGATCTTCACATCGGTGATGTGGGCGTCGCCTCCGTAGGCCGTGAGCAACTGCTCGGCCGCCTCCGGGAAGTCCGTGTACGACGCGGCCTCCGCCGACTCGTTCTTCTCCCAGGCCGCGAAGAACTTCGCCGAGGTCTCCTTCACCTCGTCCCGGCTCGGCGGCCCGGTTTTGACCGGCGCCGGCCCGCCGCCGGCGACCGTGTTCCCGTTCAGCGCGTGCACGAAGTTGTACGTCCCGTACCCCGCCCCGCCGATCATCGCGGCGAACACCCCGCCGACGATGGCGGCCTTGACCCCCTTGCGCATGGAAGCGCTCCCTCCCCGTTGCGGCCCCACCGCACTGTAAGTGGCCGACGGGGCAACTGTGAGGGCTGTTTTCGAATGGTGTCCGAACAGTGATCAGCCGGCTGACCCGGACCCAGGTGTTCAGTCACATCCGTGAACGCCATGGTCGGTGTCGGCCGAATCACAGATGACGCGAATCTCGAACACGAACAGTCCTTCCGGGATAGGGGTTGGTCATGACGAATGACCGGCGCACGGCCGGACGGATGCACTCCCGGTGGATACGCCGCTCAGTGATGGCGGGCATCGCGCTGCTCTTTTCCGGCTGCGCCGCTGTGGTCTCGCATCTGTGGGACGGACAGCCGTGGCGCGATGTCGTGTTGTTGGGCGCTTTGGTGGCGGCGGGATCGGTGATCTCCATGGAGGTCTCGGACCGTAGGCGAGCTGCTCGGGAGAGTCCCTGAAGGTCAGTCGTGGAAGGCGCTGCGCGTGGACGAGGCGTCCGGCGGGTGTCATGATCACGGCGATGCCTGGCGTGGGTCCAGCGTGCAGGGAGGGACCATGAGGCTCTATCTCGTCATACCTTCTGTTCTGGTGGCGTCGCTCTACGCCGCCTCGGGCGTGGCGGCGATTACCCGTGGCTGGGTGCCCCGCTGGAACCGGCGTTCGGTCCGCCGCGTGCGTGTCTACGGCTGGGGTCAGTTGGTGGTTGCCTTCGCCTTCTGCTTGCAGGTGGTCTTGGCGCTGGTGAGCAGCGACCCCGACATCCGGCTCCTGTCCTTCGGCCCGCTTATGCTGACCGGCTTCATCGTGATGATGGTGGGCCAGTACACGGGTCGTCATCGGCAGGGCAGCGGCATGCCCTAGCCGTGGGGCAATCGAGGGCGGGGAGCCGATGACAGCGCGGGCGATGGCGCACAGTGCGGGCAGACAGCCGAACAAGGGCAGTGCAAGCCGGAAGTCGCCGGGCCGGACGCGGTTCACAGGCGTGCTGCTGATCCTGCTGTCTGCGACACTGGCGGTGCTCTGCTACCTCGCGTTCACCGCGTGGTTGCCCTCCAGCAGGGAGCAACTCCAGGACTACCGCGCGGCCGGGCCCTGTGCCGCTCGAGCGACGGCACAGGTGCAGGAGAACTGCCTGAGTACCTGGCAGATCACCGTCGTGAAGACGGAGGAGACCGGCACGAGATCCAAGACCTACAAGGCAACCCTGAAGAACGAGGGCTCCTGGCAGGGATACGTGGATTTCAATGACCAGGGGCCGCTTTTCGAGCGGCTGGAGCCGGGCGACCAGGTCACCGCCACCCTCTGGCACCGCTACATCGTGGCGCTCAGCAAGGACGGCGTCCAGCAGAACACCACTGATGTACCCCGGGACGAGCTCCAGATGAACGCCGCCCTAGGTACGCTCGCCGCGCTCCTCGCGGCTCAGACGTTGGTGTTCGGCGCGGTACGCCTTGTCAGGCCTCGCTCCCACGAGCCCTTCACCTTTTATCCATGCGGCGGGCGGATACTCTTCACGATCCTCGGCGCCTGCCTCGGGGTGGGGTTCCTGGCAGGTGTGACGGGCATCCCGTGGTGGTTCGTGCCTCCCGCCATACCCGTGGTCTGCGCGGCGGTGATGCTGTATCCCCCCATGCGGCGCAGGCCCCCAGTGCTCTGGCCCGAGGATCGCCCCAAAGCAGTCTGAAGACCTGCGGCTGTGCCGCCGACCGTCCGCCCGGCCCACTTGATCACGGCCCGGCGGATGTTCACGGTGGTGCCGCCCTTGTGGCCGCCCGCGGTGAAGACCTGCACGGCGGTCCAGCCGCCGAAGATGACGCCGGCGGTCAGGGCGCGGGCCCATGACGACCTCGGACGACCGACAACGACCAGGGCGGCCCGGCATCCTGCCGGGCCGCCCTGGCGCGTGTGTCCAGCTAGACCCACGTGTCCAGCCACATCCGCGACCGC
The DNA here is from genome assembly GCF_053601495.1 of Streptomyces sp. NPDC004721. NCBI lineage: Bacteria > Bacillati > Actinomycetota > Actinomycetes > Kitasatosporales > Streptomycetaceae > Streptomyces > Streptomyces sp. NPDC004721. Next base: position 23,212 of record NZ_JBSGBZ010000015.1, read on the forward strand.
CAGGAGTCGATGGGAATCGACGTCCCCGTGTACAGCGGCCAGAAGTAGATGAAGTTCCAGGCGATCAGCAGGAACAGGACGCCCGCGCCGGTCGCGCCCGCGACGCGGCGGGTTTCCGAGGAGCCGGGCGGGCCCACGAGCGCGCCGATCAGCATCGCCACCGCCAGGCACAGGAAGGGGAGGAAGACGATGGCGTAGAAGAAGAAGATCGTGCGCTCCTGGTACATGAACCAGGGCAGATAGCCGGCCGCGGCGCCGCAGGCGATGGCGCCCGCGCGCCAGTCGCGGCGGAAGAACCAGCGCCACAGGACGTACACCAGCGCGGCGCAGGCCGCCCACCACAGCATCGGCGTGCCGATGGCGAGGACCTCGCGGGCGCACTTGCCGGCGGCGTCCGTGGGACAGCCCGCCGTGCCGGGGGAGGGCGACTCGTAGAAGTACGACACCGGGCGGCCGTCGACGATCCAGCTCCACGGGTTGGACTGGTAGTTGTGCGGCGAGGACAGGCCGACGTGGAACTTGTAGACCTCGTGCTCGTAGTGCCACAGGCTGCGCAGCCAGTCCGGCAGGAAGGTGAAGTAGCCGCCCTTGCCGTCGGTCGCGGCCCAGTTGCGGAAGTAGCCGCCGCTGCCGTCGGCGGGGGAGCGGATCCAGCCGATCCAGGAGACCAGGTAGACGGCGATCGCGACCGGGACCGTGGCCAGGAACGTGATGCCGGTGTCCCGCTTCAGCACGGCCGTGTACGGGTGCCAGGCGCCGGCCACCTTGCGGGCGCCCACGTCCCACAGCACGGCCATCACGCAGAACGCGGCCAGGACGTACAGGCCGTTCCACTTGGTGCCGAACGCCAGGCCCAGCATGAGGCCCGCCGCCCAGCGCCACGGGCGCAGGCCGAGGTGGGTCGTCTCGGCCGTGTGCGCGTCGGGCCGCACCCGTCCGTCGGCGTCGGCCGGGAGCGCGGCGGCGAGTTTCTCCCGGGTCCGGTCGCGGTCGATCAGCAGGCAACCGAAGGCGGCCAGCACGAAGAACATCAGCACGCCGTCCAGCAGCGCGGTCCGGCTCATCACGAAGTGCAGGCCGTCCACCGCCATCAGCGCGCCCGCCAGGCAGCCGAGGAAGGTGGAGCGGAACAGCCGCCGGCCGATCCGGCACAGCATCAGCACCGACAGCGTGCCGAGCAGGGCCGTCATGAAGCGCCAGCCGAACGGGTTGAACCCGAAGAGCAGCTCGCCGAGGCCGATCACGTACTTGCCGACCGGCGGATGCACGACATAGGCCGCGTCCGAGGGGATGGGGATGTGCCCGCCGGTCTTGAGGATCAGGTCGTTGGCGTTCTTGTCCCAGTTGACCTCGAAGCCGCGGTGGACGAGCGCCCACGCGTCCTTGGCGTAGTACGTCTCGTCGAATATCACCGCCTTCGGGCTGCCCAGGTTCCAGAACCGCAGCACGCCCGCCACCAGCGTGACCAGCAGCGGGCCGCCCCAGCCCGACCAGCGGACGATCCGGTCGGCGAGGGTCCGCGGGATGCCGAGGGCCGCCCACAGGCGCCCCCCGGGCCGCGCATACGGCGGCACCAGACGGTCGACAACGCCACTGCCGCCGCTCGCGGGCCCCGCGAAGTGGCCGAAGCGGCGCAGGCGCTGCTGCCACGCCGGCCGCTGGTCGTGCGGGGCCGGGCCCTGCCGGGTGTCCGTGTGGGACGCGGTACTGGTCACCGCGCCATCGTAGGGAACCGTTCTGCGTGAGTCCCGCGCATGGCCGGTACCGGCCGGGACGCGTTCGCTCGCGACGGCACTTGAGAGGATGGGGTACGTGACTGGAACCCTTGTATTGGCGGGCACTCCCATCGGCGACGTCCAGGACGCCCCGCCCCGGCTCGCGGAGGAACTGGCCGTCGCGGACGTGGTCGCCGCCGAGGACACCCGGCGGCTGCGCCGGCTCACCCAGGCGCTCGGCGTCACCCCCAAGGGGCGCGTCGTGTCGTACTTCGAGGGCAACGAGTCCGCCCGCACACCGGAACTGGTCGAGGAACTGCTCGGCGGGGCGCGCGTGCTGCTGGTGACGGACGCGGGCATGCCGTCCGTCTCCGACCCGGGCTACCGGCTGGTCGCGGCCGCCGTGGAGCGGGACGTCCGGGTGACGGCCGTACCGGGCCCGTCCGCCGTGCTCACCGCGCTCGCGCTGTCCGGGCTGCCAGTCGACCGGTTCTGTTTCGAGGGGTTCCTGCCGCGCAAGGCGGGCGAGCGGCTGACCCGGCTGCGGGAGGTCGCGGACGAGCGGCGCACGCTGGTCTACTTCGAGGCCCCGCACCGGCTCGACGACACGCTCGCGGCGATGGCCGAGGTGTTCGGCGCCGAGCGGCGGGCCGCCGTGTGCCGGGAGCTGACCAAGACCTACGAGGAGGTGCGGCGAGGCGGGCTCGGGGAACTGGCCGCGTGGGCCGCCGAGGGCGTGCGCGGCGAGATCACCGTCGTGGTCGAGGGGGCGCCCGAGAAGGGGCCCGAGGAGCTCGGCCCCGAGGAACTGGTGCGGCGGGTGCGGGTGCGCGAGGAGGCCGGGGAACGCCGCAAGGAGGCCATCGCGGCGGTCGCGGCCGAGGCCGGGGTGCCCAAGCGGGAGGTGTTCGACGCGGTGGTCGCCGCCAAGCGCGCGGGGGAGTGAGACCTCGCTCACGCCTGCTCTGAGCAGGGCGCATCTCTCATGAGCGGGTGCCCCATGGGGCGGCAAAGAGCCGTCCGGGAAGGCAAAGGGACTTCGGCCGCCGGAGGGACCCTTTGGCAAGCGGGGCCCAAAACGCCTCCAACACTCCCCAGCCCTCGCGCGTCGCCGACGGCGGAGGAGTTCACTGGACGACGGGACGGCAAGGCAACCGTCCCTTTTGTCCAGCGGACACGAGGAGCTGGCATGAGCGACATCACAGGGCGGCGGTACGACCACCGCGGTACGGCCACGGCCGTCGTCAACGAGTCCTACTCCTTCGCCTGCATGAGGTGCGGGCACGGGTGGGAGCAGTCCTACGAGATCGAGCACTACACGGACGGCGACGGCGTCGAGTGCGTGCGGTACGTGGCGGACGGCCGCGTCGTGCCGTCCCCGCTGAGCCGGCCGCGCTGCCAGAACTGCGACGGGCACGTCGTCCGGATCATGATGGCGGGCCGGGTGTCGTCCGCGCAGAGCCATCTGCACCGGCACGAGGAGCGCCGGCATCATCCTGCCGCGCCCGTGGCGAACCGGGTCGGGACGTCCCCGCCGGGGGAGGAGGCGGTGGACCGCGCGCAGGACACCCACACCGGCCACGGCGACCACCACTGGCATCTGTCGGATCTGCTGCACCCCTTCCACCGCAAGGCGGGCTGAGCGCCGCCGGACGACGAGCGGTGGACGATGAGGACCCGCCCCTTCCGTAGGATCGGGGCATGCCTTCGAACGCCGACAAGAACGCGGCGCCCCCGCTCCCGGAGCCGCTCCGGATACCGGTCGCCGACTCCCACACCCACCTCGACATGCAGTCCGGCACGGTCGAGGAAGGCCTGGCCAAGGCCGCGTCGGTGGGCGTGACGACGGTCGTCCAGGTCGGCTGCGACCTCAACGGCTCGCGGTGGGCCGCCGAGACGGCCGCGGCGTACGACAGCGTCCACGCGACGGTCGCCCTGCACCCGAACGAGGCTCCGCGCATCGTCCACGGCGACCCCGACGGCTGGTCGCGGCAGGGTGCGCGCGAGCCGGGCGGGGACGCCGGGCTCGACGAGGCCCTGGCCGAGATCGACCGGCTGGCCGCGCTGCCCCAGGTCAAGGGCGTCGGCGAGACCGGTCTTGACTACTTCCGCACCGGCCCCGAGGGCAAGGCTGCGCAGGAGCGGTCCTTCCGCGCCCATATCGAGATCGCCAAGCGGCACGGCAAGGCCCTCGTCATCCACGACCGGGACGCGCACGCCGACGTCCTGCGCGTCCTCAAGGAGGAGGGCGCCCCCGAGCGGACGGTGTTCCACTGCTACTCGGGCGACGCGGAGATGGCCGAGGTGTGTGCCCGCGCCGGCTACTACATGTCCTTCGCCGGCAACGTCACCTTCAAGAACGCCCAGAACCTGCGGGACGCCCTCGCCGTCGCCCCGCTGGAGCTGGTCCTGGTGGAGACCGACGCGCCCTTCCTGACCCCGGCGCCGTACCGCGGACGGCCCAACGCCCCGTACCTCGTTCCGGTCATGGTGCGTGCGATGGCCGCCGTGCGCGGTATCGACGAGGACACCCTGGCGACGGCACTGGCGGTCAACACGGCCCGCGCCTTCGGCTACTGAGCGCATCCGGAGCGCTTTGGAGAGTGACGGGCGCTCCGCTAGGTTCTGGCCGCGTGAGCAATCTGCGGTACGAGGCGTACGAGACCTACGAGACGTATGAGTCCTACGGGCCGTACAACCCGTACGAGCAGTGCGGCGGCGCGTACGAGCAGGGCAACTTGTACCAGCAGCACAACCCGTACCAGGAGTACGGCAGCCCGTACGAGCAGTACGACCCGTCCCAGCGGTACGGCTCGCACGAGGACTACGAGCGCACCGTTGTCCACCACGACGTGCACACCGCGCAGACGCTGCCGTACGGGCCCCACGGGGCGCCGTACGCGGACACGTACCGGCCCGCCCACGAGACCCTCCGCCGGTCCGCCGCTTACGAGCCCACCCAACCGGTACTGCCCCGCCAGGCCCGTCCGGCCGGAAGCGGTACGGGGAGCGGCACGCACCGGGGCGCGCGGCGGCGCAGGGCGTGGTCCACGGAGCGGCCGGAGGCGTGCGTGCGCCGGCTGCTGCCCCGCGCGCTGGTCGTCGCGTTCCTGGCGGGCGGGACCACCGCGTTCGTCGCCGAGGACAAGGCGATCGAGCTCAGCGTCGACGGCAGCGAGCGCACCCTGCACACCTTCGCCGACGACGTCTCCGGACTGCTGGCCGACGAGGGCGTGCGGCTCGGGCCCCACGACGTGGTGCTGCCCGCCCCCGAGGCCGCGCTCACCAGCGGCGACGAGATCACCGTCCGCCACGGGCGGCCGGTCCGGCTCACGCTCGACGGACATCGCCGCGAGGTGTGGACGACGGCGCGCACGGTCGAGGAGGCCCTCAGGGAGCTGGGCGTGCGCGCGGAGGGGGCATATCTGTCGGCGGCGCGCTCGAAGCCCATCGGACGCGCCGGACTCGCGCTCGACGTGCGCACCGAGCGTTCCGTGACCGTCATGGCGGACGGCCGCGCCCGCACCGTCCGCACCAACGCGGCGACCGTGCGGGACGTGGTGGAGCAGGCCGGGATCACCCTGCGGGGGCAGGACACCACCTCCGTGGCGCCGGGCAGCTTTCCCCGGGACGGGCAGACGGTCACCGTGCTGCGGATCACCGGGAGCCGGGAGGTGCGCGAGGAGCTCATCCCGTTCGCCGTGCGGCGCACCGCCGACCCGACCCTGCTCAGGGGAACGGAGGTCGTCGAGCGGGCCGGACAGCCGGGAGTGCGCCGGTTCGTGCACTCCGTGCGCACGGTCAACGGCGTGCGGCAGCGGCCGTGGCGTGTGGAGTCGGAGGTGGTGCGCGCGCCGCGGAAGCAGATCGTGAAGGTCGGCACCAAGGCGCACCCGCGGTCGGTACGGGGCACCGACCACCTCGACTGGCAGGGGCTGGCGCAGTGCGAGTCCCGCGGCCGGGCGGACGCCGTGGATCCCTCGGGCACGTACGGCGGCCTGTACCAGTTCGACGAAGACACCTGGCACAGCCTCGGCGGCCGGGGCCGCCCCCAGGACGCGCCGGCGGAGGAGCAGACCTACCGCGCGAAGAAGCTGTACGTGAGCCGTGGGGCGAGCCCCTGGCCCCACTGCGGCGACCGGCTGCGGGGGTAGGCGGGCGGGGGCGCGGGCGGGCCGTCCCCCGCGTGCCGGCCTCCGCTTCGGGCGGCCGCGGGCCGGACCCGGCTCCTGGCGGCCGTGGCAATCACGCCGCCCGCGCCCCCGTACCCTTGTGCCGTGAGCAGCCCCGCCCCCGACGCCCTCCTGGGCCCCGCCGACGTCCGCGAACTGGCGGCAGCACTCGGCGTACGCCCCACCAAGCAACGCGGCCAGAACTTCGTGATCGACGCGAACACCGTCCGCCGCATCGTCCGTACCGCCGACGTCCACCCCGAGGACGTGGTCGTCGAGGTCGGCCCGGGGCTCGGCTCCCTCACCCTCGCCCTGCTGGAGGCCGCCGACCGGGTCACCGCCGTCGAGATCGACGACGTACTCGCCGCCGCGCTGCCCGCGACCGTCGCCGCCCGCATGCCGGAGCGCGCCGGCCGTTTCGCGCTGGTCCACTCCGACGCGATGCACGTCACCGAGCTGCCGGGCCCCGCGCCCACCGCCCTGGTCGCGAACCTCCCCTACAACGTGGCCGTGCCCGTCCTGCTGCACATGCTCGACACCTTCCCGAGCATCGAGCGCACCCTCGTGATGGTGCAGGCGGAGGTCGCCGACCGGCTCGCCGCGGCGCCCGGCTCGAAGGTGTACGGCGTGCCGTCGGTGAAGGCCAACTGGTACGCCGAGGTCAAGCGGGCCGGGGCCATCGGCCGCAATGTCTTCTGGCCCGCGCCGAACGTCGACAGCGGACTGGTGTCCCTGGTCCGGCGCACGGAACCGATCGCGACCACCGCCACCAGGCGCGAGGTCTTCGCCGTCGTCGACGCGGCCTTCGCCCAGCGCCGCAAGACCCTGCGGGCCGCGCTCGCCGGGTGGGCCGGGTCGGCCGCGGCGGCGGAGGCGGCCCTGGTCGCCGCCGGGGTCTCCCCGCAGGCGCGGGGCGAGTCACTGACGGTGGAGGAGTTCGCGCGGATCGCCGAGCACAAGGAGACCGGTAAGTGAGCGTCACCGTACGCGTTCCGGCCAAGGTCAACGTCCAGCTCGCGGTCGGCGCCGCCCGCCCCGACGGCTTCCACGACCTGGCGAACGTCTTCCTCGCGGTCGGCCTGTACGACGAGGTCACGGTCACCGAGGCCGATGAGCTGCGCGTGACCTGCGCGGGCCACGACGCCGACCAGGTCCCCCTGGACCGTACGAACCTCGCCGCCCGCGCCGCTCTCGCCCTCGCCGAACGCCACGGCCGCCGCCCCGACGTGCACATCCACATCGCCAAGGACATCCCGGTCGCCGGGGGCATGGCGGGTGGCAGCGCGGACGGCGCGGGCGCGCTGGCGGCCTGTGACGCGCTGTGGGGCACGAACGCCTCCCGCGACGAACTCCTCGACATCTGCGCCGAGTTGGGCAGCGACGTGCCGTTCAGTCTGGTCGGCGGGGCGGCGCTGGGCACCGGGCGCGGCGAGAAGCTGCGTCCGCTGGAGGTCGGCGGCACCTTCCACTGGGTGTTCGCGATGGCCGACGGCGGGCTGTCCACCCCGGCGGTGTTCCGCGAGTTCGACCGGCTCGGCGAGGGCACGGACATTCCCGAACCGGTCGCCTCCGAGGGCCTGCTGGCCGCGCTGGAGAAGGGGGACACCGCCGCCCTCGCCGCCGCGCTCACCAACGACCTCCAGCCCGCCGCGCTCTCCCTGCGCCCGTCCCTCGCGGACACCCTCGCGGCGGGCCGCGCGGCCGGGGCCCTGGCGAGCCTGGTGTCGGGATCGGGGCCGACGACGGCGTTCCTCGTGGCGGACGCCGAGTCGGCGGGGACGGTGGCGCGAGCCCTGCGGGAGTCCGGCACGTGCCGCGCGGTACGCGTGGCGGCGGGGCCCGCGCCGGGGGCCACGGTGCTCTGAGCGGCCCGGTCAGAGGGTGTCGATCTCCGCCAGGTCGATGTCGATGTCGAAGGGGACGGAGAGCTTCAGACGGTCGTGGTGGATTCCGGTGACGATGTAGGTCTTGGTGACCGGATCGCGTTCGTACACGTAGACGACCGGCCGCTCCTCCTCGCCCACCATCTCCACCAGCCAGAAGTGGTCGATGCCCGCGGCGGCGTACTTGCGCGGCTTGGTGTCGCGATCGCGGGACTCGGAGTCGGGCGAGACCACCTCCACGGCGAGGACGACGTCGGAGGCCCGGAAGGACGTCTGGCTGCGGCTGGTCACCGCCTCAGCGCGGATCACGGAGACATCCGGTTCCGGCCCGTTCTTGCGGTCGATGACGACGGTCATCTCCCGGGTGACTTTCAGCCTCGGTGGAGTCGTCCGGCGCAGGCCGCTCACCAGCAGGTCGATGACAATGCTGTGGAAATAGCGCTGCGGACTCACGAAGACCAGGCTCCCGTCGATCATCTCGGTGTGCGGCGGGAGGCCGGGCAGCGTGTGCAGGTCGTCCACGGTCCAGCCGTCCTGAGGCGGCATCGGCCACCGGGACGCCGGCTCGGCCTCGGGCACGGTCACCTCGGGAATGGGCTCGGCAGTCATGGTTCCTCCCATGGCGGGATCCTGGGACCTGCCTTCCCACCGTAGCGGCCGTATCCCGATCATGTCATCACAAAGAGTGACCGTCCTCTCGCGCACCGTCCGCTGCTCGCGAGGCCCTACGCTAGAAGGCTGACCGACCCCCGCGCACAGGAGTGAAATGGCCGTCAACCTGGTCAATGTCGAGAACGTCAGCAAGGTGTACGGAACGCGCGCCCTGCTCGACGGTGTCTCGCTCGGTGTGTCCGAAGGGGATCGGATCGGGGTCGTCGGGCGCAACGGCGACGGCAAGACCACACTGATCCGGATGCTGGCCAGGCTGGAGGGAGCCGACACCGGACGGGTCACGCACTCCGGCGGACTGCGGCTCGGGGTGCTCACGCAGCACGACTCCCTCGACCCGGAGGCCACCGTCCGCCACGAGGTCATCGGGGACATGGCCGACCACGAGTGGGCGGGCAACGCCAAGGTCAGGGACGTCCTGACCGGACTGTTCGGCGGGCTCGACCTGCCGGGCTTCCCCAAAGGCCTCGACACCGTCATCGGGCCGCTGTCCGGCGGCGAGCGGCGGCGGATCGCGCTGGCCAAGCTGCTCATCGAGGAGCAGGACCTGCTCGTCCTGGACGAGCCCACCAACCACCTCGACGTCGAGGGCATCTCCTGGCTGGCCCGGCACCTGCGCGAGCGCCGCTCCGCGCTGGTGTGCGTCACCCACGACCGGTGGTTCCTCGACCAGGTCTGCACCCGCATGTGGGACGTGCAGCGCGGGGCGGTGTACGAGTACGAGGGCGGCTACTCCGACTACGTCTTCGCCCGCGCCGAACGCGAACGCATCGCCGCCTCCGAGGAGGCCAAGCGGCAGAACCTGATCCGCAAGGAGCTGGCCTGGCTGCGGCGCGGCGCCCCCGCCCGCACCTCCAAGCCGCGCTTCCGCGTGGAGGCGGCCAACGAGCTGATCGCCGACGTGCCGCCGCCCCGCGACAGCAGCGAGCTGATGAAGTTCGCCTCCTCGCGGCTGGGCAGGACGGTCTTCGACCTCGAGGACGTCACCGTGCAGGCCGGGCCCAAGGTGCTGCTCAAGCACGTCACCTGGCACCTCGGGCCTGGCGACCGGATCGGTCTCGTCGGCGTCAACGGCGCCGGGAAGACCTCCTTGCTGCGGGCCATGGCGGACGCGGCCCGCACCGAGGGTGAGGCACAGCCCGCCGGCGGGCGGATCGCCGTCGGGAAGACCGTGAAGATCGCCTACCTCTCCCAGGAGGTCGCCGAACTCGACCCGGACTGGCGGGTTCTCGAGGCCGTGCAGCGGGTGCGCGAGCGCGTCGACCTCGGCAAGGGGCGGGAGATGACCGCCGGGCAGCTGTGCGAGACGTTCGGCTTCGGCAAGGAGAAGCAGTGGACGCCGGTGGGCGACCTGTCCGGCGGTGAGCGGCGGCGGCTGCAACTCCTGCGCCTGCTCATGGCCGAGCCCAACGTGCTCTTCCTCGACGAGCCCACCAACGACCTCGACATCGAGACCCTCACCCAGCTCGAGGACGTCCTCGACGGCTGGCCCGGCTCGATGATCGTCATCTCCCACGACCGCTTCTTCGTCGAGCGCACCACCGACACGGTGTACGCGCTCCTCGGCGACGGCGCGCTGCGGATGCTGCCGCGCGGCATCGACGAGTACCTGGAGCGGCGGCAGCGGATGGAGCAGCAGGCCGCGGCCGCCGCCCCGGTCCCGTCGCCCGCCGCCGAGCAGGCCGCGCCCGAGCGGAGCGCCGCCGAACTGCGCGCCGCGAAGAAGGAACTGCAGAAGATCGAGCGGCAGTTGGACCGGATCTCCGAGAAGGAGTCCACACTGCACACGCGGATCGCCGAGCACGCCACCGACTTCGCGAAGGTCGCCGAACTCGACGCCGAGCTGCGCGCGTTGGCGGGGGAGCGGGAGGAACTGGAGATGCGCTGGCTCGAACTCGCCGAGGACGCGTAGCGCTGCGGGCGGGCCCGCCGCGGTCGGGCGCACGCGCCGTGTGAACGGCGCGTGGTGGTTTTCTGGAGGGAAATCCCCCGGGCCCGCCACGCATAACGGGCGCGTCACGGGCCGGTCCTCCCTTGGGAACAGGGGCCGACTCGGGCCGGTGGCGGGCAGGTTGCGAGTGATAAGAATGAGCCGTCCGGGGACTTTCCCGGGCGGCTCTGGGTTCTTCGAGTACCTCAGGGCGTGGCTAAAAAGCAGTAATTGAGGGGGAAGCGCGCTGATGTCTCAGCCGCCCAGCCAGCCGCCCCAGGGCGGCTTCGGAGCACCGCAGGATCAGCCGCAGCAACCGCAGGACCAGCCGCCGCAGTCCGGCGGCTTCGGGCCGCCGCAGACCCCACCGGCCCAGGGCGGCTTCGGAGCCCCCCAGGACCCGCCGGCCCAGGGCGGTTTCGGTGCTCCCCAGGACCCGCGCCAGGCCACGCCCCCGCCCCCGGCCCAGCCGCCGCAGACCCCGCCGCCCCCGCCCGCCGGACCACCGCAGCCCGGCTACGGCTACCCGCAGCAGCCCGGGCCCTACGCCCAGCCCGGACCCTACGGCGCGCCCGCCGCGCCCGGCCCGTACGGGCAGCCGCAGCAGCCGGGTCCGTACGGGCAGCAGCCCGGCTACGGCTACCCGCGGCAGCCGCACTTCGCGGGCGCGCCCGGCACCCCGCCCCCCGGCGGCTCCGGCAGCCCGTTCAAGGGCAGGACCGCGGCCATCATCGGCGCCGCGGTGGCCGCCGTACTCGTCGCCGGTGTCACCGTCTGGGCCGTCAGCGGCGACGACGGCGGCAAGAAGCCGGTCGCCGACGCGAGCGACGACGCGAAGCCCTCGAAGTCCGCCGCCTCCGACGCCCCGGTCAACCCGGGTGACGGCAGCGGTGACGGCAAGGGGGAGGCGGAGGACCTCAACGCGGGCCGCAAGTCCGGCGAGGCCAAGGTGCTCTGGTACAAGGAGGCGCCCGCCGCGCCCGGTGGCGGCGCCGAGGCTCCCGGTATGTGGATCACCGGCAAGACGGCGGTGAAGGCGGCGTACAAGCAGGTCTTCGCCTACAACGTCGGTGACGGCAGGCCCACCTGGGAACCGATCACGTTCCCGGAGAAGATCTGCGCGGTGACACCGCAGAAGACGGCCGACGACAAGGTGGTCGTGGCCTACATGAGCGGCAGCAGCGACCGCGCCAAGTGCAACCAGCTCCAGCAGATCGACCTGAACACCGGGGCGAAGGGCTGGACCATCAAGGTCGAGGACGGCGAGCTGTTCGACAGCACGCTCACCATCGAGATGACAGTGGCCGGCAAGACGCTGATGGTGGGCCGCTCGCAGTCGGGCACGGCGTACGACATCGACAGCGGCAAGAAGCTCTTCGACAAGCGGCGCTACGGCCAGGCCTGCTTCCCCGGCGCCTTCGCGGGCGGTGCCCGGCTGCTCGCGGTGGCGTCCTGCGGGGCCGGCGGTTCGAACGAGCACGACGAGGTGCAGGAGCTCGACCCCGCGACCGGCGCGGCCAGGTGGACCAAGAAGATCCCCAAGGACTGGTCGGTCGAGCGTGTCTACTCCGTCGACCCGGTGGTCCTGTACTCGGTGGACAAGGACAAGAAGCACTGGAACATCTCGACGCTGAGCGGCGGCGCCATCCGTTCCCAGGTGGACACCAAGTCGAACTTCAACGCCGAATGCGGCTGGGCCATCCTCGCCCGTAACCTCCAGGGCTGCCAGGCCGTCGCCTCCGACGCCGAAACCCTCTACCTGCCCACCGACGTCACCACCGGCGCCAACGAGATCGTCGCCCTCAACCTCGCCACCGGCAAGGAGAAGTGGCGCGTGAAGTCCCCGACGGACACCTCGATGATGCCGCTCAAGGTGGAGAACGGGCAGCTCATCGTGTACGTCGAGCCGTCGTACGACGCGGGCGGCCAGATCGTGTCCGTGGCGACGGCGGGCTCGGCCCACACTCCGGTGAAGCTGCTCCAGAACCCGGAGGGCACCGCGTCGATCGAGAACGGCTTCTACTCGCGGGCCGTCGACTGGGTCGACGGACGCTTCTACCTCTCCACCACCCGGCTGCGCGGAAAGGCCGACACGAAGGAGAAGCTGATGCTCGCCTACGGCAAGTGAGCCCGGCCGGCCGCGCCACGCGCGGCCGGCGCCGCACGCCGTTCCGGCCACTCTGCTTCCCCGTCGTCCCGTCCCCCTCCGCTTCCTCCGAGGTGCACCCGCCATGTCCCAGCCGCCCCCGCCGCCCAACCAGCCGCCGCAGCCCGGCGGCTTCGGCCAGCCACAGGGCCAGCAGCCGCAGCAGCCCGCACAGTCCCCGCAGACGCCGCCCGCGGGCGGTCCGGACTTCGCCAAGTCCCCCCAGCCGGCGCCGGGTTATGGCTACCCGCAGCCGCCGCAGGGCGCCTCGCAGACGCCGCCCCCGGCCGGACCGCCGCAGCCCCAGCCCGGCTACGGCTACCCGGGCGGGCAGCCGAACCCCTACGCCCAGTCGCCCGCCGCGCAGCCGAACCCGTACGGCGCCCAGCAGTCCGGGTACGGCTATCCCGGCCAGCCGCCGACCGTGCCGACGCAGCCGCAGGCCGGAGCACCGGGCGGCGGCCGGAAGGTCAACGCCCAGGTGGCGATGATCGTCTCGACCGTCGTCGTGATCGCGCTGATCATCGGCACCGGCATCTGGTACTCGAACAGGTCCGACGGCGGCAAGCAGGACACCGCCAGTTCCAGCGGCGGCACCGGCGGCAAGGAAGGCGACGGGAAATCCGGCTCCGGCGGCACGGAGAAGGCACCGTCCGACCCGGCCGCCAAGGTCCTCTACCAGGTGCCGATGCCCGAGGTGAGCGACCTGGTCACCACCACCGGCTCCTGGCTCACCGACAAGGCGTACGTCAAGAGCGGCGTCGCCGAGGTCGTCGGCTACGACCGGGACAAGGGCACCAAGCTGTGGACGATCGAGCTGCCCGGCCCGGTGTGCGAGGCCGGCAAGCACACCACCTCGGACGGCAAGGCGGCGATCGTCTACGAGCCGGCCATGCCGACCAAGGACAAGCCCACGCACGGATGCAGCCAGGTCGCGGCGATCGACCTCGACGCCGGCAAGAAGCTGTGGACGCAGACCGTCAAGTCCGGTGACCAGCCCATCAGGCTCGACAACGTCACCGTCAGCGGCGGCACGGTCGCCGTGGGCGGCACCAGCGGCGGCGCCGCCTTCGACATCGCGGACGGCAAGGTCCTGTGGGCCCCGAAGGCGGCCGACACCTGCTACGACTCCGGGTACGGCGGCGGCGCCAAACTGGTCGCGGTGCGCAAGTGCGGCCAGTACGGGCAGCGCCAGCTGCACATCCAGACGATCGACCCGAAGTCCGGCAAGGTGATCTCGGAGTACAAGATGTCGCAGGGCATCGAGTACGCCGCGATCGTCTCGACCGATCCGCTCGTCGTCGCCGCCGACGTCGGCCAGAGCGCCGGCGACGGCAGCGGCATCTCGGACTTCTTCTCCATCGACAACGGGACCGGCAAGCTGCGCGCCCACATCTCGGCGCCCGGCGACTCCTACGCGGCCCGCTGCGACGGCATCAGCAGGGTCGAGGACTGCCGGGGCCTCGCGGTCGGCGGCGACCGGCTGTACGTGCCCACCGAGGACCACGACGGCAGCGAGGAGTTCCGCAAGACCAACGAGATCGTCGCGTTCGACCTGGGCACCGGCAAGCAGACCGGCCAGCGCGCCGACGCGGGCGACGGCTACCACATCTACCCGCTGCGCATGGACGGTGCCGACGTCATCGCGTACAAGAGCCCGCCCTACGACAAGGGCGGCCAGATCGTCAGCATCGACGGCGGCAGCTTCAAGCAGACCAAGCTGCTGGAGAACCCGGCCTCGCGGGACGTGCGCGACGCGGAGACCTCCATGTCCCCGGACCGCGCGGAGTTCCTCTACTCCCAGGGCCATCTCTACATGTCGTCGATCTACGCCCGCAAGGCGTCGTCCTCGTCCCTCGGCAAGGACTACCTGGCGCTGGCCTTCGGAGCGGGCGGCTGATCCGCCCGCACGGCCGGAACGAGACGGCCCCGCCCCCGACCGGGGGCGGGGCCGTGCGCGTACCGCTCGGCGCCCTCGCATGACCCTCGAAATGAGTTTTGAATGCGAGGAATGCGAAAAGTCCGCCGATCCGGGGGTACTTCTCGACGGTAGGGGCAGCGCGACGTCGAACAAGCGTGTAGCTTCCGGGGGCATGACGGGCGGCGTGCCGGGGGGCCGCCGCCCGGGGTTGGACATCCTTGGGGGGACTGGGGGCTCGATGGGAGTGCGGCTCATGGTGGTCGACGACCACCGGCTACTGGCCGAGGCGCTGGCCTCGGCGCTGAAGCTGCGCGGACACCGCGTGCTCGCCTCCGCGGCGCCGGCCGCGGGCGCGGCGGACCTGGTGATCAGCCGCGCTCCGGAGGTGTGCCTGCTGGGCACGGCGGCACCGGCCGAGCCCGGCACCTTCGACCCGGTGGTGAAGATCAAGCGGGAGCGTCCGCAGGTCGTGGTGGTCGTGCTCGGCCCGGTTCCGTCCCCGCGCGGCATCGCGGCCGCCTTCGCGGCGGGGGCCTCGGGATACGTACGCCATGACGAGCGCATCGAGGGCGTCGAGCGGGCGATCATCAAGGCGAGGGCGGGCGAGGCCGCCGTCGCTCCCCAGCTCCTCCAGGGCGCCTTCGGCGAGTTGCTGAACCCCGCCGCCCCACCGGACGACGAGGGCCAGCGTCTGCTGCGGATGCTCACCCCGCGCGAGGTGGAGGTCCTGGTCCGGGTCGCCGAGGGAGAGGACACCCGCCTGATCGCGGCCGGCATGGGCATCGCCCCCAGCACGGCCCGGACCCATGTCCAGCGCGTTCTGATGAAGCTCGGGGTGGGCTCGCGGCTGGAGGCGGCGGCCCTGGCGGCCCGCACCGGCCTGCTGGACCGCGCGGGCCCGCTGACGTGACCCCGTCGGCCGGCCCGGCTCTCCCGCGCCGGACGGGGGGCGCCCGGGTCACCTGCTCTCTTGCGAGGAGGCCTGCCGTTCAGACCGGGTAGGAATCGCATCGTGTGACAGCGGCGCGGAGTGCCGCCGCATCCGGGTTCCGGGGCGCCGAGCGCCCTGACGGCCTGCCCGGTGGAGCCGGTCGAACAGGATCGAACTGAGCAGATGCGCCGGCCTGTCGAAGCGCAGCAGCAGGAACTCGGGTACGGACCGCACCTTGGATCCGTAGTAGAAGGGCGTCATCACCAGGCCGAGGAAGACCATGGCCGGGATTGCGCCGATCCAGTACCCGTGCACGGTGTACGCACCGTACTGGGCGCTGTTGGCCGGCATGCCTAGGTTGTTGATGGTCTTTGTTCGATCGTGATCTGAAAAGGGGTGGTGGGTTGTGACGTGTTATGTTTGATTGTGTTGGGGCTGGTGGGGTGCCGGCGGGGTGCGGACTCGCGGACCAGTGGCCCGGGGACCAGTAGGGAGTTCCAACAGTGAAGAAGACCTCGACCCGGCTGGCCGACGGTCGTGAGCTCGTCTATTACGACCTGCGGGACGACACCGTGCGCGACGCGGTGGACCGGCGACCGCTGGAGCCGACGGTCACCACCTCGGAGGTGCGCCGGGACGTGCTGCTCGGCGACGCGGTCGCCATCGCCTCCCACCGGCAGGGCCGCACCTACCACCCGCCGGCCGACGAGTGCCCCCTGTGCCCCTCCACGGGCGACCGCCTGAGCGAGATCCCCGACTCCTCCTACGACGTGGTGGTCTTCGAGAACCGCTTCCCCTCGCTGACCGGCGACCTCGGCCGCTGCGAGGTCGTCTGCTTCACCTCCGACCACGACGCCTCGTTCGCCGGCCTGAGCGAGCGGCAGGCCCGGCTGGTCCTGGATGCGTGGACGGACCGCACCGCGGAGCTGTCCCAACTGCCGTCCGTGGAGCAGGTGTTCTGCTTCGAGAACCGCGGATCCGAGATCGGCGTGACGCTGGGGCACCCGCACGGCCAGATCTACGCCTACCCCTTCACCACCCCGCGCACCGCGCTGATGCTGCGCTCACTGGCGGCCCACCGGGAGGCCACCGGCGGGGAGAACCTCTTCGACGCGGTCCTGGAGCGGGAACTGGCCGGCGAGCGGGTCGTCGTCGAGGGCGACCACTGGGTGGCCTTCGTCCCGTACGCGGCGCACTGGCCCTACGAGGTCCACCTGTACCCCCGGCGCCGGGTCCCCGACCTGCTCGGACTCGACGAGGCGGCGCGCGCGGAGTTCCCCGGGATCTATCTGGACCTGTTGCGGCGCTTCGACCGGCTCTTCGGCGAGGGCGCACGGCCGACGCCGTACATCGCCGCCTGGCACCAGGCTCCGTTCGGCATGCCGGCCGGGTCCGACGGTGTCACGCGCGACGACTTCGCGCTCCACCTCGAGCTTTTCACCATCCGCCGCACTTCCGGCAAGCTGAAGTTCCTCGCGGGTTCCGAGTCCGGCATGAACGTGTTCATCAACGACGTGCCGCCGGAGCGTGCGGCCGAGCGACTGCGGGAGGTAGCGGGTTCATGAGCGGGAAGTACCTGGTGACGGGTGGCGCGGGCTACGTCGGCAGTGTGGTCGCCCAGCACCTGCTGGAGGCCGGTCACGAGGTCGTCGTACTCGACAACCTGTCCACCGGCTTCCGTGAGGGCGTGCCCGCGGGCGCCTCCTTCGTCGAGGGCGACATCCGGGACGCCGCCAAGTGGCTGGATCCCTCCTTCGCCGCGGTGCTGCACTTCGCCGCCTTCTCGCAGGTGGGCGAGTCGGTGGTGAAGCCGGAGAAGTACTGGGAGAACAACGTCGGCGGCACGATGGCCCTGCTCACCGCGATGCGCGAGGCCGGCGTGCGCACGCTGGTCTTCTCCTCCACGGCGGCGACCTACGGCGAACCGGAGCGGGTCCCGATCGTCGAGACGGCCCCGACCCGGCCCACCAACCCCTACGGCGCCTCCAAGCTCGCCGTCGACCACATGATCGCCGGCGAGGCGGCGGCCCACGGCCTGGGCGCGGTCTCGCTGCGCTACTTCAACGTGGCCGGCGCCCACGGCGCGTACGGCGAACGCCACGATCCCGAGTCGCACCTGATCCCGCTGGTCCTCCAGGTCGCCCAGGGCAGGCGGGAGGCGATCTCCGTCTACGGCGACGACTACCCGACCCCGGACGGCACCTGCGTACGCGACTACATTCACGTGGCGGACCTCGCCGAGGCCCATCTGCTGGCCCTGGACGCGGCCCGGCCCGGCGAGCACCTGGTGTGCAACCTCGGCAACGGCAACGGCTTCTCCGTCCGCGAGGTCGTCGAGACCGTCCGGCGGGTCACCGGCCACCCCGTCCCGGAGGTCGTGGCCCCGCGCCGGGCCGGCGACCCGGCGGTCCTGGTCGCCTCGGCCGCGGCCGCCCGCGAAAAGCTCGGCTGGAACCCGACCCGCGCGGATCTCGCGGGTATCGTCGCGGACGCCTGGGAGTTCGCGCAGCACATCGCAAGGGAGCGATAAGTGGGGGCACTTGAGGTCCGGGAAGGCTTCACCGAGCTGTACGGCGCCGAGCCGGAGGGGGTCTGGGCGGCGCCGGGCCGCGTCAACCTGATCGGCGAGCACACCGACTACAACGACGGCTTCGTGATGCCCTTCGCGCTACCGCACGTCACGACCGCCGCGGTCGCGCGCCGCGACGACGGCGTACTGCGGCTGCACTCGGCCGATGTGCCGGGAGCGCCCGTGGAACTGCGGGTCGACGATCTCGCCCCGGAGTCCGACCGGAACTGGACCGGCTACCCCGCGGGCGTGGTCTGGGCCCTGCGCGAGGCGGGCCACGAGGTGACCGGCGCGGACGTCCACCTGGCGTCGACGGTCCCCACGGGCGCCGGCCTGTCCTCCTCGGCGGCCCTGGAGGTCGTGGTCGCCCTGGCCCTGAACGACCTCTACGCCCTCGGCCTGAAGGGCTGGCAACTGGCCCGTCTGTGCCAGCGCGCCGAGAACGTCTACGTCGGCGCCCCCACCGGCATCATGGACCAGACCGCCTCGGCCTGCTGCGAGTCGGGCCACGCCCTGTTCCTGGACACCCGCGATCTGTCCCAGCGTCAGATCCCCTTCGACCTGGCCGCCGAGGGCCTGCGTCTGCTGGTCGTCGACACCCGGGTCCAGCACGCCCACAGCGGCGGCGAGTACGGCAGGCGCCGCGCGGGCTGCGAGAAGGGCGCGGCCCTGCTGGGCGTGGACGCCCTGCGCGACATCCCCTACGGAGGTCTGGACGCGGCGCTGGCCGACCTGGCCGGCGAGGAGGAGGTGGCCCGGCTGGTCCGCCACGTCGTCACCGAGAACGGGCGGGCGGATCGGGTGGTGTCCCTCCTGGAGTCGGGCGACATCAGGTCGATCGGCCCGATCCTGACCGAGGGCCACGCCTCCCTGCGCGACGACTTCCGTGTCTCCTGCCCCGAACTGGACCTGGTCGTCGACACGGCCCTGGCCACCGGCGCCCTCGGCGCCCGGATGACCGGCGGCGGCTTCGGCGGCTCGGCGATCGTCCTGGCCGAGTCCTCCGACGTCCCCGCCCTCACCAAGGCGATCGAGCAGTCCTTCACGGACGCGGGCCACCGAACCCCGCGTGTCTTCGAGGCGGTTCCCTCGGCGGGCGCGAGGCGGCTGGCCTGACGGAACGGGAGCGGGCGCGAGTCCCTCGCCGGGAGCCGGTCCGGTCAGGGCAGGCGTTTGATCATGGTGTATTCGGTGATCCCCGGCGGGTAGTCGGGGATCGCGCAGACCACCTTGTAGTCGTGCCTGCGGTAGAAGTCCGGGGCCTGGAAGTCCCAGGTTTCCAGGCGGGCGGCGACGCAGGCGCGTTCGCGGTGGGCGATGCGCTCGGCGCGGGTCAGCAGGCGGGAGCCGAGGCCCGTGCCGCGGTGGGGGTCGTCGACCCAGAGGTGGGTCACATGCAGCCAGGTCGCCCAGGTGTGGCCCACCAGCCCGCCCGCCAGATCGTCGGCGTCGTCCAACGCCCAGAGATGGATGGGGACTTCTCGGACGGCGGGGGTTCTGCGCAGGGCGTCGATGAGCGGGGAGGCCGCCGTGTTCGTGTCGCGGAGGCGGGAGCGGAGCAGATCGTGGCGCGCTTTGTCGACTTCTGCCTCAATACGAAACATGCGGCACACCCTAAACGCGTCGGCCGGTCAGTTCTGCGAATTGCCTTCCCCTCCCGGCTGCCGGCCGTACCCTGATGAGCGGCACCGGTGGGGGCCGGTGCTGGTCAGGGGGGCGAGAGGGCTCGGGCAGGACACCGGAGGCGGATGGCGGTCCGTTACGGCGAGGGCCGTGCGACCGCGCTCGGCTCCGTACGTCGGGTCCGTGCCGCTCGGCGTTCTCCGACGATGGGAGACTCCCCTGCTCCGACCAGGAGCGTGGGGAAGGGGGTTATCAGTGGTTCGTGTCCGAGTCCTGGTCGTCGACGACCACCGCATCTTCGCCGAGTCGCTCGCCGCCGCCCTGGCCGCCGAGCCCGACGTCGAGGTGTCCGCGGCCGGCTCCGGCCCGGCGGCACTGCGCTGCCTGGAACGGGCGGCCGCCGACGGCCGCCGCTTCGACGTCGTGCTCGTCGACGCCGACCTCGGCGGCACCGTCCCCGGGGCCCGGCGCGCCGTCCCCGTGCGGGCGGGCGACGAGGACGGACTGGTGGACGGGATCTCGCTGGTCGCTGGGGTGCGGGGGGCCCAGCCGGGGGTGCGGACCGTCGTACTCGCCGAGAAGGACGACCCGCGGCGCGCCGCGCTCGCCCTCCAGGCCGGTGCCTGCGGCTGGGTCGCCAAGGACTGCTCGCTGTCCCGGCTGCTCACCGTCATCCGCGGAGTCCTGCGCGACGAGACCCATCTGCCGCCCGCCCTGCTCACCGGTGTACTGCGGGAGTTGACCGCCGCCCGCAAGCATCGCACCGAGAGCGAGCGCCTGGTGGAGTCGCTGACGCCGCGCGAGCGGGAGGTGCTGCGCTGCATGGTCGCGGGGCTGGGCCGCAAGGCCGTCGCCGAGCGGTTGTACCTGTCCCCGCACACCGTGCGCACCCATATGCAGAACGTCCTGGGCAAGCTCGGCGTGCACTCCACGCTGGCCGCCGTGGCACTGGCCCGCCGGGCCGGGGTGGGGCCGGCCGATCTGGGGCCCGCCGGTCGGATCGGGGTGGAGGAGAGCAGCAGCGCCTGACCCCGCGCCGGTCCGCCCGGCAGGTCCTCAGCCGGGGATGTTGTCGAACGGTGCGGTCAACTGGCGTAGCAGGCCGGCCAGTTCGCCGCGCTGCGCGGTCGACAGCTCGGCCAGCAGCGCGCGCTCCTGGTCCAGGAGCCCGGCCAGGGACCGGTCGGCGCGGTCCCGGCCCTCGTCCGTCAGGCGGACCAGCACCCCGCGCCGGTCGCTGGGGTCGGGGAGTCGCTCCACCAGGCCCTTCTTGGCCAGCCGGTCGATGCGGTTCGTCATCGTGCCCGAGGTGACCAGCGTCTGGGTCAGCAGTTGTCCGGGGGAGAGCTGGTAGGGCGAGCCCGCGCGCCTGAGCGCCGTCAGGACGTCGAACTCCCAGGGCTCCAGACTGTGCTCGGAGAAGGCGAGCCGGCGTGCGCGGTCGAGGTGCCGGGCCAGCCTGCTCACCCGGCTGAGCACCTCGAGCGGTTCCACGTCGAGGTCCGGGCGCTCCCGGCGCCACGCTGCGACCAGCCGATCGACCTCGTCCTCCATGGCGATCAGTGTAGTGGTTGTGTCGACATGAAGTCTCTTGGCGTCAAGTTTCTTGACGTCGAGATAACTGCCGGGGGAGAGTGGTGAACGCAGCCGCCGACGACTCCCCGCACCTCCAGGAGGCCGCCATGTCCGCCCACAGCCCTGCCTGGGATCCCGCCCAGTACCTGCGCCACGCCGGCCATCGGGCCCGCCCCTTCGCCGACCTCCTCGCCCGCGTCCCCGCTCTTTCCCCAAGCTCTCAACTGCGTTCGAGCAGGGGAGGCCCCAACGGCGACCGGCCCCGCATCGCCGACCTCGGCTGCGGCCCCGGCAACGTGACCGCTCTGCTCGCCGACCGCTGGCCCACCGCGCACATCACCGGCTACGACAACTCCCCGGCGATGCTCGACAAGGCCGTGGTCGACCACCAGGGCCCCACCCCCGGCGGCGGCCGCCTCGACTTCTCCTCCGCCGACGCCCGCACCTGGACCCCCGGGGAGCCGTACGACCTGATCGTCAGCAACGCCACGCTCCAGTGGGTGCCCGGGCACCCGGACCGCTTCGCCGACTGGGTGGCGGGGCTGCGCCCCGGCGGCACCTTCGCCTTCCAGGTCCCCGGCAACTTCTCCGCCCCCAGCCACCGGATCATGCGCGAACTCGCAGGCTCCGCCCGCAGGCGCGACCGGCTCGCGGATGTCCTGCGCCACGAGGACGCGGTGCTCGCCCCCGAGGCCTATCTGGAGCGGCTGACCGGCCTCGGCTGCGCCGCCGACGTCTGGGAGACCACGTACATCCACCTGCTGACCGGTGAGGACCCGGTGCTGGACTGGGTGAAGGGCACCGGTCTGCGACCCGTGCTCACCGCCCTCGCCGACGACCCGGCGGCGCGCGAGGAGTTCCTGGCCGAGTACCGCGCCGCCCTGCGGGAGGCCTACCCGGCCGGACCGCACGGCACCCCGTTCCCCTTCCGCCGCATCTTCGCGGTCGCCACCAAGGAGGCGTGAGGCATGCTCGCCGCCGTCGACCACGTCCAGCTCGCCGCGCCGTCCGGCTCCGAGGGCGACCTGCGGGCGTACTACGCCGGTGTCCTCGGCATGACGGAGGTCCCCAAGCCGCCGGCTCTGGCCGCGCGCGGCGGCTGCTGGTTCCAGGCCGGGGCCGTCCGGCTCCACCTGGGCATCGAGCGGGACTTCCGCCCCGCGGGGAAGGCCCACCCGGGGCTCCGGGTGACGGCCGTCGAGGCCTTCGCCGCCCGGCTCGCGGCGCACGGCGCGAAGGTCGTCTGGGACGACGGCCTGCCGGGCCACAGGCGCTTCTACTCCGAGGACCCCGTCGGCAACCGCCTGGAGTTCCTGGAGCCGCTCGCCTAGGACTTGCGGTGCCCGATCAGCCGGGGCCGCGGCTCCAGCCCGTCCAGCCCGTGCCAGGCCAGGTTCACCAGGTGGGCGGCGACCTCCGCCTTCTTCGGGCGGCGGACGTCCAGCCACCACTGGCCGGTCAGGGCGACCATGCCGACCAGCGCCTGGGCGTACAGCGGGGCCAGCTTCGGGTCGAAGCCGCGGGACTTGAACTCGCGGCCGAGGATGTCCTCCACCTGGGTGGCGATGTCGGAGATCAGGGAGGCGAAGGAACCCGTCGACTGGGGGATGGGGGAGTCGCGGACCAGGATGCGGAAGCCGTCCGTGCACTCCTCGATGTAGTCCAGCAGCGCGAACGCCGCCTGCTCGCACAGTTCGCGGGGGTGGCCCGCCGTCAGCGAGCTGGTGACCATGTCCAGCAGCCGCCGCATCTCGCGGTCCACCACGACGGCGTACAGGCCCTCCTTGCCGCCGAAGTGCTCGTACACCACCGGCTTGGACACCCCGGCCTTGGCCGCGATCTCCTCCACCGAGGTGCCCTCGAAGCCCTTCGCCGCGAACAGCGTGCGACCGATCTCCAGCAGTTGCTGGCGGCGCTCGGCACCGGTCATACGGGTACGGCGCGTGCGCCGCGGCTTGTCATTGCTGGGGGTGCTGGAGTCGGTCGCCACGCCGTCAATCATGCCGCCTCGGCGGTCTTCCTCCGGCGGCGGGAGTCGCCCTCCCCGTCGTTGCGGCGGGAATCGATACGCGAGCGTGACGGCCAGCGCACGTCATAGGCCCAGCCGAACCGCTCGCACCAGCGGATGATCCGGGCCGAGGAGTCCAGCTGGCCGCGCTCCACCCCATGCCGGGCCGAGGTCGGGTCGGCATGGTGCAGGTTGTGCCAGGACTCGCCACAGGACAGGACCGCCAGCCACCACACGTTGCCCGAGCGGTCCCGCGACTTGAACGGGCGCTTGCCGACCGCGTGGCAGATGGAGTTGATCGACCAGGTCACGTGGTGCAGCAGCGCCACCCGGACCAGCGAGCCCCAGAAGAACGCGGTGAACGCGCCCCACCACGACATCGTGACCAGGCCGCCGATCAGCGCCGGCAGCAGCAGCGACACCACGGTCCACAGGATGAACTGACGGGAGATCGTCCGCAGGGTCCGGTCCTTGATCAGGTCCGGGGCGTACTTGTCCTGCGGCGTCTGCTCCTCGTCGAACATCCAGCCGACATGGGCCCACCACAGGCCCTTCAGCAGCGCCGGAACCGTCTCGCCGTACCGCCACGGGGAGTGCGGATCACCCTCGTGGTCGGAGAACTTGTGATGCCTGCGGTGGTCGGCGACCCAGCGGACCAGGGGTCCCTCGACCGCCATCGACCCCGCGATCGCCAGCGCGATCCTCAGCGGCCGCTTCGCCTTGAACGAGCCATGTGTGAAATGCCGGTGGAAACCGATCGTGATGCCGTGACAGCCGAGGAAGTAGAAGAAGACCAGCAGGCCGAGGTCCAGCCAGCTCACCCCCCAGCCCCATGCCAGCGGCACCGCCGCGAGCAGTGCGAGGAACGGAACGGTGATGAAGAGCAGCAGCGTGATCTGCTCGATCGAACGCTTCTGCTCACCTCCCAGGGTGGCGGAGGGAAGAGAGGTGTCGGTCGCCTTCGGGGCGTCGTCGATCACATCGGAGCTTGTGGTCATTGGGCGTCCCCTGTGGGGTCGAGGGTCGAGACGGGTTGTCGGGGGTCAGGGAACCGTTCAGCTCCCTACGGTTCCGTAACCTACGGCGTCGTAAGTATGGCAGCGCGTCGCGCCGCGGCAAGAGCCCCTAGCCTGCGCGTCCCCCGCGACACCTAGACTTGGAGGCGGTCGGACAGCGCGGTCCGCTCTGAAGAATTCCTTCCCGGACACCTGGCCCGTAAGCGGCAGCCGCCGCGCGGCACTCGTCCGGGTCCCCTCCCAGACGTGCTTCAACCCGCAAGGAGCCGCACCTGTGAGCAGTGCCGACGACCAGACGACGACCAGCGCCGAGCTGCGTGCCGACATCCGCCGACTGGGTGACCTCCTCGGGGAGGCCCTGGTACGGCAGGAAGGCCCCGAGCTCCTCGACCTGGTCGAGAAGGTCCGCCGCCTCACCCGAGAGGACGGTGAGGCCGCCGCCGAACTGCTGCGCGGAACCGAACTCGACACCGCGGCCAAGCTGGTCCGCGCCTTCTCCACCTACTTCCATCTGGCGAACGTCACCGAACAGGTGCACCGCGGACGCGAACTGCGTGCCCGGCGCGCCGCCGAGGGCGGCCTGCTCGCCCGCACCGCCGACCGTCTCAAGGACGCCGACCCCGAACACCTGCGCGAGACCGTCCGGCACCTGAACGTTCGCCCGGTCTTCACCGCCCACCCCACCGAGGCCGCCCGCCGCTCGGTGCTCAACAAGCTCCGGCGCATCGCCGCGCTCCTGGAGGCCCCGGTCGCCGAGTCCGACCGCCGCCGCCTGGACACCCGGCTGGCGGAGAACATCGACCTCGTCTGGCAGACCGACGAACTCCGCGTCGTCCGCCCCGAGCCCGCCGACGAGTCCCGCAACGCCATCTACTACCTCGACGAACTCCACGCCGGCGCCGTCGGCGACGTCCTGGAGGACCTCACCGCGGAACTGGAGCGCGTCGGCGTCAAGCTGCCCGACGACACCCGCCCCCTCACCTTCGGCACCTGGATCGGCGGCGACCGCGACGGCAACCCGAACGTGACCCCGGAGGTCACCTGGGACGTGCTGATCCTCCAGCACGAGCACGGCATCAACGACGCCCTCGACATGATCGACGAGCTGCGCGGCTTCCTGTCCAACTCGATCCGCTACACCGGCGCCACCGACGCACTGCTCCAGTCCCTCGGGACCGACCTGGAGAACCTGCCGGAGATCAGCCCCCGCTACAAGCGGCTCAACGCCGAGGAGCCCTACCGGCTCAAGGCCACCTGCATCCGCCAGAAGCTCGTCAACACCAAGCAGCGCCTGGCCACCGGCACCGCGCACGAGGCAGGCCGCGACTACCTCGGCACCGCCGAACTCCTGCGCGACCTGCGGATCATCCAGGACTCCCTGCGGCAGAACCGCGGCGGCCTGTTCGCCGACGGCCGCCTGGGCCGCACCATCCGCACCCTGGCCGCCTTCGGCCTCCAGCTGGCCACCATGGACGTCCGCGAGCACGCCGACGCCCACCACCACGCCCTCGGCCAGCTCTTCGACCGGCTCGGCGAGGAGTCCTGGCGCTACGCCGACATGCCCCGCGAGTACCGCGCCAAGCTGCTCGCCAAGGAGCTGAGGTCCAGGAGGCCGCTCGCCCCCACCCCGGCCCCCGTCGACGCGGCCGGCGCCAAGACCCTCGGCGTCTTCGAGACGGTCAAGCGGGCCCTGAGCGTCTTCGGGCCCGAGGTCATCGAGTCGTACATCATCTCCATGTGCCAGGGCGCCGACGACGTCTTCGCCGCCGCCGTCCTGGCCCGCGAGGCCGGACTCGTCGACCTGCACGCCGGCTGGGCCAGGATCGGCATCGTGCCGCTGCTGGAGACCACCGACGAGCTCAGGGCCGCCGACACCATCCTGGAGGACATGCTCTCCGACCCGTCCTACCGGCGCCTGGTCGCGCTCAGGGGCGATGTGCAGGAGGTCATGCTCGGGTACTCCGACTCCTCCAAGTTCGGCGGCATCACCACCAGCCAGTGGGAGATCCACCGCGCCCAGCGGCGCCTGCGCGACGTCGCCCACCGCTACGGCGTACGGCTGCGGCTCTTCCACGGCCGCGGCGGCACCGTCGGCCGCGGCGGCGGCCCCACCCACGACGCCATCCTCGCCCAGCCCTGGGGCACCCTGGAGGGCGAGATCAAGGTGACCGAGCAGGGCGAGGTCATCTCCGACAAGTACCTCATCCCGTCCCTGGCCCGGGAGAACCTGGAACTGACGGTCGCGGCGACCCTTCAGGCCTCCGCCCTGCACACCGCCCCGCGCCAGTCGGGGGAGGCGCTGGCCCGCTGGGACGCCGCGATGGACGTGGTGTCCAACGCCGCCCACGCCGCCTACCGCAGGCTCGTCGAGGACCCCGACCTGCCGGCGTACTTCTTCGCCTCCACCCCGGTGGACCAGCTCGCCGACCTGCACCTGGGCTCGCGTCCCTCGCGCCGCCCCGACTCCGGTGCCGGACTCGACGGACTGCGCGCCATCCCCTGGGTGTTCGGCTGGACCCAGTCCCGGCAGATCGTGCCCGGCTGGTTCGGCGTCGGCTCCGGGCTGAAGGCGCTGCGCGAGGCGGGCCTGCGGCTGGAGGGGGACACCGTGCTCGACGAGATGCACGGACAGTGGCACTTCTTCCGCAACTTCATCTCCAACGTCGAGATGACCCTCGCCAAGACCGACCTGCGCATCGCGCAGCACTACGTCGACACCCTCGTCCCCGACGAGCTCAAGCACATCTTCGACACCATCCGGGCCGAGCACGAACTCACCGTGCGGGAGGTGCTGCGCGTCACCGGCGAGAGCGAACTCCTCGACGCCCAGCCCGTGCTCAGGCAGACCTTCGCCATCCGCGACGCCTACCTCGACCCGATCTCCTACCTCCAGGTCACCCTGCTCAAGCGGCAGCGCGACGCGGCGGCGGCCGGCCGGGAACCCGACCCGCTGCTCTCCCGGGCCCTGCTGCTCACGGTCAACGGCGTGGCGGCCGGCCTGCGCAACACCGGCTGACCAGCCCCGGAACGGCCAAAGGGTGCCCCCGGGATCCGTACCGAACGTCGGACGAATCCCGGGGGCACCCTCATCCCTGCGGCTCACAACGCCACGAAGACCACCGTCAGCAGCGCGAAGCCCGACCCCGCCAGCACCCACGCCGCCCGGGTCCGCCGCAGCCCGCCTGCCACGACCACCGAGGCCAGCAGCAGCGCACCGCCCAGTGGGGCCCACGCGTACAGGATCCCGGCCGGGCCCGAGCGGACCACCTCGTCCGTCCCGGGCTTCACGACGACGCTGTAGGTCTGCCCCTTGCGCACCGCCACGGTGTGGTCGATCACCACCTGGCCGCGGGCCTTCGACCCCGTCGAGACCGGTGTGTACGGCCCGGTGCACGTGCCGCCGTCGCACCGCGTCACCGCGATCGTGCCCTGCTCACGTCCCTTGGTGAGCATCACGTACGGCGCGGTGTGCCAGGACGCCCACACCCCCGCGACGAGGATCAGCACCGTGACGGTGCCCATGGCCGCGACCCGACCGAACCGGAGCGCGGCGTCGGAGGCCTGACGGGAACGAGTGGCGATGGCGGCAGGCATGGCCGGGATCATTGGCCATGTCGCTACGACCGGTCAACTCCAGGGGGTGTGGTGGGGGGGGGACAAGTCAGGAGTTGTACGCGCTTTGCGCCCGCTCCAGACCCTCCGCCAGCAGACACTCCACCGAGTCCGCCGCCCGGTCCACGAAGTAGTCCAGCTCCTTGCGCTCGGCGGAGGAGAAGTCCTTCAGCACGAAGTCCGCCACCTGCATACGGCCCGGCGGACGTCCGATCCCGAACCGCACCCGGTGGTAGTCCGGACCCATCGCCTTCGTCATCGACTTCAGCCCGTTGTGGCCGTTGTCGCCGCCGCCCAGCTTCAGCCGCAGCACGCCGTAGTCGATGTCCAGTTCGTCGTGCACCGCCACGATGTTCGCGAGCGGCATCTTGTAGAAGTCGCGCAGCGCGTTCACCGGCCCGCCGGACAGGTTCATGAACGACATCGGCTTCACCAGCACCACCCGGCGGCTCTCCGGCCCGGGAGGCCCGATCCGCCCCTCCACCACCTGCGCCTGCGCCTTGCCCGCCCGCTTGAACCGGCCCCCGATCCGGTCGGCCAGCAGATCCACCACCATGAACCCGACGTTGTGCCGGTTCATGGCGTACTCCGGTCCGGGATTGCCGAGGCCGACGATCAGCCAGGGGGCGTTCGCGGAGGTCGTCACGTCCATGTCTCCTCAATACGCGTCGTGCGCGTCGTACGCGTCATACGCGCCGGCCGCCGCCCCCCGAGGGAAGCGGCGGCCGGCGAGACGGCGACGGTCGGGCTCAGGCCTGCGCGGCCTCTTCGCCTTCCTCGCCCGCCGGGGCCTCCTCGGCCTGCGCGGCCAGCACCTGGAGCACCGCGGTGTCCTCCTCGACGGCCAGCTTCACGCCGTCGGGCAGGTTGATGTCCTTGGCGAGGATCGCGTCACCGGCGGCCAGACCGGCCACGGACACCGGCAGGGTGTCCGGGATGTGCGTGGCCTCGGCCTCGACCGGCAGCGCGGTCAGGACGTGCTCGAGCAGGTTGCCGCCCGGGGCCAGCTCGCCCTCGGCGACGACCGGGATCTCGACGACGACGCGCTCGCCGCGCTTGACCATCAGCAGGTCCACGTGGACCAGGAAGCCCTTCAGCGGGTCGCGCTGCACGGCCTTCGGAATCGCCAGCTCGTTGCTCTTGCCGTCGATGTCCAGCGAGAGCAGGACGTTCGGCGTACGCAGCGCCATCAGCAGCTCGTGACCCGGCAGCGTCAGGTGGATCGGCACCATGCCGTGCTCGTACAGCACACCGGGAACCTTGTTCTCACGGCGGACACGGCGGGCGGCACCCTTGCCGAACTCGGTGCGCGTCTCGGCGGCGAGCTTCACCTCGGACATGCTCTTCACTCCTCGTAGAGGTACACGGAAAACGGTCGGGGTCACCCGGCCACGAACGGCCTGCTACGAAGAGCGCGTCGATAACGGATCGCCGTACCACGAGAACGAGTACGGCCTCCCTCGCCGAGCAACTGAAGCAGTCTACTCGGAGCGGGAGGCCGGACCCAAAACGATCTAGAGCGTGATCCTCACTGCTCGTCGAACAGGCTCGTCACCGAACCGTCCTCGAACACCTCGCGCACCGCGCGCGCGATCGTCGGCGCGATGGACAGCACCGTGACCTTGTCCAGTTCCAGCTCGTTCGGCGTCGGCAGCGTGTTGGTGAACACGAACTCGCCCACCTTGGAGTTCTTCAGCCGGTCCGCCGCGGGACCCGACAGCACACCGTGCGTCGCCGTCACGATCACGTCCTCCGCGCCGTGCGCGAACAGGGCGTCCGCAGCGGCGCAGATGGTGCCACCGGTGTCGATCATGTCGTCCACCAGGACGCAGATGCGGCCCTTCACATCACCGACGACCTCGTGGACGGTGACCTGGTTCGCCACGTCCTTGTCACGCCGCTTGTGCACGATCGCCAGCGGCGCGCCCAGCCGGTCGCACCAGCGGTCGGCCACCCGCACCCGGCCGGCGTCCGGGGACACCACCGTCAGCTTCGAACGGTCGACCTTGTTGCCCACGTAGTCCGCCAGCAGCGGCAGCGCGAACAGGTGGTCCACCGGCCCGTCGAAGAAGCCCTGGATCTGGTCCGTGTGCAGATCCACGGTCAGGATGCGGTCGGCACCCGCGGTCTTCATCAGATCCGCGATCAGACGCGCCGAGATCGGTTCACGTCCTCGGTGCTTCTTGTCCTGCCGCGCGTAACCGTAGAACGGCACGATGACCGTGATGGAGCGGGCCGACGCGCGCTTCAGCGCGTCGATCATGATCAGCTGCTCCATGATCCACTTGTTGATCGGAGCGGTGTGGCTCTGGATCAGGAAGCAGTCCGCGCCGCGGGCCGACTCCTGATAACGCACGTAGATCTCGCCGTTCGCGAAGTCGAACGCCTTCGTCGGGACGACCCCGACACCCAGCTCGTGGGCGATTTCCTCGGCAAGCTCGGGGTGGGCGCGGCCGGAGAAGAACATCATCTTCTTCTCGCCGGTCGTCTTGATCCCGGTCACAGCAGTGTCTCCTCAGCGGGTTTTCGCAGCGTGGTGGGGGCGTGTACTTATCACGGTACGCCGTCTTTGGTGTGCCGGTTTCCGGTCAGGCTTCGCCCTCCGGCTGTCCGGATACCGCCTCGGCCGCCTTCGCCGCCGCGCTTCCCGGGCGCTTGCGAGCCACCCAGCCCTCGATATTCCGCTGCTGACCACGGGCCACGGCCAGCGAACCGGACGGCACGTTCTTCGTGATCACGGACCCGGCGGCGGTGTAGGCACCGTCCCCGATCGTGACGGGAGCCACAAACATGTTGTCCGAACCGGTCTTGCAGTGCGAGCCGACCGTCGTGTGGTGCTTGCTCTCCCCGTCGTAGTTCACGAACACGCTTGCCGCGCCGATGTTCGTGTACTCGCCGATGGTGGCGTCACCGACGTACGACAGGTGGGGAACCTTGGTCCCCTCGCCGATCGAGGCGTTCTTCGTCTCGACGTACGTACCCACCTTGGACTTGACCCCGAGCCGCGTGCCCGGCCGCAGGTACGCGTACGGCCCCACGGAGGCCTGCGGGCCCACCACGGCGCCGTCGGACACCGTGTTGTCCACCCGTGCCCCCGCGCCGACCCGGGTGTCCGTCAGACGGCTGTTGGGGCCCACCTCGCAGCCCTCGCCGAGCCGGGTCGTCCCGTGCAGCTGCGTGCCCGGGTGCACGACGACGTCCTGCTCGAAGGTCACCGTCACGTCGATCCAGGTGGTCGCCGGGTCGACGACCGTGACACCCGAGAGCATCGCGTTCGTCAGGAGGCGGTCGTTGAGGGTCCGCCGCGCCTCGGCCAGCTGCACCCGGTTGTTGATCCCCGCGATCTCCCGGTGGTCGCCGGCCACGGAGGCACCGACCCGGTGCCCGGCCTCGCGCAGGATCCCGAGGACGTCGGTGAGGTACTCCTCGTGCTGGCTGTTGTTCGTCCGGACCTTGCCCAGCGCGTCGGCGAGCAGCCGCCCGTCGAACGCGAACACCCCGGAGTTGATCTCCCGGATCGCCCGCTGGGCCTCGGTGGCGTCCTTGTGCTCGACGATCGCGGTCACCGCGCCCGTGCCGGCGTCGCGGACGATCCGGCCGTAGCCGGTCGCGTCCGGCACCTCCGCGCTGAGCACGGTGACGGCGTTGCCGTCCTCCTGGTGCGTGGTGGCGAGCCGCTGGAGGGTCTCACCGGTGAGGAGGGGAGTGTCGCCGCAGACGACGATCACGGTCCCCTCGACGGGCCCGCCGAGTTCCTCGAGGCCCATCCGGACCGCGTGCCCGGTGCCCTTCTGCTTCTCCTGCACGGCGGTGCGGACCCCGGAGTCGATCGCGGCCAGGTGCTCGGTCACCCGCTCCCGCGCGTGCCCGACCACGACGACGAGGTTCTCCGGCTTCAACTCACGTGCGGCGGCGAGCACATGGCCCACCAGTGACCGGCCGCAGATCTCATGCAGGACCTTCGGTGTGGCCGACTTCATACGGGTGCCCTCACCCGCTGCGAGAACGACGACGGCTGCCGGGCGAATGGCGCTCACGGGATGCCCTTCGGCTGTGGATGGGTGGGGGTGGACATCCGCAGGATACCGGGGTGGTTGTGAGGAGATATGAGAGCGGGTCCCGACCCGTGGGGGCGGGACCCGGACCGGGACCGTGTGCGCCGCAGCTCCCCCGCAAGGATTCGAACCTTGTCCTGCTGGTACCAAAAACCAGTGTGCTGCCAGTTACACCACGGGGGACAGCGCTTCAGACCTTACCGGAGAGGTGCCCGGGTCCGGGCCATGATTCCGTCCCGCCGGCCCTCGGAACGGGCCCGCGAGCCGGAGGGAATGTCTGCTTCCGTTCTCGAACGGGGCATGGTTCAGCAGTTCGAGGGATACCATCCGGTTTCGCTGTTATTCGATTACGGAGTGTGCTGGGGCCCGGTACCCGGAACTCACCGGAAATGCCCCGGCCGGCGCCCGTAGGCTGGAGCCATGACCACGACGGGGGAAGACCACGAGGCGGTCCCGACCGGGCCGTGGTGGTGGGCGCGCCGGCGCAGCGCCGTGCTCGACGGGGGGCTGGCGCTGGTGTCCGCGCTGGAGTGCGGGGCCGAGGGCGTGCCGTTCGCCCGGGACGCGGGGATTCCGGCGTCCCTGGGGATCGTCTTCGGAGTGCTGGCGGGGTCCGTTCTGCTCATCCGGCGGCGGTGGCCGATCGCCGTCGTGCTGGTGGCGATCGCCATCACGCCGGCCCAGATGGGCTTCCTGATGGGCATCGTCGGGCTGTACACCCTGGCCTCGTGCGAGTTGCCACGCAGGGTGATCGCCGCGCTGGCCGGGATGTCCCTGGTCGGGACGATGATCGTGACGTTCGTGCGGGTGCGCCAGGACATGGCGCGCGGGGATCTGACCCTCGGCAACTGGTTCGTGCCGTTCGCCGCGGTGACCACCTCGCTCGGGCTGACGGCCCCTCCCCTGCTTCTCGGCCTGTACGTCGGGGCCCGGCGGCGGCTGATGGAGAGCCTGCGGGAACGGGCGGACAGTCTCGAACGGGAGTTGCAGCTGCTCGCGGAGCGGGCGGAGGAGCGGGCCGAGTGGGCCCGCAACGAGGAGCGGACCCGGATCGCGCGGGAGATGCACGACGTGGTCGCGCACCGGGTGAGTCTGATGGTCGTCCATGCCGCCGCGTTGCAGGCCGTGGCCCGCAAGGATCCGGAGAAGGCGGTGAAGAACGCGGCCCTGGTGGGGGACATGGGGCGCCAAGCGCTGACCGAACTGCGCGAGATGCTCGGGGTGCTGCGCAGCACGGAGGGGCCCGCCCAGCCCCAAACTCAGCCCCAGACCCAGATCCAGACCCAGGCGCAGACGGAGGCGTCGGAGCAGGGTGCCCCCGGTGCGCCGGATGCCGTGCCGCTCGCCGCGGTGGGAGCCGCCGCGGCGGCCGCGGCCTCCCGGGCCGCCGCCGGCGCGCCCGAGGGGCCGTGCCTGTCGGAGCTGGACGAGCTGGTCGGGCAGTCGGCGGCCGCCGGAATGGCCGTGGACCTGTCGGTGCAGGGCGCGGTCCGCCCGTACGCGGCGGAGGTCGAGCAGACGGCGTACCGCGTGGTGCAGGAGGCGCTGACGAACGTCCACAAGCACGCGGCGGGGGCGAAGACGTACGTGCGGCTGGCGCACCGGTCGGCGGAGATCGCGATGCAGGTGGAGAACGAGCCGCCGCCCGAGCCCGCGTCGGCGTCGGCGGCGGGGCTGCCGTCGGGCGGGAACGGACTGCTCGGGATGCGGGAGCGGGTCGTCGCGCTGGGCGGTGTCTTCGTGTCGGGACCGACGGACGCGGGAGGCTTCCGCGTGTCGGCGGTGATCCCGGCGTAGCGGCGCTTCCGCCCGGTGCACGGTGGGTCCCGCCCACGGCGGGCCGGTGAGTCGTACGGGTGTTCAGCCCGTGGTGAGCCGTACGGGTTCCGTGCCGGAGATGAGGGCCGACAGGGCCTGGTCGACGTCGGGTCCGAGGTACCAGTCGCCGGTGTGGTCGAGGGCGTAGACGCGGCCCTCGGTGTCGATGGCGAGCAGGGACCGGCTGTCGGTCTCGGCGCCCAGCGGGCAGACCTCGGTGTCCAGGGCGCGGCCGAGGTCGCCGAGGGTGCGGGCCATGTGGAGGCCGTGCAGCGGGTCCAGGTCGAGGGCGGCGGGGGCGATCCGGCGGCCGGGCCCGGTGGGCGAGACGCGCAGGCCGCCGAATTCCGCCCAGGCCTCGACGGCGGCGGGGAACACGGCGTGGTGGTGGCCGGCGGGCGAGAGGTGCTCGCGCAGGGCGTCGGCCCACCCCTCGGCCTGCTTTATGTCCCACCGTCCCGGTTGCCAGCCGGCGGCGCGCAGCGCGGCGTCTACGGGTGCGGCGAAGCGAGCTGGGGTTCCCCCCTGCCCAGGGGGAGGAGTCGAGGGCTTGGGGAAGGAGGCGCGGTCGGCGTGCATCTGCCCTTCGTTCGTGGATCGTGCCGCGGCGGGTGGCGCCGTGGCGGGCGGTGCGGTCGTGGGGGGTGTCGCGGCGGCCGCGGTCGGAGGTCTCGTGGCCGGGCGGGTCAGGCCTTCCCGGCGGTGGGATCGACGATGCGGACGCCGAAGTGGGCGCTGAGCGCGGTGCAGGCCCGGCAGGGGCCGGCGAAGCCGCCGTGCAGGGGGTCGCCGTCCTCGCGGATGCGCCGGGTGGTGAGTTTGGCGTGTTTCAGGCTCTTGCGGGCCTCGCCGTTGCTCATGGGTTTGCGGGAGGCACGTTTGCTCCGGGCGGCGTCGGCGGCGGTGATCTGCCGGGAGATCAGGATGGTCTCGGCGCAGCGGCCGGTGAAGCGGTCGCGCTGGGCGCTGGTGAGGGCGTCGAGGAAGTCCTGGACGAGGGGGTGCAGGGCGGGCGGCTCCTCGCCTCGGGCGGCGGTGCCGGTGAGCGTGGCGCCGCGCACGGAGAGGGCGGCGGCGACCGTCGGGAGGATGCCGTCGCGGCGGTGGCGGAGCGCGGGCGCGTGTGGTGTCTCGGCGCTGCTCCAGCCGACTCTGGGGTCGCCGGAGGCGCTCGTGTGCGGTCCCGTCTGCGTCGCGTTCATGATCGTTTTTCCCTCCCGTGCATCCCCCGGAAACTCACAGGGTGCCAAATGCCGTGCCTGCTGCGGAAGCTGGGGCGGTGTGACACACCCCGTCCGGGGCAGTGCGTCACTGGAGGGTGACGGCTGGTCACGGCGGGGCCGGGCCGGCGGGTGGTGGCCCGGTGACCGGTGACGTCGTACCGCATAGGCTGTCGGCACGCCGCGATGCGCGCGGTGGACGCGTTGGAGAGAAGTAGGGATACGGGCCTCGGCGGGGCGGAGCAGCGAGCCGGTCGCCGTGGGCCGTACAGAGTGCCGCAGGGGGCAACAGCCATGACGACAGGTCGGCTCGGGCTTGGGGTACCACCCGGCCGCCAGGCTGGGGGACAGGCCGCGCCGCCGAACGCGGCCTATGCCGGGCAGGTCGTGCACTTTCCGGATCCGGTCCGGGCCGCACGTCACCCCAGAGGGGTGCGGGTGGACGACCGCGGTTTCCCCGACTTCTCGCCGTACGCGCGGGCCGCGGTGGAGATCGCGGAGCCGCCGCAGGGGTTCGGGGTCGACGAACTGCGGCTGACGGACTACGTGTCCGCGAACGCGGCGATGGCGGCGTCGGGGCACGAGCTGTGGGACACGGTGCCGAACGTGGCGACCCCGCACGGCTGGACCTGGCACCACGTGGCCGGCTCCCGGCGCCTGGAACTGGTCCCGGTGGAGGTGAAGGCGCTGCTGCGCCACCACGGCGGGATCGCGACCGCGAACGTCGACCAGGGCAAGCGGGGCACGCGCCCGTTGCAGGAGACGCGGCCGGCGCACTTCCGGCTGCCGAAGTCGAGTGCCGCGGTGTCGGAGCAGCAGGTGCAGGGGGTCGAGGAGGACCTCGGATACCGACTGCCGGGCGCCTACCGCTCCTTCCTGAAGGCCGCGGGCGGCTGCGCGCCCGTCGGGACGGCCCTGGACGCGGAGTTGGGACTGCTGGTCGACC
The DNA here is from genome assembly GCF_053601495.1 of Streptomyces sp. NPDC004721. Taxonomy (NCBI): domain Bacteria; kingdom Bacillati; phylum Actinomycetota; class Actinomycetes; order Kitasatosporales; family Streptomycetaceae; genus Streptomyces; species Streptomyces sp. NPDC004721. The sequence continues at coordinate 59,021 of NZ_JBSGBZ010000015.1, forward strand.
AGCCGTTCTTCACGGTCCGCGAAGAAGCGGCGGTCAACGACCTGGTGTACGTCAACAAGTGCCTGCGCGACCATCTGACCAAGGACTACCTGGCCGTCGGCTTCGTCCAGGGCGGACTGCTCGCCGTGAAGGTGAAGGGCGAGCGGGCCGGTTCGGTGTGGTTCTGCGCGTACGACGACGTACGGGACGTGGATCCGTCCTGGCCGCAGGCGGAGCGGGTGCAGCGGCTGCTGCTGCCGTGCGGTGAGGACTTCGACGCGTTCCTGTCCCGGCTGGCGGGTTCGCCGCCGGAGCTGGAGACGGTGGCGAACCTGATGGTGGACGGCGGTTTCGTCCGTGCCGTGGCCGTCTCGTCGGTGGGGGAGTGAGTCGAGCGATGGTGACGTTCGCGCAGGCGCAGGAGCGCGCCGAGGAGTGGATCAACGGGGATGTGCCCGCGTACCAGCACCGTGAGGTGCGGGTACGGGAGTTCGAGCTGGGCTTCGTGGTGTGGGCCGAGGACCGTGAGGGCGGCCCGCGCCTGGACGGGGGCGCGCAGCGGCTGGTGATCGCCCGGGACAGCGGGGAGGCCACGCTGTGGCCCGCGCTGCCGGTGGGCGAGGTGGTCCGCCGGTACGAGGAGGAGTACGGCCGGGTCGAGCCGGCCGCCGGCGCGGCCCCGGCGCCCCCGGCGCGGGTGGACCTGAATCAGACGTCCTTCCTGCTGAGCCCGCCGGAGTGGCTTCAGGAGGCGGCGGACCGGATGGGCATTCCGGACCGGCGCGGTGACTCGGGCACGGGTGGCGGCGCGGCTGCCGCCGCCGCGTCGGCGGAGGCGGCCGGGAGTGGTCCGCTTCCCCAGACGCAGGCCGGGGTGCCGCTGGGCGCGTCCGCGGACGCGGGTGCGCCGGGTGCGCCGGCCGGGGCGACCCCGTGGGCGGGTACGGACACCAACGCCGACACCGGGGACGACCGTTCCGTACCGCTGCCGGCGACCGTGTTCGCGCCGCCGCTGAGCGGCTCCGACGACGACACCCCGCCGCCCGCCGCCCCGCCGGACGCCAAGACGGCGCTGATGGCGGGCGGCAGCGCGCTCCCGCGCACGGCGTTCTCACCGGCGGTCGACGATCCCAACGGGCCGGTTCCGCCGGGCACTTCGCCTGCGCCGGGTGCGGGGTACGGGTATCCGCAGGGGCCGGGTGGACCGGGTGCCCCGGCGGCTCCGGGTACGCCGCCTCCGCCGTCGGTGCCGGGTGTGCCGCAGGGCAGTACGCCTCCGCCGGTGTCCGGAGCGGTGGGTGATGCCGGGTACGGGTATCCGCAGGGGCCGGGTGGACCGGCGGCCCCCGGTACTCCGCCACCGGTGCCGGGTGCGCAGGTGCCGGGCGGTGCCGGTCACCGGCGGCCGCTCGCGCCCAACGCCGGCGACATCGCCGACGCCGCGACCAGCAAGGCGGCGCCTCCGCCGCGCCGCGGAGGCGGTTCGACCACGCCTCCGCCGCCTGGTGCTCCGGGTGCGCCGGGCGCGCGGCCGGGTGGTCCGTCCACGCCTCCCCCTCCGGGCGCCGCGGGCGGTTACGTGCCGACCCAGATGGTGTCGTCGCTCGGTCCCGACGGGCCCGAGGGCCTCACCGGTCCGGGCGCGCCCGGCGGTACGCCCCCGGGCGGCGTCCACCACGCCGCCACGATGCTCGCCGACCCCGGCCAGAGCGGCGGAGGCGCCCCGCACCCGCCGGCTCCGCCCGGCGCTCCGGGTGCACCGGGTGCGCCCAAGCCGCCGGGTGCCGCCGCCGGCGCGCCGCAGCCGCCGACGCCCCCTGGTGCTCCGGGCGCTGCTGGCGCCCCGGGTGCCCCCGGTGTTCCTCCGGGTGCCCCTGGCATGCCCGGCGCCCCGGGCGCCCCGGGCGCCCCGGGCGCGCCTGGCACTCCGGGTGCCCCAGGCGCTCCGGGAGCCGTGCACCACGCGGAGACGATGCTGGCCGCGCCCCCCTCGGGCGGCCCCCACACGCCTCCGCCACCCCCGGACGCTCCCGGCGCCCCGGGCGGCCCTGGTGTGCCCGGTATGCCTCCGGGCACCCCGCCGCCCATGCCGCCGGGCGCGGTACCGCCGCCGGGCGCGCCGCCCATGCCCGGTCAGGCCGTGCCCGGCCAGCCGCCCGTTCCGGGGCAGGCGATGCCTGGTCAGCCGCCTGTCCCTGGTCAGGCGATGCCCGGTCAGCCGCCCGTTCCCGGGCAGCGTCCCCCGGCCTACGGCTACCCCCAGCAGGGGCAGCCGACCGTCGGGCCCGGATACCAGGCCGTGTTGCGCTACCGCGCGCACGACGGTTCCGAGCAGCAGCTGATCCGGCGCTCCGCGCCCGGCACGCCGCACCCGGAGTGGCAGATCTTCCACGAGCTGCGGGCCATGAACGTGCCGCCGGACCGGGTCCTGGAACTGCACACGGAGCTGGAGTCCTGCGAGTTGCCCGGCGCTTACTGCGCGCGGATGATCCGTGAGCAGTGGCCGCAGGCCCGCATCGCGTCCATCGCCCCGTACGGCACCGACCACGCGAGCCGTCAGCAGGGCATGCAGCAACTGCTCGCTCACCAGGGCGAGTTGCACCAGGTGGCGGACGGTCCGGCCCGTCCGGGACCGGTTCGCGCACCACTGCCGCCGGTGCAGCCGGTGCCGCCGATTCCCCCGGAGGGGATCGCGCAGGAGCTCGCCGCGGCGTTCGGGCCGGGTGTCTTCCGGTTCGAGCAGGCGGCGGTCTCCCGGCAGGGCGTACCGCCGGTCGTGGCGCACACGCTGGTGGTGGCCGGTCTGCCCATGGACATGGGGCCGTTCTTCTGGGCGCAGGCCCAGCCGGGCCGCCCGGTGCCGACGCTGGCGGAGCTGGCGGCCGAGCGCGGGGTGCAGCCGGCCTCGGACGCGGGTTCCTACCTCGTCATGGGCAGCGACTTCGGCAAGGCGATCTGCGTGCAGTACGGCACGGCGAACATCGTGGCGGTGCCTGTGGAGGCGGGTCCGGGCGGTGCGCCCGTGGCGCCGCAGTTCGTGAACACCGGTCTGCCGGAGTTCGCGCGCTGCCTGGCGCTGCTCGGCCGGATGTGGCGGCTGCGGTTCGGCCTGAACCAGGAGCAGGCGGGCCGCTGGACCGTCGACTTCCAGGCGCAGTTGGCCGCGCTCGACCCGGCGGCGCTCGGTTCGCCCGAGAGCTGGTGGTCGGTGCTGCTGGAGCAGATGTGGGACGGGCTCCTGTGAGCGTGTGAACGTTCGGCCCAGGGGGCCGGGACCGGTCGTGTGACCGGTCCCGGCCCTTTTGTGTTCGAGGCCGACCGCCGCTTCCGCCCGGAGTGTCGCGTTATGAACATTTCCGCCCAATCCCTCAAGATGTGCGCGAAATCACCGATGGCGGGAGAGGGGTCCAGGATGGGCAGCGCACCGATGTCGCTCCACGGCTTCGTGGTCGTACGGGGAGGCGGCTACCGCCCCGATCAGGTGAAGGCCTTCGCGGACGCCCTCTCCGACGACCGGGACGCCGGCTGGGAGCGGGCCGCGCGGCTGACCGTCCTGGCCAGGAACATGGAGGAGGAGCTCGCGGTCCTGCGCGAGAGGGTCGCGCGACTCGGCGAGCAGACCTACGAGTCGCTGGGCGAGGGCGCCCGGCGGCTGTACGAGCTGGGGCTGGAGGAGGCGCGTACGGTCCGGGAGCGGGCACGGCAGGAGGCGGACGAACTGCTGGAGACGGCGCGGACGCACGCGGACGGCGTGCTCCAGGACGCGCGGGCGCACGCCGACGCCGTACGCGCCGAGGCCGACGAACGGGCCCGGCAGCGACTGCTCGCGGCCCGGGCGGAGGCCGACGACATCCGGATCTCCGTGCGGCGCGAGATGAAGGAGTCCCGCGGCGAGGCGCTGGCGGCGCTGCGGGAGATGCGGCAGCGCACGTCCGGGATGCTCGCCGAGCAGTCCCGCGAACAGGCGGACGCGCTGGTCGACGCGGAGCAGGAGGCGACGGATCGCCAGGCCGCGCTGGAGGTCGACCACATCGAGCGGGTGGCGGCCGCCGAGAGGGCGCTGTCCGAGGCGGAGCAGGCTCTCGCCGACGCGCGGGAGGAAGCCGGGCGGGAACCGGAGGAGGCACGCGCGCGGGCGGCGGAGCTGCTGGCCGAGGCGCGGCTGCGCGCGGACCGGATCGCCCACGAGACCGAGCGGGTGCTGCGCGAGCACGGCGAGGTGTGGGACGACGTACGGGTCCAGATGGACACCGTGCAGGACAGCATCACGGCACTGCAGGAAGGAGCGTGGGCCGAGTAGCGCCCCGCGGCCGGCCGCCTCAATCCTTCAGTACCGGGAAGCGGCGCGGCGCCAGTACCAGCAGCACCGTGAACGCCAGCGCAGCCGCGCACCCCGCTCCCACGTACACCGCGTGGACCGCGTCCGCGATGGCCCGGCGTGTGGCCTCCGGCGCCGTGCCCGAACCCAGTGCCCGCGTCACCGAGTCCAGGTCGCCCGCGCCACCGAGGCGCGTGGCCAGCACCCCGTTGGCGACCGCGCCGAAGACGGACGCGCCGAGCGTCTGGCCGGTCTGGCGGCAGAAGAGGATGGAGGCGGTGGCCGTGCCCCGCTCCGACCACCCCACCGTCGACTGGACGCCCACGATGAGGGGGAGCTGGAACAGGCCGAGGGCCGCGCCCAGCACCAGCATCAGCGCGGCGGGCTGCCAGGCCGCGCCGGGATAGGGCAGGAAGGGGAAGGCGAACAGGGTCAGCGCCGCCGCGCCGATGCCGAGCATGGCGGTGTTGCGGAAGCCGATCCGCCGGTAGACGTGCTGGCTGAGCGCGGCCGACACCGGCCAGCTCAAGGTCCAGACCGACAGGACGAATCCGGCGGCCACCGGCGCCAGGCCGAGCACCGACTGGGCGTACGTGGGCAGGAAGACCGTCGGGGCGACCATCAGCAACCCCAGCGCGCCCAGGGCGAGATTCACCGCGGCGATCGTACGGCGGCGCCACACCCAGCCCGGGAGGATCGGCTCGGCCGCCCGCCGTTCGATCACCACCACCACCGCGGCGGCCAGCGCCAGCCCCGTACCGAACAGGGCGAGCGACGGCGCCGACAGCCACGGCCACGCCACACCGCCCTGCACCACCGCGGTGAGCAGGGCACCCGCGCACGCGAACACCGCCAGCGCGCCCGCCCAGTCGACGCGAGGGCGCGACCGCGGCTCCCGCTCGGGCTCGCGCAGGTGGCGGACGATCAGCCACAGGGCGACGGCGCCGACCGGAAGGTTGACCAGGAAGATCCAGCGCCAGTCGGCGTAGGCGGCCAGGACGCCGCCCAGGGCCGGTCCGGCGATCGCCGACACCGCCCACACCGTGGAGAGCTTCGCCTGGATCTTCGGACGCTGCTCCAGTGGGTACAGGTCGGCGGCGAGTGTCTGGACCGTGCCCTGCAACGCCCCGCCGCCCAGGCCCTGGACGACGCGGAAGGCGATCAGCGCGCCCATGCTCCAGGCGCCGGCGCACAGCAGGGAGCCGACGAGGAAGACGACCGCGCCCGCGACGAGCACCGGTTTGCGGCCGAAGGTGTCGGACAGCTTGCCGTAGACGGGCAGAGTCACCGTCACCGCCAGCAGGTAGCCCGAGAACAGCCACGAGAACACGGAGAAGCCGCCGAGGTCCCCGACGATCTGCGGCACGGCCGTCGACACGATCGTCGAGTCGAGGGCGGCCAGCGCCATGGCCAGCATGAGCGCGGCGACGACCGCGCCCCGCCGGTCGGTCGCGCCGGGTCGAGCGGCCTGCCGTGTCGCGGGTTCGGTGCTGCCCACTCCGGATCCTTTCCCCCTGCATCCATCTGCCTCGGACAGCTTCCCACTTGACCTTCACGTAGCGGGAGGGCGGAGGCTGAGGGGGCCGGGAGGCGGAGGCGACCCTGAGAGCGTGTCCACCCATGGGGGGAGGCCCCCTAGGGGAAGCTCCGTACCCGGGGTCGGGGAGGGTTCGTACCGACGGAGGACGAGCGGGCAGGGGGACGGTCCTTAACCTGGCTTTACGCCGCGTGGGGCGGTACGCCGGAGCGGCGGGGGTGGGGTTTTCCCCCGGAGAAGACTGCGCTGAGCACCAGCGCGCCGGACACCCTTCGTCGACCAGACTCGACGGCGTACCGCAGCGCACGACGTACACGCACCGACTCGATCCATCGAACGCGGCTCACCACCGCGATCCACCACCGCGATTCACCAGCAGACGCCACTCGCCACCAGACGCGTTTCACCACCAGACCGACATAGGAGACTTGACGTGACAACGGCTGTGACCATTCCCAGGCACGGGGGTACTGGAGGGACTACGGCCGTCGCCGCTCGGGCGCGGCAGGTCGTGAAGGCGTACGGGGCCGGGGAGACCCGTGTCGTCGCCCTCGACCACGTCGACGTGGACATCGCCCGCGGCCGGTTCACCGCGATCATGGGCCCCTCGGGCTCCGGCAAGTCCACGCTGATGCACTGCCTCGCCGGCCTCGACACCGTGACGAGCGGCCAGATCTTCCTGGACGAGACCGAGATCACCGGGCTGAAGGACAAGAAGCTCACACAGCTGCGCCGGGACCGTATCGGCTTCATCTTCCAGGCTTTCAACCTGCTGCCCACGCTGAACGCGCTCGAGAACATCACCCTGCCCATGGACATCGCCGGCCGCAAGCCGGACCGGAAGTGGCTGGAGCAGGTGGTGGAGACCGTGGGCCTCGCGGGACGGCTCAGGCACCGGCCCAACCAGCTCTCCGGCGGCCAGCAGCAGCGCGTCGCCGTGGCCCGGGCCCTGGCCGCCCGGCCCGAGATCATCTTCGGTGACGAGCCGACCGGCAACCTGGACTCCCGCGCGGGCGCCGAGGTGCTGGGCTTCCTGCGCCGGTCCGTGGACGACCTCGGCCAGACGATCGTGATGGTCACGCACGACCCGGTGGCCGCCTCCTACGCCGACCGCGTGCTGTACCTCGCCGACGGCCGGATCGTCGACGAGATGAACCAGCCGACGGCCGATCAGGTCCTGGACCGCATGAAGGACTTCGACGCCCGGGGGCGTACGTCATGACCGTCCTGAAGACCTCCCTGCGCAACTTCTTCGCGCACAAGGGACGCATGGCGCTGTCGGCTGTCGCCGTGCTGCTGTCGGTGGCCTTCGTGTGCGGCACGCTCGTGTTCACCGACACCATGAACACCACCTTCGACAAGCTGTTCCAGGCGACCGCCTCGGACGTGACGGTGAGCGCCAAGACCTCGTCCGACACCGGTGAGACCACCTCCCGGACCGGCAAGCCGCCGGTCATGGCGGCCTCCGTGCTCGGCGAGGTGCGCCGGGCCCAGGGCGTGGGAGCCGCCGAGGGGACGGTGTTCTCCACCTCGGTGACCGTCGTCGACGCCGACAAGGACAAGCTGTCGCCCAGCAGCGGCGCGCCCACCATCGTCGGCAACTGGAACGACAACGACTCCCGCACCATGAAGATCACCTCCGGTGCGGCGCCCAAGGGCCCGGACCAGGTGATGGTCGACGCCGACACCGCCGACAAGCACCACCTGAAGCTGGGCGACGAGATCGGTTTGATCAGCGCGGTCGGCACCCACCGCGCGCACGTGTCCGGCATCGCCGCCTTCACCGTCACCAACCCCGGCGCGGCGATCTTCTACCTGGACACCAGGACCGCCCAGCAGACCCTGGTCGGCCGGACCGACGTGTACACGAACGTCAACGTCACGGCCGCCAAGGGCGTCACCGACGAGCAGCTGAAGAAGAACGTGGCCTCCGCGCTCGGCGCCGGCTACAAGGTGCAGACCGCCAAGGAGGTCGCCGACGCCAACCAGAAGGACATCGAGAGCTTCCTGAACGTGATGAAGTACGGGATGCTCGGCTTCGCCGGAATCGCCTTCCTGGTCGGCATCTTCCTGATCATCAACACCTTCTCGATGCTGGTCGCCCAGCGCACCCGTGAGATCGGCCTGATGCGCGCCATCGGCTCCTCCCGCCGCCAGGTCAACCGGTCCGTGCTGGTCGAGGCGCTGCTGCTGGGCGTGGTCGGCTCCGTGCTCGGTGTCGGGGCGGGCGTCGGCATCGCGGTCGGCCTGATGAAGCTCATGAGCCAGATGGGCATGCACCTGTCCACCGACGACCTCACGGTCGCCTGGACCACCCCCGTGATCGGCCTGGTCCTCGGCGTGGTCGTCACCGTCCTCGCCGCCTACCTGCCCGCCCGGCGGGCCGGCAAGGTCTCCCCGATGGCCGCCCTGCGCGAGGCGGGGACCCCGGCCGACGGCAGGGCCGGGACCGTACGGGCCGTCGTCGGCCTGGTCCTCACCGGCGCCGGTGCCGCGAGCCTGTACGCCGCGGCCAACGCCGACAAGGCCACTCAGGGCTCGGCGTGGCTGGGTCTGGGCGTGGTGCTCACCCTGATCAGCCTCGTCGTCGTCGGCCCGCTGCTCGTGGGCGGCCTGGTCCGGGTGCTCAGCGCGGTCCTGCTGCGGATCTTCGGCCCGATCGGTCGGATGGCCGAGCGCAACGCGCTGCGCAACCCGCGCCGCACCGGCGCCACCGGCGCCGCGCTGATGATCGGCCTGGCCCTGGTGGCCTGCCTGTCGGTGGTCGGCTCCTCGATGGTCGCCTCCGCCACCGACCAGCTCGACAAGACCGTTGGCACGGACTTCATCATCCAGAGCGACAACGGCGAGGTCATCACCCCGCAGGCGGTGAAGGCCGTGAAGGACGCCCCGGGGCTGGAGCGGGTCACCGAGTACAAGCTCGTGGACGTCTCCCTGACCACGCCGGACGGCCGTACCTCGAAGAACGAGATGATCAACGCGGCCGACCCGACGTACGCCCAGGACCTGCGCACCAAGACGGTCTCCGGCACGCTCGCCGACGCCTACGGGCCCGACTCGATGTCCGTCCCCGAGGGCTTCGCCAAGAAGCACGGCATCAAGCAGGGGTCCACGGTCGGGGTTGGGTTCAAGGGCGGCAGGACGGCCGAGCTCACGGTCCGCGCGATCACCAGCGACGACGGCATGATCGACAACGGCGCGATGTACGTCTCGATCGCCACGGTCGGAAAGTACCTGCCGGCCGACCGGATGCCGCTCGACCTGCTGCTCTTCGCCACCGCCAAGGACGGGCAGGAGACCGCCGCGTACCAGGCGCTCAAGTCCGCGCTGCACGACTACCCGCAGTACACCGTCCGCGACCAGACCGACTACAAGGAGGAGCTGCAGAACCAGATCGGCCAGCTGCTCAACATGGTCTACGCCCTGCTCGCCCTGGCGATCATCGTCGCCGTCCTGGGCGTGGTGAACACGCTGGCGCTGTCGGTGGTCGAGCGGACGAGGGAGATCGGCCTGATGCGGGCGATCGGCCTCTCCCGCCGCCAGCTGCGCCGCATGATCCGCCTGGAGTCCGTGGTGATCGCCCTGTTCGGCGCACTGCTGGGCCTGGGTCTTGGCATGGGCTGGGGCGCCACCGCCCAGAAGCTCCTCGCCCTGGAGGGCCTGAAGGTCCTGGAGATCCCCTGGGTCACAATCGCCGGAGTCTTCATCGGCTCGGCCTTCGTGGGCCTGTTCGCCGCCCTGATCCCGGCCTTCCGGGCGGGCCGGATGAACGTTCTGAACGCGATCGCGACGGAGTAGCGAGCGCGACGCGCCCCCTCCGTGGACGGGGGACACGGTGGAGCCCGGTGCCGGGAAGTCAGGGGGACTTCCCGGCACCGGGCTTGTGCCGGAAGGGGCGGCGGGGGCGCGACCGGGGTTGTCCACAGCCCCCGCGGCCCGCCTGCCCGGCGGCGTACGCTGAAGGAATCCCCGGCCCGCGCACGAGTCGGGATCTTCGCGTTGCCCACCCTCGGACGGATTCGGACGGAAAGCCCCCCATGAGCCTGCACGGTCTGCTCGACGCCGTCGTCAAGGACCCAGCCCTCGCGGAAGCGATCACCGCGGCGGCGGACGGCAACCGCATGCACGTCGACCTCGTCGGTCCTCCCGCCGCCCGCCCCTTCACCGTCGCCGCCCTGGCCCGTGAGGCCGCCCGTCCCGTGCTCGCGGTGACGGCTACCGGCCGCGAGGCCGAGGACCTGGTCGCGGCCCTGCGCTCGCTGCTGCCGGCGGAGGGCGTCGTGGAGTACCCCTCCTGGGAGACGCTGCCGCACGAGCGGCTCAGCCCGCGCAGCGACACCGTGGGCCGCCGCCTGGCCGTGCTGCGCCGCCTGGCCCACCCGAACCCCGACGATCCGGAGACCGGCCCGGTCTCCGTCGTCGTGGCACCCGTGCGCTCGGTACTCCAGCCGCAGGTCAAGGGCCTGGGCGACCTGGTGCCGGTGTCCCTGCGAACGGGGCAGACGGCGGACCTGAACAACGTGGTGGACGACCTCGCCGCCGCCGCGTACTCCCGCGTGGAACTGGTGGAGAAGCGTGGCGAGTTCGCCGTGCGCGGCGGCATCCTCGACGTGTTCCCGCCCACCGAGGAACACCCCCTGCGCATCGAGTTCTGGGGCGACGACGTCGAGGAGATCCGGTACTTCAAGGTCGCCGACCAGCGCTCCCTGGAGGTCGCCGAGCACGGACTGTGGGCCCCGCCCTGCCGTGAGCTTCTGCTCACCGAGGACGTACGCACGCGTGCGCGTGCACTCGCCGAGCGGCACCCGGAGCTCGGCGAGCTGCTCGGCAAGATCGCCGAGGGCATCGCGGTGGAGGGCATGGAGTCCCTGGCACCGGTCCTCGTCGACGACATGGAGCTGCTGCTCGACGTGCTGCCCAAGGGCGCCATGACCGTGGTGTGCGACCCGGAGCGGGTGCGCACGCGCGCGGCGGACCTGGTGGCGACCTCCCACGAGTTCCTCCAGGCGTCCTGGGCGGCCTCGGCCGGCGGCGGCGAGGCGCCCATCGACCTCGGCGCGGCCTCCCTGTGGTCGATCGCGGACGTCCGGGACCGGGCGCGCGATCTGGACATGATGTGGTGGTCGGTGTCGCCGTTCGCCGCGGACGAGACGGTGTACGACGGGGACGGGGACACGCTCAAGCTGGGTATGCACGCGCCCGAGACGTACCGCGGTGACATCGCGAAGGCGCTCGCCGACACCAAGGGCTGGCTCGCGGACGGCTGGCGCGCGGTGTTCGTCACCGAGGGCCACGGCCCGGCCTCGCGCACCGTCGAGGTGCTGGGCGGGGAGGGCATCGCGGCCCGCCTCGACGTGGACCTCGGGCAGGTGTCCCCGTCGGTCGTGCACGTGGCCTGCGGCGGCATCGACCACGGCTTCCTCGACGCCGCGCTGAAGCTGGCCGTGCTCACCGAGACCGACCTGACCGGCCAGAAGACGGCCGGCCGGGACGGCGCGCGGATGCCGGTGCGGCGGCGCAAGACCATCGACCCGCTGAGCCTGGAGACGGGCGACTACATCGTCCACGAGCAGCACGGCGTGGGCCGCTACATCGAGATGGTGCAGCGCACGGTGCAGGGCGCGACCCGCGAGTACCTGGTGGTGGAGTACGCCCCGGCCAAGCGCGGCCAGCCCGGCGACCGGCTGTACATTCCCACCGACCAGCTGGAGCAGATCACCAAGTACGTCGGCGGCGAGGCGCCCACGCTGCACCGGCTCGGCGGCGCCGACTGGACGAAGACCAAGGCCCGGGCGAAGAAGGCGGTCAAGGAGATCGCCGCCGACCTGATCAAGCTCTACAGCGCGCGGATGGCGGCGCCCGGGCACGCCTTCGGCACGGACACGCCGTGGCAGCGCGAGCTGGAGGACGCCTTCCCGTACGCGGAGACCCCGGATCAGCTGACCACGATCGCCGAGGTCAAGGAGGACATGGAGAAGTCGGTCCCGATGGACCGCCTGATCTGCGGCGACGTCGGCTACGGCAAGACGGAGATCGCGGTCCGCGCCGCCTTCAAGGCCGTCCAGGACGGCAAGCAGGTCGCGGTCCTGGTCCCGACGACACTGCTGGTGCAGCAGCACTTCGGCACGTTCTCCGAGCGGTACGCGCAGTTCCCGGTGAACGTCCGAGCGCTCTCCCGCTTCCAGACCGACACCGAGGCGAAGGCGGTCGTGGAGGGCCTCGGGGACGGCGCGGTGGACATCGTCATCGGCACCCACCGCCTGTTCTCCTCTGAGACGAAGTTCAAGGACCTCGGTCTGGTCATCGTCGACGAGGAGCAGCGCTTCGGCGTCGAGCACAAGGAGCAGCTGAAGAAGCTGCGCGCGAACGTCGACGTCCTGACGATGTCGGCGACCCCGATCCCGCGCACCCTGGAGATGGCGGTGACCGGCATCCGGGAGATGTCGACGATCACCACGCCGCCCGAGGAGCGGCACCCGGTGCTGACGTTCGTCGGTCCGTACGAGGAGAAGCAGATCGGCGCGGCGATCCGCCGCGAACTGCTGCGCGAGGGCCAGGTCTTCTACATCCACAACCGGGTGGAGTCCATCGACCGCGCCGCGGCCCGGCTGCGGGAGATCGTCCCCGAGGCGCGCATCGCCACCGCCCACGGCCAGATGTCGGAGGCGGCCCTGGAGCAGGTCGTCGTCGACTTCTGGGAGAAGAAGTTCGACGTGCTGGTCTCCACGACGATCGTCGAGTCCGGCATCGACATCTCCAACGCCAACACCCTGATCGTGGAGCGCGGCGACAACTTCGGCCTGTCCCAGCTGCACCAGTTGCGCGGCCGGGTGGGCCGCGGCCGCGAGCGCGGCTACGCCTACTTCCTGTACCCGCCGGAGAAGCCGCTGACGGAGACGGCCCACGAGCGCCTGGCGACCATCGCGCAGCACACCGAGATGGGCGCCGGCATGTACGTGGCGATGAAGGACCTGGAGATCCGCGGCGCCGGAAACCTGCTGGGCGGCGAGCAGTCCGGGCACATCGCGGGCGTCGGCTTCGATCTGTACGTGCGGATGGTCGGGGAGGCGGTCGCGGATTACCGGCGGCAGTTGGAGACGGGGGAGATCGAGGAGGAGCCGCCGCTCGAGGTCAAGATCGAGCTGCCGGTCGACGCGCACGTCCCGCACGACTACGCGCCCGGCGAGCGGCTGCGCCTCCAGGCCTACCGGTCCATCGCCTCCGCGAACTCCGAGGAGGACATCAAGGCCGTCCGCGAGGAACTCACCGACCGCTACGGCAAGTTGCCCGAGCCGGTGGAGAACCTGCTGCTGGTGGCCGGGCTGCGCATGCTCGCCCGGGCCTGCGGTGTCGGCGAGATCGTCCTCCAGGGCAACAACATCCGCTTCGCCCCGGTGGATCTGCGCGAGTCGCAGGAGCTGCGCGTCAAGCGCCTCTACCCGGGCTCGGTGATCAAGCCGGCCGTCCACCAGGTCCTCGTACCCCGCCCCAAGACCGCGAAGGTCGGCGGCAAGCCGCTGGTCGGCCGTGAACTGCTGGGCTGGGTGGGGGAGTTCCTGGCATCCATCCTGGGGTCGTAGCCAGCGCGTCTTTGGGGTCGCGGAGGGGGCGCGGTCCGCGCGTTCGCCCCTCGTGACCCCAGTACCCCCCGTGTGGCCTGGGCGTATTCCCCGCTACGGTGGGCACCAGGTGAAGGACGCCCGAACCAAGGGCGGGACCAGGCAGGTTAGGGGAGGGGCGCAGCGTGACGCGTCTGAGGGGCGGGGCGGTTGCGGCTGCCGTCGTGGCACTGTTCGTGACCGGATGCACGGAGCAGTTGGACGGTGGCGCGAGCGGACCGGAGCCGGCGAAGACCGGCGGCGAGGCGCTCGCCGCCGCCGAGTCGCTGACCGTCAAGGGGCGGTCGCCGAAGACCGGTTACGTCCGGGAGAAGTTCGGCACCGCCTGGGCGGACACCGACTCCAACGGCTGCCCCACCCGCGACGACATCCTCAAACGGGACCTGAAGCAGGTGCGGTTCACCGACGGGAACTGCAAGGTGTCGTACGGCGTGCTGGAGCGGGACCCGTACTCGGACAAGGAGATCGTCTACCGGCGGGGGCGCAGCCAGGTCGACATAGACCATGTCGTCGCCCTCTCGGACGCCTGGCAGAAGGGCGCCGCGTACTGGGACGCGAGCAAGCGCATAGCGCTCGCCAACGACCCGCTCAACCTGATAGCCGTGGACGCGAGCGCCAACCGCTCCAAGGGCGACGGCGACGCGGCGACGTGGCTGCCGCCCGCCAAGGCCTACCGGTGCACGTACGTCGCCGCGCAGGTCGCGGTGAAGAAGAAGTACGAACTGTGGGTCACCGCGGCCGAGAAGACCGCGATGAAGAAGGTCCTGTCCACCTGCCCCAGCCAGAAGCTCCCCTCGGGCGGCAACCCGACGAAGGCACCGGAGCGGTTCCGGGCCCGCTGACGCACCGCCGTACCGCCGTACGAGCAGGACCCGCGTCGAGGCCGCTGACACCGAACAGTCCTTCGGCGTCAGCGGCTTCGCCGAAATGGGGGAGGTATGGTTCGGCGGTCCGGGCCAAAACCTTGTAAGTGCGATGGGCGCAGCTGGGGTGCGCTGTGAAGGTCAACGGCCCGACGAAAGAGGGCTCCATCAAGGCAGCCGAGGGACGATTTCCGTGATACGGCCCCAGGTTGGTGATTTCGTTGCCCTAGGTAAGCTTCCCTCCGAGAGAGGCGAACCTGATGAGGCTCTTGAGGACGCAGTCGAGCGTGCCGGAGCCCTCCTGGATCTCATTGAGCGTCCGGTGACTGACGAGGAGGCGCACGTTCTGGCCGAGTGTTTCGGTGAGGACTTGTGCTTTGGTTTGGCCTGGAATCTGCTGCATCTCATTGAGACTGCACCTTCGGCGCGCATAAGGCAGCCCGAGGGGGCAAAGCGCTGGCGCGAAGGTCTGGCAAACCTGGGCGTACACCGTCGCGGTGATGCCAAGCGGTCGTAGCGGCGCGCACCAGTCCGGCCGGCCTTGCCGCGCGCTCGTCCGGGACCGGTCAGACCTGGAATCCGGCGAGGTCGGTCCCCGTCGAGCGGCCCTCGCCCTTGAGGGCTTGGACGAAAGTGCTGAAGGCGCCGGCCGGGAAGGTGAGGATGGCTCCTGCCGGGGCCTTCGAGTCGCGGATGGCTATGCGAGTGGGGGAGTTCGCGATCTCGACGCAGTTGTTGCCGTCGCCGCCGCCAGAGTAGGAGGACTTCCGCCAGTTCTTGGGGGTGATCATGGTGGGGACTCACAACTCCTTGGCCAGCCTGTGGATGAAGTCACGCGAACGGTCGGGGTCGAGTGACACCGCCTCCACTCTACGAAAAAGCGTTCGGAAGACGCCGAGTTGGGCCTCGGAATCGATGAAGCCGGTGCCGTGAGGTGCGTCGCGAACAGCCGTGTCCAGCTTGGGCACGGCGCCGCCTGCCAGCATCATCGGGCTCCAGGCTCCGCCGAAATCATCCATGTCGAAGGGGATGACCCGCACTGTGGTGTGGTCCGCCTCAGAAAGCTCCAGCACGCGCATGAGCTGGGCTCGTGAGGTGGCTCGGTCGCTGACTCTGATGCGTAGTGCCGCCTCGTGGATGACGGCCTTGTACGGAGTGGGATCAGGCGACTCAAGGATCACTTTGCGCTGCATGCGGTGTCGGACGCGTAGTTCAAGCTCTTCCTCGGGGAGTTCGGGGACTCTGGAGGAGAAGGCGGCGCGGGCGTACTCGGGTGTCTGGAGCAGACCGGGAATGAAAAGGAACTCCACATCGTGCCGATACGTGGAGTGGTGTTCCAGCTCGGCGATGTCCAGGAACGGCGTAGGCAGTTGTCCGCGGTACTCCTCCCACCAGCCTTCCGTCCGATCGGTGACCATGGCAGCCAGGGCATCGACGAATTTCTCTTCGGTGCATGCGTAGTTGGCGGTCATGCGACGCAGGCGCTGCTCGCTCACTCCTGAGACGCCGGACTCGATCTGACTGATCTGGACGGAGTTCACGCCGAGTATCGAGGCCGCTTCCCGGGAACTGATGCCTGCCGCCTCGCGAAGCCTGCGCAGCTCGACCGCCAACCGCATCTGGCGCGCTGTCGGCTCACGCTTGGTCCCCATCGGCCGCTCCTTGCTTCAACATGCCTGTCGACGCGACTCATTCGGGGGTCAGATTACGGGATCGCTTGCTGAATCTTAATTCTAAGGTCTACCGTCGGTGACGTGACGCACACGCTGCGGAACCCCGTGGTGCTGGAAGCGCACCGCTCCGTCCTGCCATGACGGGTGCGGCAATGCCACCGCCCATACATCGCCGTAGAGCCAGACCCCTCCCCCGACGATCGGAGCTGACCCATGCCCGAAACCGGCACTACAACCGACCCCTGGGAGTACTGCCTCTACATCCCCAACGACCCGCGTGCCGTCACCGTCAGTCGCCGCACCCTCCGCCTCATCCTCACCATGCACGGCCTGATCCGCCTGGTCGACGTGGCCGAACTGCTCGCCGCCGAGTTGGTGTCGAACGCCGTACGGCACACGAAGGGGCCCGCCGCGTTGCGAGTGCGGTGGGCGGCGGGGGTGCTGCGGATCGGGGCGTGGGACGCGGACCCCGCGCCGCCGGAGCCGCCGGGGCCGTTGGAGCAGGCCGCCGAACTGGAGGAGGGGCGGGGGCTGGCGCTGGTCAAGGCCTGCGCGGATCTGTGGGGGTGGCAGCCGCTGGCGAAGGAGGGCAACCGGGGCAAGGTCGTCTGGTGTGAGCTGGCCGCAGCCTGACCGACGAGCTCGCCCTGTGGCGCGGAGGCGGGAGACGGAGTAGCGGGGCACCGACGGCGGCCCTGGTCGTCTTCGGGCTGCTCGGCGCCCTGTTCGGCTTCCTGGCCTTGTCGTTCACGGTCTTCGGTGCCGACGATCCGGAGACCAGCACCGGTGAGTTGATCGCCATCTCGGGCTTCATGTGGGGGGCTGACCGCCCTGCTGACCTGGCCGGCTGTCCGGATCCTGCGCCGCACCCGGCGGGTGTGAGGGTGCGGGGGCCTGCCGCTACCGCCCGTACGGGTACCCGTACGCCTGTCCCTGAGCGGGTGCCGGCGGTACCGCGTACGGCGACTGCGCCCCTCGCGCCGACTGCCGGTCGAAGACGGCGAACAGCAGCATCGCCGTCGCTGTCAGCAGGCACAGTACGACGACGGCGCCCAGGATCGGGTCACCTTCGCCGCGGGAGGTGAGGGAGGACCACGGCAGCGTCACGCACTCGTAGAAGACGAAGGCGGCGAAGGCGCCCCAGTCCGATCCGCGTCCGCGGCGGATCGCCACATACAGGAACGGCACCCACACCAGCAGGCCCAGCGAGCCCCACACCAGGACCGACCAGGCGATCCGCTGGAACCAGCCGGCCCCCAGACGCTTTTCCATCTCTCCCCCTACGGCAGTGCAGAAGGGAAGACTAAGTCACCGGGCGGCGCACGCAGTCCCTTGCCAGGAAGTTTTCCCCAGCGGCTCCCCGCGGAGGCGCGAGGGCCGCTCTGTCGTGGAACGCAGGCGGGCTACGCGCCGTCCACGGTCGTGTGGGCCTGCACCGGGTGATGATCTGAGCGGCCTGGGCGGCGAAGCGGTCGGTCTCCTCCTTCGAGGCACGCAGGTCCACGTACGCGGGTAGCCAAACGGCGCCGCCCTTGTGGCGGTGCACCCTGACGCGGTGCGCGCCGAAGCCCCGGCTGCTCTTCTCCTCGGTGGCGACGCTCCGGACGTCCTGCCGGCGGACGGTACGGCGCCACAGGGGCCGCCAGGCGTCTATCCCTCTGTCGTCCAAGACGGTCTTCGCGAGGCTGGTGTTGAGGATGAAGGGGGCAAGGGCACACAGGGCGAGGCCCAGGATGTCGACGAAGCCGGAGAAGTGACCGAGAAGTACGCGCACCAGGGAGCCGACGCCCCACGCGACCAGCAGTGCCGACAGGACCAGGGCACGTTTCCGGTCCGGGGTGCGGTACTCGACCCGCGCGCCCGCACGGGCCCCCTCCTCGTCGGACGTCATGTCGGTTCCTTCCTCTCAAAACGGGGGTGCCGCACGCACTATGTGCGTGCGGCACCCCTGAAGGTGTTTCCTGCGCGGTTCGGGCACTTGGATCGGTGTGGTCACTTCCGGAAGATGATGAACGTGACGACGATCCAGGCCAGGATGCCGGTCACGGTGGTCCACACCACCCATTGCGGCGGCTCGTACTCCTTGTCGGGAATGTTCTCGCCCGCCGCCTTCCGACGGTTGAGTTCCTTGCGCTTACCGCGCGGAAAGAACAGGAAGAAGGACAGGACGGCGATACAGCCGCCGAGACCGAAGAGCAGCAGGTTCATCGACTCGCCTCGGGCGCGCCCCAAAGCCAGCCCGGCGCCGACCACGGGAAGCATCCACAACAGCACCGAGCGCTGTTTCCAGTCGACGGTGAGCGCGATGTAGCAGGCGCTGAAGACGAGGTAGCCGAGTATGAAGACGAGGGACGAGACAGCGGTGGAGGGTGCTGCTGCCATGGTCGGTCCTTCCGGATCGGTGGGGCTGGAGGCCGGGGGTGCGCGGAAGGATCTCCCGCGCACCCCCGTTGGGATCAGGGGGCGACGGGTTCGCCGCTCATGAGCGCCCTCCCGTCCTCCACCATGCCCGGCCATCCGCCGATGTTGGCGGCGGTCGTGTGCAGGGCGATGGAGCCCCGGCCGATCGCCTTCTCCGCCCGACCCCCGGTCGCGATCAGTTTGCCACCGACCCCCGAGAGCCCGTCACCGAGGGCGGCCCGGGCGCCCTTGGCGACCGCTCCGCTGCCCCGGATGAGCTTGACTGCGGAACCGGCACCGCCCAGGACCACGGCGGCGGCGGTCGTGGCCAGTGCGCTGGCGGCGGCCGACTTGTCACCGTTGAGGGCGTAGACGCCCGCCGATGCCACTCCGGTCGCCAGGGATATCGCCCCCATCGCTCCGGCCACGCCCTGACCACCGGGCACCATCGCGGCGATGCCGGCGATCGTTCCGGTGAACGTGCTCACATCGCCGAGGAGTTTGGCCGCCGTCTTGCTGGTGGCCGCCTTGTAGACGGTCTTCGCTCCCCTCGCCACCGTCTTGGCGGCGGAGGTCGCCTTGGCGGCCACCCGTTTGCCCACCGACTTGGCGACCGCCTTGGCGGACCGGTAGACCTTCTTCGTGTAGTGGTACGTCTTCTTCGCGTACCTCTTCACCGTCTGTACGGTGCGTTTGATGACCTTCTTCGCGGCCCGAGCGACCTTTTTGACCGTCTGCTTGACCTTCTGGACGGTCTTCTTGACCACCTTCTTGACGGTCTTGACGACCTTCTTGACGACGGCCACGGTCTTCTTGACGACCTTCTTGACCGTCTTGACCACCGGAGCGGCGACCTTCTTCGCCACGCTCTTGACCTTGCCGATGATCTTCCCGAAGAAGAGTCCGTCGGGGTCGGAGAAGGTGACCGGGTTGTTGTTCGCGTAGGCGTACGCGTTCATCCGTTGCGACGTGCCGACGTCCGTCATCGGGTCGACGCTGATGAACCGGCCCAGCGAGGGATCGTAGGCCCGGGCTCCCAACTGGGTCAGACCGGTGTTGTCCACCGTCCCCCCGACGAAGCCCTGGCTCCCGGGCCAGTACGCGGCGGCCGAGACCGCCCCCCGGGACTCGCCGAACGGAGCGAGGGAACGGCGCTGCACCTCCTGGGTGGTGGCGTCGATCGCGGTGGTCGCCGTCCCGTGGTGGTCGTCGAACAGGAACTGGATCGTTCCGCTCGTGCGGACCGCGACCGTGTCGCCGTCGAAGTCGTAGTACCGAGTGCCCTCCTTCTTGCCGGCCGGGGTGAGCAGCAGCTCGTTTCCGCCGGGCAGATAGAGGGTGGTGCCGGTGCTGTCCTTGCGCAGCAGGCGTTCGCCGTCGGCGTCGTAGGTGTACTCGGTGGTGGTGCCGTTCTCCTCCTCCACCTTGGCGAGCTGGTTCTCGGCGTCCCAGCTCAGCTTCTGGTTCCGGCTGCCGATCTCCCGGGTGGTCATGTTGCCGGTGGCGTCGTACGCGAAGGTGTCCGTGACCGTGTCCGTGCCGTTCTTGGTGGTGCTCACGGAGGTCAGCGCGGTCGGCTTGGTGCCGTCCTGCTTCGCGTAGTGGTAGGCGCGCTTGACGTCCCCGGCGGAGTTGCCGGAGGTGTCGTGCCGCACTTCCTCGGTCCGGTTGCCCATCCCGTCGTAGCGGTACGACAGCCAGTACGGCTCGGGGCCGCCGACGGTCGCCGCGCTGGCCGGGGCGGCGCAGTCGTCCTTCGCGGTCCATGCCTCGGTGATCCGCTGGAGCGCGTCGCTGACGAAGCACTGGGTGTCCGTCAGCTTGCTGTCGTCCTGCCCGGTCACCGTGGTGATCTTGTTGATGTTGCCCGCGAGGTCGAAGGCGTACTGCGTGTCCTCGACGCGGGACGGTGCCATGGTGCGGTCCGTGGTGGTCCGCAGCAGCTCACCGGTGTGCTCGTCGTAGGACCAGGTGCGGTACAACCTCCGTGCCTGGTCGTTGTACTCGGAGCGCAGCAGACGGCCGAAGGGGTCGTACGTGGCGGAGTTGACCAGGATCCGGCCGCTCGCGGTCAGGCCCTGCGCCTGGTCGTCGGCGCCGTACCGGGTGGCCACCCGCTCGGCGGGCAGGTCGCCGATGGCGGGCTGGTTGACCTGGTTGAGCAGCCCGGACCGTTCGTTGTAGCCGTACCCGAAGGCATAGGTGCCGGCGAGCGCGCCCTGCGACGACGGGATGGTCACCTCGATGCCGGTGGGCTGGTAGTCGTCGGTGAAGCCGGTGATGCGCTGCACGTAGGCCTCGCCGTCCACGTACCGGCGCGTCTCGTCCATCTCACCCTTGGCGACCGAGTCGTACTTCCACTCGGAGAGCGCGGTCGAACCCTGCTTGAGCGCCGTACGGCGGCCCAGCTGGTCGTAGACGTTGGTCAGGACCACGCCCCGGGAGTCGGCCGCGGTGAGCGGCCGGTCCATCGAGTCGTAGGTGGTGTCGACGGTGCCCAGGTCCGGGTCCTCGGAGTGGGTCTCCCGGCCGCGCGCGTCGTACGTGTACGTGCGCACGTTGCCCGCCGGGTCGGTGATCCGCTCCAGCATGCCCCGCTTGTCGTAGCCGTACGTGATGGACTGCGAGGCAGTGCGGGCCTCGTTGGTGTACTCGATGACCTCGACGGTCCTGCCGAGCGCGTCGGTGACCGTGGTGTTGGACGCGCCACCCTTCGGGGGGATGACCGTGGTCTGGTTGCCGTCGTACACCGCAGTGGTGCGCCGGGTCTCGGTGCCGTACTTCATGGCGACCGACAGGGTCGGGCGGCCGGCGCCGTCGTAGACCATCCGGGCCACCGCAGGCGCCTTGGTGTCGTCGCCGGCGACCAGCTTGGGCTCCGGTGCACCGGTGGCGTAGTAGTCGTCGAAGACCTTCCAGTTCAGGCCCCGCGAGTCGTACTGCGTCTCGGTCAGCACGCGGCCGGTGCCGGTGTCCGACGGGGACTGGGTCTGGCGCTCGCGCAGCAGACCGTCGTAGATCTCGTAGCTGGTCTCCGTCGAGCCGTCGCCGCGCAGTTCCCGGGTGGTGACCACCGGGGGCGCGGTCCGCGAGATCTGGTACTCGTAGGCCGCGTTGGGCGAGTCCGGGTAGGCCGACCGGACCCGTCCGGGCTCCCAGACGCCCGTCAGCCGTCCGAGGGCGTCATAGCCGAGTTCGGTCCGCTTGCCGTTGGCGTCGGTCTCCGCGACCGGCACACCACGCACCGGGTCCGTCTCGGTGGTGAGGGTCTGGCCGAGCGGGGCGGTGACGACCGTCTTCGTCGGCATGCCGGTGGTCGGGGTATAGGTCGTCACCACGCTGTTCTGCTCGGTGTCGGTGACCTTCACCGGGCGGCCGTAGGAGTCGTAGACGGTGGTGGCGGCGTCGATGAAGCCGGTGCCCGCGCCGTTGTTCTCCCGCTGGAGGGTGGCGTTGCCCTCGGTCGGGGCGGCGCCCAGCGTGGTGGAGCCGTCGTAGTAGGTGCGGGTCTCCGAGATCAGTTCACCGGGTGCCGCGCAGGTGCCCGCCGTCGCCTTCTCGGACGCTTCCAGTTCCAGGATGTTCGCCGCGGTGTTCCGGGCGTACGTGGTGACGGTGCACGACTCGTCGCCGGACCTGGCGGTGTCGCCGTACTCGGTCTCGGTGGCGACCATGCCGTACTCGTCGAAGGTGCGTTCCGTCCTGGTGCGCTGCCAGCCGCCGCCCTTGGCCGGGGTGCGGGTGGTCTCCGCCTGCGTCCCGGTCATGTCGGAGGTCAGGTCCGGCAGACCGGGACGGACCCGGGTCGCCGTGGGGCCCTTGCGCCACGGTGTGGAGGTGTCCTCGGAGAGCACCTCGCTGCCGTCGTATGTGATCTCGGCGCGTTCCTCACCCGCGAAGGACGGGTGGTCGGCGACCTCGTTGCCCTCGAAGTCGGCGACCTTGGCCCCGGATATGCCGCGGAAGTAGCGGGTGCGGCTGTCCAGCCGGGTGCCGTCGGTGCCGTTGCCGACCTGGGTGCGGACCTCACCGTAGCCGCGGTAGTCGCTGTAGGTGCGCTGGTCGGCCTGGGTGAACTCGTCCTCGCTCTTCGCCCAGGCGGCACCGCCGACGTAGGTGTAGTCGGTCTGCTGCGTGGGCGAGCCGCCGACCAGGTCGTTCTCCAGGACGCGGGTGACGACGTACTTGTGGAACCAGTCCTTCACCGGCTTGTAGTCGGCGGCGGGGGAGTCGGACGACGACCAGTACACCGGGTAGCAGCGCCGGGTGTTGGTGGTCTCCGAGGGGAGGTCCCCCGGCTTGCAGTCCTTGTCCGAGTAGGTGATGCCGATGCTGGAGCCGGTCTCGGTGTCGATCTCCTGGACCCGGTAGCGCACCAGCGGCGGAATGCCGTCGCCGGTGGAGTCCACGCGGTTGGGAAGCTGTATGCCCTTGAAGGTGATCTCGGGCAGCGCCTTGCTGGAGCCGTCGCTCGTGTAACCGGTGCGGGTGATGCCGGCCAGCCACAGGGCCGGGGTGGAGCCGTCACCGGCGTCCGGGAACTGGTGGCGAAGGGCCCAGCTGTCGACGCTCTTGTACGCGGAGCCGACGAGGACCTTGGTGGTCACCTGGGTGAGCCGCTTGGTGGTCCAGAAGGTCGGCGCGATCCGGTCCTTGCAGGTGTCGCCGGCCTTGCATTCCTGGTCGACCGGAACGTCGGGCCAGCGCTTGGCGTTGGCCGTGGTCCTCTTCGCCGGGTCGCAGTCGAAGCCGGAGTCGGGCAGGCACCGCTCGGCGACCGTGAACTCCACCTTGGCCATGGCCGAGTTGGCGGCGTAGACGTTGTCGGAGCGCAGCCCGTACTCGATCCGCAGCGGGTAGCCGCCGCGGACGTACTCGGTGGGCGTACCCAGCCCGGTGGTGGTGGAGACGTTCCGGCCGTAGCGGTTGGTCTCGGCCTCGTAGTAATAGGCCGAGGCGTTGCCGTTCAGGTCGACGACGTAGTCGAGGTTCCAGCGCCAGGCCTGGTCGCACCAGGAGTTGGCGAAGTCGGTCGCGTGACAGGGCTCGCCCGCCTGGTTGCCGTAGACCGGGGCCGTCCACGTGGAGTGGGTCTCGGCCTTCCCCGAGCTCCAGCCCGGCAGACGGTTGTAGCCGAAGTAGTACTGGGTGCCCTCGGTGTCCGTGATCCGCCAGTACTCGCCGTCGTTGTCACCGTTGGCCCGGGCGGTGTCCTTGAGGCGCTCGATCCTGGTGCCGTCGTCGTCCTTGAGCTTCCAGACGCCGCTCTTGTCGTCCTTGACCAGCTCGTGGCTCTCGCCGTTGAGCGACATGACGGCGTTGTCCGTGCCCCAGCACAGGTCGCCGTTCTTGTTCTTGTTGTTGCCGTCCTTCATGTCGTCGTTGCACGACGTGAAACGACGCTCGATGCTGTTCTCCGTCAGCGACCAGCCGTCGCCGACCCAGTTGGTCTGGTTGTTGGTGGCCGAGGTGCGGCCGTCCAGGGACTGGGAGGAGTAGCCGAGCCCCAGGTCGGGGTCGAGGCCGCCCGGAGTGTCCGGGGTTTCCAGGGGATAGCCCCAGCCGAAGCTGCCGGAGGAGTCACCCGCCGTCCAGTGACCGGACGGGCTGAGCGGGGTCGCCTTGTAGTCGCCGTTGGCGCCGGACGACGTGGCGGTGGCGGCGAGCAGGGTGACCCCGGGACCGGCGGCGAGGCCGGTCACCGAGTGCCGGTCGCCGGAGGCCGGGGCGACCGGGGCACCGGAGGCGTCCGACGCGGCGCCCAGGGTTACGTCCGCGGTCAGCGTCTGCTGCTCGGCATCGTTGTCCGTGGTGAGTGCGGTGCCGGCACCGCAGTCCTTCGCATCCGCCGATTCCAGCGAGCAGGACGGAAGTTGGCGCAGCATGAGACGGGATGCCCAGTCGGCGCCGTAGTGCTTGGCCAGTGTGGAGTAGTCGAGGCTCACCCGGGCCGAGGTCCGCTCGGGCGCGTCATCGGCGCGCACCGCGAACACCAGCCCCGCCACACCGAGCTGACGGGCCGCCTGCTGGTCGAGGACCTGAACCTGGGCGCTCCGCGGCGGTTTCTTGCGCGCGTCGGACGGTGCGCCGACGCGTACCGGCAGGCTGCCCGCGCGTGTCAGCCGCCCGCGTTCGCTCGGCAGATCGACATTGGCCGTTCCCGGCTTCGGCAATGCGGAGCCGGGACGGACGGCGCCGGCGTCACGGGCCGCGTCGTCCCGGTTTCCCGGTTCGCGGCTCTTGACGGGCGAAACCGGGACGGGTGGTGTCTTCTGCACTCCAATAAGGTGCAATCCGCCTGCGGCAAAGGCCGTTTCAGCGCTTATGAGACCACTGACCAGAACCACGGATATGGCGACGGACGCGACCCTCGTCCATCTTCGCCGTATTGCCGGTGTTCTTGGACGGTTGTGTCCTCCAGGTGTTGGTGGACGGATCACCGTACCCCCCTTGTCAAGAACCATTGAATGCCCGTGAAGGATATTGGGCGTCAATGTTCGGCGGGAGCTTTGAAGATGGCCACAAGTGGCTGAAAATCGACCGTCTTTTTGAGCGACGGCTCATTTACGCACCGTATTGTCCAATTTGCTCGATCGGAGATTTGGCTACTCTCTACTCGTTCGACATAACCGCTTCCACACAAGCTTGTTGCGTTCGCCCAGGCCTTGCGCAGCCGTGCGCCGGAGGGTGAAACGCGGGGGAGGAAGAAGACTTGTCACCCACACCACGCCCCTACCGGGGCCGACGAAGATTGCGCCCCGTGGCCATCGGCGCCGTCGCGGCCGGACTCCTCGGTGCCTGGCTGCCGTTGACCGCCACCGCCGCTCCGACCGTACCGGCCGAGCCGGAGGGCGCGGCCGCACAGTCCGCGGCCGTCAAGGCCCTGAAACGCGCCGAGGAGACCGGAAAGCCCGTCGAGGTCGTCTCCGAACGCGGTGAATTCTCCAGCACGTTCGCCAACCCTTCCGGTACCTTCACCCAGGAGACGTACGCGGTACCGGTCCGGGTCCGACAGCACGGCCGGCTGGTCGACGCCGACCCGACCCTGGTGCGCGACGCCGACGGCACCGTGCGTCCCAAGGCGACGTCCGTGGGCATGGAGTTCTCCGGCGGCGGCGACGCCGCGATGGCGACCATCCGACGCGACGGCCGCAGCATGTCCCTCGGCTGGGACGGCAAACTGCCGAAGCCGGTACTGGACGGCGACACCGCCACGTACCCCGAGGTCCTCCCCGGGGTGGACCTGAAGCTGCGGGCCGGTGTCACCGGCTTCCAGCAGCTCCTCGTCGTCAAGACCCGTGAGGCCGCGGCCGATCCGCGTATCTCCCGGCTGAGCTTCCCGGTCAGGGCGGCGGGCGTGCACGTGCGCACCGACTCCTCCGGCAACCTGGCCGCCGTCAACCCGGCGGGCCAGGAGGTCTTCACCGCTCCCACGCCGCTCATGTGGGACAGCTCCGGCGTCCCGGAGGGCGTGGAACCGGACGGCAAACGCTCGGTCGCCGCCGCCCTCGGCACCTTCGGTGCTGACGCGGAGCCCGGCGGGGAACAGGACGGCTTCGACCGCGCGGTCGGCGCCAAGGAAGACACGGTGCCGGCGACCGTCGAGGGCGGCGTGCTGAAGCTGACGCCACGGCAGGACATGCTCACAGCCGAGGACACGGTCTTCCCCGTCCTCATCGACCCGTTCGTCTCAGGCGCCCGCAACAACTGGACCGCAGTCGCCAAGAAGTACCCGACGACCTCCTACTGGAACCAGTCGGACAACGTCGCCCGAGTCGGCTACGAATCGGACACCGGCGGTACTTGGCGCTCGTTCTTCACGATGGACACCCGCAACCTGGCCGGCAAGTCGATCGTGAACTCGACCTTCCGCATCAAGAACACCCACTCCTGGTCCTGCACCAAGAAGCCGGTCGAGCTGTGGGCCACCAACTCCATCAGCTCCGCCACCACCTGGAACAAGCAGCCCACCTGGGCAACCAAGCTCGCCGCTGTCACCGACGCCAAGGGCTGGTCCAGCTCCTGCCCGGCGGGCAACCTGGAGTTCAACGTCAAGGGCAACGCCATCAAGGCTGCCGACGGCAAGTGGGCGACCATGACCCTGGGCCTCCAGGCCAGCGAGACCGACACCTACGGCTGGAAGAAGTTCGACGCCTCGACCGCGGTCCTCTCCACCGAGTACAACTCGCCGCCCAGCGCGCCCTCTGCCCTGGACACCGTCCCGAGCACCAAGAACGCCGCGGGCTGTGGTGACACCGCGCCGTACGGCTTCATCGGCGACACGGACATCCAGCTCACCGCCAAGGCCAGCGACCCGGACGGCGGCACGGTCAACGTGAAGTTCCACCTCTGGGCGACCGGCCACCACCCCAACGACGACCCGAACGGCGTGCTGATCGTCAACCAGTCCGTTGCCGTCACCTCGGGTTCGGTCGCCCGGCTCACCGTCGCCAAGTCCAAACTCACGCCGTATCTGTCCGTCGCGAACGGCAACTTCTCCTGGAAGGCGCAGGCCAGCGACGGCAGTCTGACCAGCGACTGGACTCCCCCGCAGGGCGCCCCCGGATGCCGCTTCGTCTTCGACCCCGTACGCCCCAGCACCCCGCCGGCCGTCAGTTCGCCGCAGTTCCCGGACGGTTCCGCGGGCTGGCCGGTCAACACGTCTCCGGTCCGCACCAAGGGCGTGTTCACCCTCGGCCCGGGAGCCGCCTCCGACATCGCCTCCTACGAGTACTGGTCCACCATGGACGCGAAGGTGGTCACCGCGACCCCCACCGGGCTGAACGGCTCGGTGACCGTCGAGCTGACGCCCGCCAAGGCGGGGCCGCAGTACCTCTACGCACGCAGCGTCGACCGGGCGGGCAACCGCTCGGACACCCAGTCGTACCTCTTCTACGTCAACGGCGCCCGGGTGGCCGACAAGCCCGGTGACATCAACGGCGACGGTCACCCCGACCTGTGGGCCGTCGACGGAGCCGGCACTCTGCAGCGCTACTTCGGCGACGGCACCGGCAACGCGGTCAAGGCGAGCCAGCCCGCCTCCGCGACCGCCCGCTACAAGGACGCCCTGACCACCCGCCGGGGCGACTGGACCGATGACGGGTACGAGGACCTGATCGCGCTCTTCCACGACGCCACGGAGCGGCAGGACCGGCTCTGGGTCGAGCCCAACGACGGCACCGGCGCGATCGACCTGACCGAACGCCGGGAGCTCGGTGTCTGGACGGCCGAGAACAACCACTGGCAGGGCGCCGACCAGATCATCGCCATCGGTGACGTCGACGGGCCGCTGGACCTCGACGGCGACGGCGTCATCGGCCCCGACGACCGGCCCGGCTACCCGGACCTGCTGGTGAAGAAGGGCGACCAGCTCTGGCTGCACTACGGCTCGCCCTCCGGCTACCTGGACGAGTACGCCGACCAGCCGCCGGTCCTGCTCGGCGACGGCGGCTGGTCCTCGCTGGACCTGGCGGCCCCCGGCGCGATGAGCGAGGGTGCGGGCGGTGCGGCGATCCTCGGCCGTGAGAAGACCACCGGTGAGCTCTACCTCTTCACCGCCACCGGTCCGGACGGCGCAGGACTCGGCTCCCTGGCGGGCCGTATCCAGGTCGGCAACAGCTGGACCGCCGTCAACCGTCCGCTCTACACCGCCGTACCCGACGTGCGCGGAAGCGGCCAGCCGGGCCTGTGGGCCACCGGGAGCAACGGTGACCTGTTCACCTATGCCGACATCCGGGGCGTGGGTACGGTCGTCGGCACGGGGCTGCAGGGCTTCCGTTCGCTGAACTGACCTCGGACCCGATCCGTCCGTCCCGCCCGCGGACCGGGCACCCGCCGCGCCCCGGGGTACACCCCGGGGCGCGGCGGCGTGTCCGGCGCCGGTTCCGTTCGTCCCGTGCGCGAGATCGGGGAGGTTGGCTCCGGTCCGCGCGCGGGCTCAGGACTCCTTGCGCAGGGCGCCGACGATCCGGAGCGTGAGCTTCTTCGCCGTCGCCGCCCCGTTGTCGTGGCCGTCCGTCGACATGACGCTGACGACGTTCGTGCCGACGCGGGCCGCGACCAGGGTCGTGCCGTTCTCCCAGGACGGGTCGGTGAGGGTGAGGGTGTAGGCGCCGTCGCCCAGGCCGGGCGTGGAGTGGCCGGTGACCTTCACCTTGGTGTGGGTCTGCGAGTCGGTGAAGCTCGCGCAGTCCGTGGCCGTCCTCTCCACGGCCTTGAGGACGCTCGCCGCCGTCGTGCCCCGGTAGGTGTCGATCTCCTGGCCGATGTCCTCGGAGGTGTCCTTGCGGACGTAGTCGTTCTGGGCGAAGGACACGCCACCGATCCCGGTGACGTCTATCCAGGCGGTGCCGCCCAACTTGGCGCAGTCCGGCTTGGCCGCCGGGGCGTTCGACGGGGGCGTGTAGGTGTCGCCGGAGTCCCTGGCCCCGCTCGGGTCGACGGCGAAGCCGGAGGCGAAGAACGACGCCGGGGCGAGGGCCTTCTTCAGCTGGGTGCCCGTGAGCAGACCGGCGTTGGGGTCGCGGGTGGACCCGGAGGACGCGTGGCCGGCGGACCCGGACGAGCCGGTCGAACCGGACGAGCCGCAGGCCGTCAGGGCCAGGGGAAGAGCGGCCAGGGCGAGGACTTGGGCGGCGCGGGACGCGAAGTGCATGTGAGGTGCTTTCTCGGGCTGGGCCACAGAGGAGTGGCCAGCGGACCTTATGCCGCCCGAGCAGGCCGGACCGGCGCCCGTCGCAGGTAACACGCGCGTTTTTGCTGCGTCTTGAGTGATTCTTGTGCCCAGCGAGGCGATCACTTTTCAGGCCGGAGACATTCCGTCGGTTAGCGTTCCTCCGCACACGCGCAACAAGCACGTACACGACAACAGGGGTGGGGATGGCCGAGCACCGGCAGTCGAAGAAGCGCAGGTACATCACGTGGGCGGCGGCCGGGGCCGTCGTCGTCGCCGGCGCCGGGATCGCGGCCCAGACCTCCATGGCGGCCACTGTCTGGCCCGCCCAGAAGACCTTCACCGGCCGTGCCTTCGACACCTGCACGGCGCCCTCGCTGAGCGCCATGAAGGCCTGGAACACCGGCTACTACGGCGCCGCGGCCGTCTACATCGGCGGCAAGAACCGCGGCTGCGCCCAGCCCAACCTCACCGCCTCCTGGGTGAAGTCGGTCAGCTCCATGGGCTGGAAGCTCATCCCGCTGTACGTCGGCGCCCAGCCGCCCTGCCAGAAGAGCGCCAACCCCGAGCGGCTCACCGCCGCCACGGCCGCCTCCCTCGGCACCAGCGACGCCAAGGACGCGGTGGCCAAGTCGGCGGCGCTCGGCATCAAGGCCGGCAGCCCGGTCTACCTCGACATGGAGCCGTACGACATCACCGACAAGGCGTGCAACAACGCCGTGCTGACCTACGTCCGCGCCTTCGACAAGGAACTGCGCGCCAAGACGTACCGGGCCGGCTTCTACGGCTTCACCAGCTCCAGCGCCAAGGCCATCGCCACCGCGACGGACAAGACCGACCTGCCGGGCAACCTCTGGTACGCCCTGTGGGACGGCAAGGACACCACCACCACGGACTGGCCCTTCGGCAAGACCCAGTTCACCGACCACAGCCGCGCCCACCAGTACATGGTCAACAGCAAGGAGACTCGCGGCGGCTACACCCTCACCGTCGACCGCGACACCTGGGACGCCCCGGTGGCAATCACCGGCTGATCCGGAACCGGGCGGTGACGCCCGGTTTCCGTGTCGGCCGACGCCCGCTCGGGCGGACGTGGTGCGACGGTGCCCGAAGTCGTGGTGAATCGTTGGTCGAATGGGTTGGCCGGAGCCCGGCCGCTGCCTAATATCGATCACCGCAAGACTTTGTGCACCGCCGCACAATCTCCACCACGGGAGGTTTCCTTGCACCGCCGCCGTCGCACCGCGCTCGTCCTGTCCGCCACGATCCTCGCGGCGGCCCCCCTGCTCACCGCCTGTGGAAGCGACGCGCGTCCGGGCGCGGCGGCCGTGATCGGCGGCCAGCGGATCACGCTCGGGCAGTTGCAGAGCCGGGTGAGCGAGGTGCGCGACGCGCAGCGTGCCGCGGTGGCCGACGAGGCGCAGTACCAGCAGGCCGTCGCCGCGACCGGCACCCTCACCCGGGACACGCTGCACCAGATGGTGCTCGACCGGGTGCTGGACCGCGCCGCCAAGAACGCCGGCCTCAGCGTCAGCCGCCGCGAGATCCAGCAGCTGCGCACCGGTCTCGAACAGCAGGCGGGCGGCGCCAAGGCGCTCGAGGACACCTGGCTCCAGCGGTACGGGGTGCCGCCGCGGCGCCTCGACGACAACCTGCGCCTCCAGCTGGAGGCGCAGAAGCTCGCGGCCCATCTGAACACCGACGCCGGCCAGCCGGCCTTCTGGAAGGCGCTGTCCGAGGCCTCCGCCGAACTCCACGTCGACCTCAACCCGCGCTATGGCACGTGGGACGTCGAGAAGAGCACCCTCGTGAACGCCAAGACGCCGTGGCTGCGGGACGTCTCGGCGGTGGACGCGAAGCAGTCGGCCTGACCGGACGCCGGACGGCCGGACGCCGGACGGCCGGACGCCGGACGGCCGGGCCTGTGGACAACCGGGCCGGGGGACAGTCCCCGGCCTGTGGACAACCAGGGGTGGCGTCGCCGGTGTGCGTTACGTTCGGACCGTGAACACCACCAGCGCGACCACCTCCGCAGCGGCCCCGGGCCGGATCGTCCTGCTCACCACCAGCCACCGGGTCGCCCCCGGGCTGCTGTCCTGGCCCGCCTGGCAGGCGCTGCGGGCGGCCGACCGGGTGCTGTGCGCGGACGGCGCCCATCCGCAGCTGCCGTATCTGCGCGAGGCGGGCATAGCCGTGGACGAGTCGGCACCGAGCGCCGAGGAACTGGTGGACGCGTGCGCCGGCGGCCGTACGGTCGTCGTCGTGGCCACCGGCGAGGGCGAACCCGCCCTGACCGACGGACTGGCCCGCCTGGCCGGCTCCGGCCGTGTGAACATGCCGGAGCTGGAGTTGCTGCCCGCCTCCTACGACCTGCCCGGCGCCCGCCTGCTCGACCTCGTCCAGGTCATGGACCGCATCCGCGCCGAGTGCCCCTGGTCGTCCCGGCAGACCCACAAGGGCCTGGCCAAGTACGGCATCGAGGAGGCGTACGAGCTGGTCGAGGCGATCGAGGACGGCGACCGCGAGGAGCTGCGCGAGGAACTGGGCGACGTCCTGCTCCAGGTGGTCTTCCACGCCCGTATCGCCGAGGAGGACCCCGAGGAGCCGTTCTCCATCGACGACGTGGCCGGCACCATCGTCGCCAAGCTGATCCACCGCCACCCGCACGTCTTCGGCGACGAGACCGCCACCACCCCGGAGGAGGTCAAGGAGCACTGGCTGCGCACCAAGGCCGAGGAGAAGCGGCGCACCTCCGTGACCGAGGGCGTCCCCCTCGGCCAGCCCGGCCTCGCCCTCGCCGCCAAGCTGGCCTCCCGGGTCCGCACGGCGGGCCTGGAGGTCCCCCTCCCGGCGAGGGAGGGCTTCGGGTACGAGCTGCTGGCGCTGGCCGCCCGCGCCGAGGCGGAGGGCGTCGACCCGGAGGCGGCCCTGCGCGCGGCGGCGCGCGCGTACCGGGACGCGATCGTAGAGGCGGAGGGCAACTGAAGCCCTGAGGGCGCTGGCGGGGTGGGGGTGGAGCGGCAGGGGAACCGGGGGATTGCCGCCAGGGACGGGAGGGGCCGCGGCAGCGCCGGCGGGGGCGGAAAGCCTTGCGCCGACCCCCCGGCGCTAGGGTCAACCGTATGCACGACCAGCCACCCGCCCTGTTCACCTGGGAGTTCGCGAGCAACCCCTACCCGGCCTACGCCTGGCTCCGCGAGCACGCCCCCGTGCACAGGACCCGGCTGCCCAGCGGAGTGGAGGCCTGGCTGGTCACCCGGTACGTGGACGCCAGGGAGGCCCTGGCCGACCAGCGGCTGTCCAAGAACCCGGCGCACCACGCCGAGCCCGCGCACGCCAAGGGCAAGACCGGCATCCCCGGTGAGCGCAAGGCCGAGCTGATGACCCACCTGCTGAACATCGACCCGCCGGACCACACCCGGCTGCGCCGGCTGGTCAGCAAGGCGTTCACCCCGCGCCGTGTCGCCGAGTTCGCCCCGCGTGTGCAGGAGCTGGCCGACGGACTCATCGACGGGTTCGCCGAGCGCGGCACCGCCGACCTCATCCACGAGTTCGCCTTCCCGCTGCCCATCTACGCCATCTGCGACCTGCTCGGCGTTCCCCGCGAGGACCAGGACGACTTCCGGGACTGGGCGGGCATGATGATCCGCCACGGCAAGGGCCCGCGCGGCGGGGTCGCCCGCTCGGTGAAGAAGATGCGCGGCTATCTCGCGGACCTCATCCACCGCAAGCGCGAGGCGCTCCCGGCCGAGCCCGCCCCCGGCGAGGACCTCATCTCCGCCCTCATCCGCGCCTCCGACCACGGCGAGCACCTCACCGAGAACGAGGCCGCCGCCATGGCCTTCATCCTTCTGTTCGCCGGTTTCGAGACCACCGTCAACCTCATCGGCAACGGCACCTACGCCCTGCTCACCCACCCCGAGCAGCGGGACCGGCTCCAGCGGGCCCTCGCCGAGGGGGACGGCGGCCTGCTGGAGACGGGAGTGGAGGAACTCCTGCGCTACGACGGTCCGGTGGAGCTGGCCACCTGGCGCTACGCCACCCGGCCGCTCACCATCGGCGGGCAGGACATCGCCGCCGGCGACCCGGTCCTCGTCGTCCTGGCCGCCGCCGACCGGGACCCGGAGCGGTTCGCCGGCCCCGACGTCCTCGACCTCGGGCGGCGTGACAATCAACACCTCGGCTACGGACACGGCATCCACTACTGCCTCGGCGCACCGCTCGCCCGTCTGGAGGGTCAGACCGCGCTGGCGACCCTCCTCACCCGGCTCCCGGACCTGCAACTGGACACAGATCCAGCCGACTTGCGCTGGCGCGGCGGGCTCATCATGCGCGGACTGCGGACGCTGCCGGTGCGGTTCACACCCGGTCGGTAAGTCGCAGGGAAGCCGGACAAGGCAGGAAAAGGCGCCTGCCGCCGCTCCACGCCTACCCCATGACGGGCACGAAGATGACACATGTTCAACGGTGTGATCTTCACGTGATCTGTGCGGCATGAACTTGTGACAGGCGATCGTCAGCCGATACTTTCACCCATCAGCGTGGCGCCGAGTCCGCGGTCGCCACGCGGGTCACCGCTGTCGCACGAAAGGTCTCCGTATGCTCTCCGGGAACGGTCGTCACCGTCGGCCCCGTCAGGCTCCGGCCCTCCTCGTCGCCGCCGGAGTGGCCGGATCCGCCATCGCCATCCCGCTGATCGGCGCCGGCGGCGCCAGCGCGGCCGACGGCAACGCGTGGGACAAGGTGGCCAAGTGCGAGAGTGGCGGCGCCTGGAGCGCCAACACCGGCAACGGCTACTACGGCGGCCTTCAGCTGACGCAGGACGACTGGGAGAAGTACGGCGGCCTCGACTACGCGTCGAGCGCCGACCAGGCCAGCCGGTCCCAGCAGATAGCCGTGGCCAAGAAGCTGCTCGCCGACAAGGGCCCCGGTGCCTGGCCGACGTGCGGGCTGCTCTCCGGGCTCAACGAGAAGTCCGGGGCGGCGAAGGTCGACACCGGTGTGGGTAATTCGTCCGGATCCTCCAACTCGTCCGGAAAGTCCCTCACGGAGGACCTCGGTCTGTCCGACTCGTCACAAACATCGTCGAGCGACCCGTCCGGTTCGTCCGGTTCGTCGGACGCCGACCCGGGTCCGGCTGATTCCTCCGGCTCGCCGACCGCGTCCCCCACCACATCCTCTCCTTCGCCGTCCTCGCCCGCCAAGAAGGGCAACCCGGCCAATTCCGACACGTCTCCCGATGTCGCCGCAAGCAAGTCCCAGTCGCCCGACGCCTCGCCCTCGGTCACGCCGCAGCCGGGTGACATGGACAACTCGTGGCAGGTCGGCGGCACTTCGACCCTGGTCGACACCGGGGCGCTCGACGCCGGGGCGCTCGGCGGTGGGCGGCACCGCGGCGGCAGTGCCGCCGAGGACCCGGCCGACAGTCACGCGGCCGCGTCCTCCGGCCGCCACGCCTCCCGCGGTGGCGTCACGCGCGCCGTCGTCGCCGACTCCTACACCGTCCGCGCCGGCGACTCGCTCGAGTCCATCGCCGACTCCCTTGACCTCCAAGGCGGATGGGATGCGCTGTATGCGGCGAACAGGGGGGCGATCGGGTCCGACCCCAACCACATCTCTGCCGGTCAGACCCTGAATCTCCCTACCGAAACGCCCTAAAAGCAGCGGGAGTTCACGCCCCACTTCGCACTGAATGTCCCATTCGGTGAAAGTGTGGGATGACTCTCAGAAGTCCTGATCGTCTTTGGAATTCGGCGGAGCGCGTGCCTACGGTCGTGACCGCTCGTCACCGCGAGCCCCGGCTGCCGCAACGCCGAATCCTGCCAGCGGCCGTACGGGAACAGTCGTCGCGTCAAGCGCCGTGGGCAGGAGCGGGGGACCCAAGGTAAGTGCCGCGCCCGGCAGTTGACCGGAGCGGCTAGGGGTGGAGCCGTGCCTCACGCACGAGGCACGGCCGGGCAACTCAACCGGCCCGAACCCGACAGCTCACCTCGCAGGCGTCGGTGAGGGGATCCACCATGCTGTTCTCCAGCAAGGGCAAGCACCGTCGTACGTCCAAGGCCACCCGTGTCGTCGCGCTCGCCGGTGTCGCCGGCGCCGCCGTCGCCGCCCCGCTGATGGCGGTCGGCGACGCCTCCGCCGCCACCGCCTCCGAGTGGGACGCGGTCGCCCAGTGCGAGTCCGGCGGCAACTGGTCCATCAACACCGGCAACGGCTTCTACGGTGGCCTCCAGTTCACCAACTCCACCTGGGCCGGGTATGGCGGCACCGCCTACGCGTCGCGCGCCGACCTGGCCTCCAAGTCGCAGCAGATAGCCGTCGCCGAGAAGGTCCTCGCGGGCCAGGGCAAGGGCGCCTGGCCGGTCTGCGGCAAGGGCCTGTCCGGCGCCGCCTACACCGGCGGCGCCCCCGCGTCCTCGTCGTCTTCTTCTTCGTCTTCTCCGAGCGGCAGCTCCGCCAAGAGCACCACCACCCGCTCGACCGAGCAGCAGGCCGCCAACCGCTCCGCGACGCGTCCGGCCCCGAGCAAGACCGTCACCACGCCGACCGGCGAGAAGGTCAAGAAGGGCGACGGAGAGTACAAGGTGGTCTCCGGCGACACCCTCAGCTCCATCGCCGCCGAGCACGGCGTCCAGGGCGGCTGGAAGAAGCTGTTCGAGCTGAACAAGGACATCGTCGACAACGCCGACCTCATCTACCCGGGCCAGCAGCTCCACCTGAAGTAAGGGCCCGTCCCGCCCTCGGTGCTTTCCAGGGCTCCCCGCCCCGGCGCGTTCCCCCCTGCGCGCCGGGGCGGGGTTTTTTCGCCTCCCGCACGCCCGGCCGTTCCCGAACCTTCCCCTCTCCTTTGTTCCGAGCGGGAACAATAGGTACCGTCACTCTGTCCACGAGGCGGTCGGTCGGCCGGTCGCCGCCCCGGGACGGTTAGGCTCTAGTCGCAAGGCTCACGCCCCGCACTTCCAGCGTCACATCCCAGAAGGAGATGCTCGTGCCGTCCATCGACGTCGTCGTAGCCCGGGAAATCCTGGACTCCCGAGGCAACCCCACGGTCGAGGTCGAGGTCGGCCTCGACGACGGCAGCACCGGTCGTGCCGCCGTCCCCTCCGGCGCCTCCACCGGTGCCTTCGAGGCCATCGAGCTCCGTGACGGCGACCCCAACCGCTACCAGGGCAAGGGCGTCGAGAAGGCCGTCCTCGCCGTGATCGAGCAGATCGGCCCGGAGCTCGTCGGCTACGACGCCACCGAGCAGCGTCTGATCGACCAGGCCATGTTCGACCTGGACGCCACCGACAACAAGGGCTCGCTGGGCGCCAACGCCATCCTCGGCGTCTCCCTCGCCGTCGCCCACGCCGCCTCCGAGGCCTCGGACCTCCCCCTCTTCCGCTACCTCGGCGGTCCGAACGCGCACCTGCTGCCGGTGCCGATGATGAACATCCTGAACGGCGGCTCGCACGCCGACTCCAACGTGGACATCCAGGAGTTCATGATCGCCCCGATCGGCGCGGAGTCCTTCTCCGAGGCCCTGCGCTGGGGCACCGAGGTCTACCACACCCTGAAGAAGGTCCTGAAGAGCAAGGGCCTGTCCACCGGCCTCGGCGACGAGGGCGGCTTCGCCCCGAACCTCGGCTCCAACCGCGAGGCCCTGGACCTCATCCTCGAGGCGATCAAGGAAGCCGGCTACGCCCCCGGCGAGCAGATCGCCCTCGCGCTCGACGTCGCCGCCTCCGAGTTCTACAAGGACGGCAAGTACGTCTTCGAGGGCAAGGAGCGCTCCGCCGCCGAGATGACGGAGTACTACGAGGAGCTCGTCGCGGCCTACCCGCTCGTCTCCATCGAGGACCCGCTGTTCGAGGACGACTGGGCCGGCTGGAAGGTCATCACCGACAAGCTCGGCGACAAGGTCCAGCTCGTCGGCGACGACCTGTTCGTCACCAACCCCGAGCGCCTCGCCCGCGGCATCGAGGACGGCGCCGCCAACGCGCTGCTCGTGAAGGTGAACCAGATCGGTTCGCTCACCGAGACCCTGGACGCCGTCGAGCTGGCCCAGCGCAACGGCTTCAAGTGCATGATGTCCCACCGCTCCGGCGAGACCGAGGACGTCACGATCGCCGACCTGGCCGTCGCCACCAACTGCGGCCAGATCAAGACCGGCGCCCCGGCCCGCTCGGAGCGCGTCGCCAAGTACAACCAGCTGCTGCGCATCGAGGAGATCCTCGACGACGCCGCGGTGTACGCCGGCCGCTCGGCCTTCCCTCGCTTCAAGGGCTGAGCCGCTTCGAGGGCTCAGCCGTTCCGAGGGCCGAGCCGTCCCGGAGGCTGAGCCGCAAAGCGTAAGGCTTCGCCAGTCGCACGTACGTCCCCGTACCCGGTCCCGTACCGTGTCCGGGGACGTACGCACGTGTGTGCGCGGGCACGAACGGGAGGCGGGACGATGGCCGTCAAGGACCGGGACCGGTTCTCCACCACGACCAGGCTCAGGCTGCTCGGTGAGCAGACCGCGGCCCGTGTCTACCGTTCGCAGACCCGCCGCCAGGCCCGCCGCTCCCGCCTCACCGGCCGCGCGGCGCTGCTCGCGCTGGTGCTGTGCTCGTTGGTGGTCGCCCTGGCGTACCCGATGCGGCAGTACGTCACCCAGCGCGCCGACATCGCCGACCTGCAACGGCAGAAGCGGCAGGCCCAGCAGCGGGTGGAACAACTGCGCGACCTCAAGGCACGCTGGCAGGACGACGCCTACGCCGAACAGCAGATCCGGCAGCGGCTGCACTACGTGAAGCCCGGGGAGACCGGCTACGTCGTGGTCGACCCGGGTCCGGCCGAGCGGTCCCGCGCCGAGCGGGGGACGGCCCACCGCCCCTGGTACGCCAACGTCTGGGACGGGGTCGACAAGTCCGACGCCTCCGACCAGTGAACTGACAGAGAGACATACGCAAGGCATGGAAACCCCACCGCCGCCCACCGAGCGCACCGAACCCACCGAGGCGGACGTCGAGGCCTTCAGGCAGCAGCTCGGGCGGCCGCCGCGCGGGCTGCGCGCGATCGCGCACCGCTGCCCCTGCGGGCAGCCCGACGTCGTGGAGACGGCCCCGCGGCTGCCCGACGGCACGCCCTTCCCCACGCTGTACTACCTGACGTGCCCGCGCGCCGCCTCGGCCATCGGCACGCTGGAGGCCGACGGCGTGATGAAGGAGATGACGGAGCGGCTGGCCACCGACCCGGAGCTGGCGGCCGCGTACCGGGCCGCGCACGAGGACTACATCCGGCGCCGGGACGAGATCGAGGAGCTGACGGGCTTCCCCAGCGCGGGCGGCATGCCGGACCGGGTGAAGTGCCTGCACGTCCTGGTCGCCCACTCGCTGGCGGCCGGGCCGGGCGTGAACCCGCTCGGTGACGAGGCGATCGCGATGCTGCCCGAGTGGTGGCGCAAGGGCCCGTGCGTGACGCCCGCGGCGCCGCCGTCCGGCGAGGGGCGGCAGAACGGGGCCTCCGAGGACGGCGGGTTCGCCGCCGGGCCCGTCGGGACCGAGGAGGACCGCGCATGACCCGGGTCGCCGCCGTCGACTGCGGCACGAACTCCATCCGTCTGCTGGTCGCGGACGCCGACCCGGCGACGGGCGAACTTCTCGAGCTGGACCGGCGCATGACCATCGTGCGGCTCGGCCAGGGTGTGGACCGCACCGGCCGGCTCGCCCCCGAGGCGCTGGAGCGTACCTTCGCGGCCTGCCGGGAGTACGCCGAGGCCATCAAGGAGCACGGCGCCGAGCGGCTGCGTTTCGTGGCCACCTCCGCCTCCCGGGACGCCGAGAACCGGGACGAGTTCGTGCGCGGGGTGATGGACATCCTCGGCGTCGAGCCCGAGGTGATCTCCGGTGACCAGGAGGCGGAGTTCTCCTTCACCGGTGCGACGAAGGAGCTGACGGGCCGTGCGGACCTCGCCCGGCCCTTCCTGGTGGTGGACATCGGCGGCGGCTCGACGGAGTTCGTCGTGGGCGACGACCACGTCCGTGCGGCGCGCTCGGTGGACGTGGGCTGCGTCCGCATGACGGAGCGTCACCTGGTGCGGGACGGGGTGGTCACGGACCCGCCGACCGAGGAGCAGATCGCCGCCATACGGGCCGACATCGAGGCCGCGCTCGACCTCGCCGAGGAAACGGTCCCGCTGCGCGAGGCGCACACCCTGGTGGGCCTGGCCGGCTCGGTGACGACGGTGTCGGCGATCGCGCAGGAGCTTCCCGCGTACGACTCGGCGGCCATCCACCACTCCCGTGTCTCCCTCGAGCGCGTCCGCGAGATCAGCGAGCGCCTGCTGCACTCCACGCACGCCGAACGCGCGGCGATCCCCTCCATGCACCCGGGCCGAGTCGACGTCATCGGCGCGGGCGCCCTGGTCCTGCTGGCGATCATGGAACGCATCGGCGCACGGGAGGTCGTCGTCAGCGAACACGACATCCTCGACGGCATCGCCTGGTCGGTGGCGTAGGCTCGTTCCGCGCTGGATCTACTGGCCAGTAGCCTCCGGTTGAGCAGTCCGGATACCGTGTGGGCGCACCCCGGGGGCCCGCCGGGCACCCCTCGGTGACGCCCCGCCAGGAAAACTTCGTGAAGTTCTTCACAAGGAATTCGGCCCTGTCAAGGGCCGAAAGGGCCCCCGGGAGCCTTTTCGGGGTCTCAGCAGGCAGAAAACCGTGCTCGGGTGAGCGCCGGGAAGCGGTTCCGGAAGGGTCGCAGGGCCCCTCCATGGGGGACCTTCTTCGGTCAGAGCAGCAGCTCACGCGGCCTTGACAACGGCCTGAACCGGACAGTGGCCGCCTGCCGCCGTCAGGGCCCGGCGAGCGGGGTCGCGGAGTTTAGCACAGGGCCTGCCCAACCTTGTGAAGGGGCGCACGAGCGACCCCCCTGGGACAGGTGGATACTCGATGCCATGAGCACCACGGAGCGTCCCAGGATCCTCGTAGTAGGCGGTGGGTACGTAGGCCTGTACGCAGCTCGGCGCATCCTCAAGAAGATGCGCTACGGAGAGGCGACCGTCACGGTCGTCGACCCCCGTTCGTACATGACCTACCAGCCCTTCCTCCCCGAAGCCGCAGCCGGCAGCATCTCCCCCCGGCACGTCGTCGTCCCGCTGCGACGCGTGCTGCCCAAGGCGGAGGTCCTCACCGGCCGGGTCACCACCATCGACCAGGACCGGAAGGTCGCGACGATCGCCCCGCTGGTCGGCGAGGCGTACGAGCTGCCCTTCGACTACCTCGTCATCGCGATGGGCGCGGTGTCCCGCACCTTCCCGATCCCGGGCCTGGCCGAGCAGGGCATCGGCATGAAGGGCATCGAGGAGTCCATCGGCCTGCGCAACCACGTCCTGGAGCAGCTCGACAAGGCCGACTCCACCACGGACGAGGAGATCCGCCGCAAGGCGCTCACCTTCGTCTTCATCGGAGGTGGCTTCGCCGGCGCCGAGACCATCGGTGAGGTCGAGGACATGGCCCGGGACGCGGCCAAGTACTACAACAACGTGTCCCGCGAGGACATGCGCTTCGTCCTCGTCGACGCCGCCGACAAGATCCTCCCCGAGGTCGGCCCGAAGCTCGGCCAGTACGGCAAGGAGCACCTCGAGGGCCGCGGTGTGGAGGTCTACCTCTCCACCTCCATGGAGTCCTGCGTCGACGGCCACGTGGTGCTCAAGAACGGCCTCGAGGTCGACTCCAACACGATCGTGTGGACCGCGGGCGTCAAGCCCAACCCGGCGCTGGCCCGCTTCGGCCTGCCGCTCGGCCCGCGCGGCCACGTCGACTGCGCGCCCACCCTCCAGGTGCAGGGCACGGACTACATCTGGGCCGCCGGTGACAACGCGCAGGTGCCCGACCTCGTCGGCCGCCGGGCGGGCAACGAGAACGCCTGGTGCCCGCCGAACGCCCAGCACGCGCTGCGCCAGGCCAAGGTCCTCGGCGACAACGTGATCTCCCAGATGCGGGGCTTCCCGCAGGGGGACTACGAGCACGCCAACAAGGGCGCGGTCGCGGGTCTCGGCCTGCACAAGGGCGTCGCGATGATCGTCATGGGCAAGATGAAGATCAAGCTCAAGGGACGCCTCGCCTGGTACATGCACCGCGGCTACCACGGCATGGCCATGCCGACCTGGAACCGCAAGATCCGTATCTTCGCCGACTGGACCCTCGGCATGTTCCTCAAGCGCGAGGTCGTCTCCCTCGGCGCCATGGAGAACCCCCGCGAGGAGTTCTACGAGGCCGCCAAGCCCGCGCCGGTGCCCGCCGCGAGCAAGACCGAGGAGAAGGCCAAGGCCTCCTGACCTTCAGGTCTCCAGACCTTCAGGCCTCCGGGCCTCCCGGTCCGACGAACGAACCGAAGGACCTCCCGCCATCCGTGGTGCGGGAGGTCCTTCGGCGTTCCGCCCGGCGTGACCCAGAGCCGTTGCGGTGGAACGGTGGTATTTGCCCAGTCGTAACTACGTTGCGGGACTGCGCTCGACGCGTCCCGGTGTTTACGTGGTGGATGACATTCCGGCGTTCGTCGTCATGGAGGTGTGCACCATGCCCGATGCCGCGCTGCGGCTCACACGACTCCTCGAACAGCTGCTGGGGTCCCCGCTTCCCCTGCGCATTCGCGCCTGGGACGGTTCCGAGGCGGGGCCGCCGGACGCACCGATGCTCGTCGTACGCAATCGCCGGGCCCTGCGCCGGCTGCTGTTCAAGCCGGGCGAACTGGGCCTGGCCCGTGCCTGGGTGGCCGGCGACCTGACCGTCGAGGGCGACTTCTACGCCGCCCTGGAACGGCTCTCGGGCCTGATCTGGGAGCGGGGCGAGGACGCCCGCGGCCTCACCGCGACGCTGCGCGACCCGCAGGCCCGCGCCGCCGTCCGCGGCCTGGTGAAGCTGGCCGGCCCGCCGCTGCCCCCTGCCCCGCCCCGCGAGGAGGCCCGCAGGCGTAGCGGCCACCTGCACACCCGACGCAGCGACAAGAGCGCCATCAGCCACCACTACGACGTCGGCAACGACTTCTACGAGCTCGTCCTCGGCCCCTCCATGGTGTACTCCTGCGCCTACTGGCCGGCCCCCGAACCCCTCGCCACCCTCGAACAGGCCCAGCACGACAAACTCGAACTCATCTCACGCAAGCTGGAGCTGAGGCCAGGTCAGCGCCTCCTCGACGTCGGCTGCGGCTGGGGATCGATGGCCGTCCACGCGGCCCGCGAGCACGGCGTGGGCGTCGTCGGCGTCACCCTGTCCCAGGAACAGGCGGCGTACGCCCGCAAGCGCGTCGCCGACGAGGGGCTCACCGACCGGGTGGAGATCCGCGTCCAGGACTACCGGGACGTGCGGGACGGCCCCTACGACGCGATCTCCTCCATCGGCATGGCCGAACACGTCGGCGCCGCCCGCTACCTGGATTACGCGCGTGAGCTGCACGCCCTGCTGAAGCCCGGCGGACGGCTGCTCAACCACCAGATCGGCCGCCGCCCGCA
Organism: Streptomyces sp. NPDC004721; assembly: GCF_053601495.1. Taxonomy (NCBI): domain Bacteria; kingdom Bacillati; phylum Actinomycetota; class Actinomycetes; order Kitasatosporales; family Streptomycetaceae; genus Streptomyces; species Streptomyces sp. NPDC004721. The sequence goes on from NZ_JBSGBZ010000015.1 coordinate 101,556, forward strand.
GCGGGACGAATCGTCGTACCACGTGGACGAGTTCATCGACGCCTACGTCTTCCCGGACGGCGAGCTCGCACCCGTCGGCACCACCGTCACCCAGCTGGAGCGGGCCGGCTTCGAGGTGCGCGACGTGGAGTCGATCCGCGAGCACTACGCGCTCACCCTGCGCCGCTGGGTGGCCAACCTGGAGGCGGACTGGGTCCGGGCAACGCGGCTCACCAGCCCCGGCCGCGCCCGCGTCTGGCGCCTGTACATGGCGGCCTCCGCGCTCGCCTTCGAACGCAACCGCATCGGCGTCAACCAGGTGCTGGCCGTGCGGACCCCCGGATCCGGTGACTCGGGGATGCCACTGCGGACCCGTACCTGGGGCGCGCCCGCCACCTAGTGCCGCGGCAGGCAACGTTTGCCCGTGAAGGAGCGGCGTCCGGTGCGTGCTATCGGCGTGCCGGCCGGAAGCACTCGTACTGGACGTACTTGGGCTTTCGGCCGGTGCGGCGAGTGGGGGTCCCCCCTGCTCGAAGAGCTCGGGGGAGCATGCCGGGCGTCGCGACGGGGCGAACGCTGTCTGTCGGGGCACTAGTGCTGCGACCGGAAAGGTTCACCGGCTCGCGACGCCCGGCACGCACACGCCGAAGGGGCCCCTTCCGCCATGGAAGGGGCCCCTTCGGCGCAGAGGCGCCGCTACTCCGACTTGATGGCCTGGAGCATGTTCAGCCGTGCCGCGCGCCGGGCCGGCCACAGCGCCGCCAGCACGCCGACCGCCGCCGCGAGCAGCAGGAAGACGGTCAGCCGCGACCAGGGCAGGACCAGTTCGTACGTCGACAGACTGGAGCCCAGCAGCTCACCGGCCGCCCAGCCGAAGAACACGCCGAGCCCGATGCCGAGGACGCCGCCGAACAGGGAGATCACCAGGGACTCCAGGCGGACCATCCGCTTGATGCCCTTGCGGTCCAGGCCGATCGCGCGGAGCATGCCGATCTCCTGGGAGCGCTCGAACACCGACATCGCCAGGGTGTTGATGACGCCGAGGACCGCGACGATCACCGCCATGGCGAGCAGGCCGTAGAGCAGGTTCAGCATCAGGGTGAACATCTGCGCGATGCCGTTGGAGATGTCCTTCTTGTCCTGGACCTTGATCGCCGGGTTGGAGCCGAGGGCCTTCACCAGCCGGTCCTTGGTCGCGTCGGACGCGCCGTCGGCGGTCTTGACCATGACCTGCATGTCGGTCGGGTCGGGCTGGTGCGGCGCGAGGGTGGCGTTGTCGAGCATGATCCCGCGGATCATCTCGTTGCCCTCGTAGACCCCGGCGACGGTCAGGCGCTGCTTCTTGCCGTCCTCGAAGGCGGCGGTGAAGACCGAACCGGCCTTCCAGTCGTGCGACGTGGCGGTCTTGGCGTCCACGACGACCTTCGTGCCGCCGACCGTGAAGGAGCCGTCGTCGACGCGGAGATCGGTCAGCTCGCCGATCGACTCGCCGTTCACCCCGGTCAGGAACTCGGTCCGGCCGTCGATGCGGGAGGGCGCGTTGCGCAGCGGGCTGGTGGCCGTCACGCCCTCGGCGGCACGCAGCTTCCTGTCGACGTCCGGGGAGAGGAAGTTGCCGTTCGCCATCGACACCACGTAGTCGGCGCGGATCGCGGACGAGGCCATCTTGTCGATCGCGTGCTGGAGGCTGCCCGCCATCACCGTCATGCCGGTGATGAGGGTCAGGCCGATCATCAGCGCGGACGCGGTGGCCGCCGTACGGCGCGGGTTGCGCACCGAGTTCTGCCGGGCCAGCTTGCCGGAGACGCCGAAGGCGCGCAGGACGGGGGCCGCGGCGGCGATCAGCGGACGGGACAGCAGCGGGGTCAGGATGAAGACGCCGATGATCAGCAGCACCGCGCCGAGACCCATGGGCGCCTGGGCGGCCTCGATGTCGTCCATCGCCGTGGCCACCAGGACCACGGCGACACCGGCGGCCGAGAACAGGGCACCGATGGTGTTGCGCAGCACCAGCGACTTGGTGGTCGCCTGCGCGTGCAGGCTGCTCATCGCCGCCACCGGCGGGATCTTGGCGGCCCGGCGGCCGGGCAGCCACGCGGCCAGCATGGTCACGAGGACGCCGACCGCGAGGGCGGCGGCCACGGTGCCGGGCGTGACGACCAGCGGCCCGTCGGGCACGGTGGCGCCCATCGAGCCCAGCAGGGACTTGAGCCCGGCGCCGATGCCGATGCCCGCCACCAGACCGGTCACGGCGGCCACCGCGCCCACCAGCAACGCCTCGATCAGCACGGACCGGGTGACCTGCCGGCGGGAGGCGCCGACCGCGCGCAGCAGCGCCAGCTCCTTGGTGCGCTGGGCGACGAGCATGGTGAAGGTGTTGGCGATGATGAACGTACCGACGAACAGCGCGATGCCGGCGAAGACCAGCAGGCCCTGACGCAGTCCGCTCATCGAGTCCGAGATCATCCGCGCCTGGTCGTCGGCGAGCTGCCTGGCGGTGGTCGTCTCGGTCGTCCCCTTCGGCAGCACCCGGTCCAGCTGCGCCTTCAGCGCCGCCTGGCTGGTGCCCGCCTTCGCCCGCACGTCGATCTCGTCGTACGTGCCCGGCTTGCCGAACAGCTTCTGGGCGGTCGCCGTGTCGAACAGGGCGAGGCTGCCGCCGGCGGCGACGTTGCCGTCGTCGGTGGTGAAGACACCGCTGACGGTGGGTGTCAGGACGGGGCCGTCGACGGAGACGCGGATGGGGTCGCCGACCTTGTACCCGGCGCGCCGGGCGGTCTCGGAGTCGATGAGGACCTGGCCCTCGCCGTGCGGGGCGGCGCCGGACTTCAGCGGGTACCGGGGGTCGTTCGCGCCCCAGTAGTTCCCGCCCTGCGACTGGAAGCCGCCGCCGATCAGCTTGCCGTCCTTGTCGGCGATCGCGGTGAAGCCGTGCACGACGCCGATGGCGGAGCCGGCGCCGGGGACGCGGGCGCTCTCGTCCAGCAGCGCCTGGGTCAGCTCGGGCCGCTTGCCGACCCGGTCGCCCTTGCTCTGCTGGAACTTGGCCCGCACGGCCACGTCGACATGGTCGAAGCCCTTGGCGGAACTCTTCTGGAACGCGTCCGAGATGGTGTTGGTGAAGACCAGGGTCCCCGACACGAAGGCGACGCCGAGCATCACGGCGAGCACGGTCATGAGGAGCCGGGCCTTGTGCGCGAGTACGTTGCGCAAGGCTGTGCGGAACATGGGTTCGTCTCAGTCCAGGGTGTACGAGGGGTGGCGAGGGGGGTGGGAGGCGGCGGGAGGTCAGCCGACGCGGCTCTTGCCGTCGGACTCGGGGGTCCGGAGGTTCCCCCCGGGAAGACGCCGCATGAGGTCGAGGACCGCGTCCGCCGTGGGCTCGTACACCTCGTCCACGATCCGCCCGTCCGCGAGGAACACCACCCGGTCCGCGTACGCCGCGGCCACCGGATCGTGGGTCACCATGACCACCGTCTGGCCCAGCTCGCGCACGGAGTTGCGCAGGAAGCCGAGCACCTCGGCCCCGGCGCGCGAGTCGAGGTTTCCGGTGGGCTCGTCACCGAAGATGATCTCCGGCTTGGCGGCCAGCGCCCGGGCGACGGCGACGCGCTGCTGCTGACCGCCGGACAGCTGGGAGGGCCGGTGGCCCAGCCGGTCGGCGAGCCCGACCATCGCGATCACGGAGTCGAGCCACTGCCGGTCCGGTTTGCGGCCGGCGATGTCCATCGGAAGGGTGATGTTCTCCAGGGCCGTGAGTGTCGGCAGCAGGTTGAACGCCTGGAAGATGAAGCCGATCTTGTCCCGGCGCAACCTGGTGAGCTGCTTGTCCTTCAGCGAACCCAGCTCGGTGTCGCCGATGCGCACCGAACCGGAGGAGAACGTGTCCAGGCCCGCCACGCAGTGCATCAGCGTGGACTTGCCGGACCCGGAGGGGCCCATGATCGCGGTGAACTCGGCCTGGCGGAAGTCGACGGAGACCCGGTCGAGGGCGACCACCTGGGTCTCGCCCTGTCCGTAGATCTTCGACAGATCCGTGGCACGCGCGGCCACGGCGGTGGTCCGGCCGGCGATGGAGGAGGTGGTCACGGGTGGGTGCTCCTGACGGGACGACGATGTTCGCGGGATGTAGACCATCGTCGCGGCCGATCGGGCCCGTGCAGTCAGCCGCTGTTCCCGTTCCGGGGGCCGACTGGGGTCGGACCGGGGCCGGGCACGTCATACCTGGGGATGAGGACCGTCCCTGATACCCGGCGAGGAGGCCGTCCCCGAGACGCGTCCTCCGGGCCGGGTCGTCGAGAACAGGTGGAGCCCCCTGGTTCGGACGGTGAAATTCCGTCATTCCACGTGCGCGCCCGGCACTCGCCCGCAAGGCTGTTGGCAAGTGCCGATGGCCACCCCCGCGCGCTGATGCTCCCTCAGTTACCAATAAAATAAGACAACATGAGTCCACCCGCCCGCTGTTCGGGGAAGGGGTCCCGATAGGGTCGGAGCCGCAGCGCGGAGCCCATGGCCTGCCCGGATGGTGGAAAGCAGACACGGCGAGCTTAAACCTCGCTGCCCCTTCGCGGGCGTGCCGGTTCAAGTCCGGCTCCGGGCACCACCACGCCGCACACGGTCCGGCCAACGGACCGTGCCCCGCGGCAGGAGGGCGGGTCCGAGCAGGCCTCCCCGCACCCGGGGCCCGCGCGCTCTCACTTCACCTCATGCACGGCAGCGCGCTTCCGGTACCCGCGACACCCCGTCGACGCGGGCACCCACTGACGCGACCCCCCATGGGCGAGGGCAACCATTGACATCGGATGGGTCCGGACGGAAACTCAGGACACATCACAGTGAAAGAAATTTCACCAGGCGAACAGCGAAAATTCAGTCGTCCGTCCAGTCATCCACTCCGTCATCCACCCGGGCGACGACGCCCATCCGAAGGGAACGACCGATGCGCACCACCGTCGGCATCATTGGAGCCGGACCGGCCGGCTTGCTCCTCGCCCGGCTGCTCCACAACGCCGGGATCGACTCGGTCGTCCTGGAGAGCCGCGACCGCGCCTACGTCGAGCACCGGCAGCGGGCCGGGATCCTGGAGCAGGGCACCGTGGACGTGCTGCGCGCGGCCGGGGCGGGGGAGCGGATGGACCGCGAGGGGCTGCGGCACGACGGGATCGAGCTTCGCTTCGACCGGCGCCGGCACCGCGTCGACTTCCCCGCGCTCACCGGTGGGCGGTCGGTGATGGTCTACGCCCAGACCGAGGTCTGCAAGGACCTCATCGCCCTGCAGCTCGAGGAGGGCGGCCCGCTCCTGTTCGAGGCGGAGGCGCTGGCCGTGGAGGGGGCGGAGAGCGACCGCCCCTCCATCCGGTTCCGCCACCAGGGGCGCGAGGACGTCCTCGAGTGCGACTACGTCGTCGGGTGCGACGGCTTCTGGGGCGTGGCCCGCACGGCCGTCCCCACCTCGCTCTCCCGGGTGTTCGAGCGGACGTACCCCTTCGGCTGGCTCGGCATCCTCGCCGACGTGGCGCCCTCGCACGACGAACTGGTCTACGCCCGCCACGACCGCGGGTTCGCCCTGCTGTCCATGCGCTCCCCGTCCGTCTCCCGCCTCTACCTCCAGGTGCCCGCGGACACCGACGCCGGGGCCTGGAGCGACGAGGAGATCTGGGACGAACTCGAACGGCGGCTGGAGACCGCCGACGACTGGGCCCTGCACCGCGGCCCGATCACCCAGAAGTCGGTGACCCCGATGCGCTCCTACGTCCACGAATCCATGCGCCACGGCCGCCTGTTCCTGGCCGGTGACGCCGCCCACATCGTGCCGCCGACCGGGGCCAAGGGGCTGAACCTCGCCGTCGGCGACGTCGTCACCTTCGCGCGGGCGCTCGTCCACGAGAAGGAGACGGGCTCCGCCGAACTCCTCGACGCCTACTCGGAGACCTGCCTGCGGCGCGTCTGGCAGGCCGAGCGCTTCAGTTACGACATGACGACGATGCTGCACCGCGACCCGGACGCCACCGCGTTTGAGGGAAGGCTGCAACTGGCCCGGCTGGACCGGATCGGCTCCTGCCGGGCCGCCGAGACCGACCTCGCCGAGGGCTACACCGGGTTCCCGATCGGCTGACGGGCAACCGGGTGGTCTCCGGCCGGTTCCGGACGTGTTCCGGGTCGGTCATGAAGGGGGCCCTCCCTGGCCGGGAATCATGCGGCGACGTAGCGTGTTCCGCAGCATGGCGAGGGAAAGATCCTTCCGAGGTACTAGGGTCAGCCCTTTGCCTTTCCATTACTCTTGAGGCCAAGGCCGCGCCGTGCGGCCATGGAGGAGTGAGATGAGGAGCAGAAACCCGGTCTTCTCGCGACGGGGGTTCAGCCGCGACAACGGCTACGCGGGCTTCAACGCCGCGCCGCAGGCCGGGGGTCCCGCTGTCGGCACGCAGGGCAATCCGTACGCGCAGGGCAACCCGTACGCCCAGCCGAGCGGCAACCCCTACGCGCAGAACCCTTACGCTCAGCAAGACCTTCAGCAGGGCGCGCCGCCGCAGGCCCCGGCCACCACCGGCCGGATGACGATGGACGACGTCGTCCTGCGCACCGCGTCCACACTCGGCACCCTGGTCGTGACGGCCGCGCTCGCCTGGGCGCTGCTGCCGGTCGACAGCGCCAACATCAACCGTTCCTACGGGATCGGTATCGGCGCCATGGTGATCGGCATGGTCCTGGCCCTGGTGCAGTCGTTCAAGCGCAAGGCCTCACCCGCGCTGATCCTGACCTACGCCGCGGTCGAGGGCGTGTTCCTCGGCGTCGTCTCCAACATCGTCGACACCCACATCGCCAGTGGCGCCGCCATGCAGGCCGTGCTCGGCACGATGGCCGTCTTCGTCGGCGTCCTGCTGGCGTACAAGGCGGGCTGGATCCGCGTCACCCGCCGGTTCTACGGCTTCGTGATGGCGGCTGCGCTCGGCTTCGTGCTCCTCATGGCCGTCAACATGCTGTTCGCGGTGTTCGGCGGCGGTGACGGCCTCGGCTTCCGCAGCGGCCCGCTCGGCATCCTCTTCGGTGTCATCGGCATCATCCTCGGCGCCTGCTTCCTGGCCCTGGACTTCAAGCAGGTCGAGGACGGCATCGCCTACGGCGCGCCGCGCGAGGAGGCCTGGCTCGCGGCCTTCGGCCTCACGCTGACGCTGGTGTGGATCTACATGGAGTTCCTGCGTCTCATCGCGATCCTCAACCAGAGCGACTAGTCCCCAGCGCACCTCGCGCCGGACGAACGCAAGGGCCCCGGGTCTTCCCGGGGCCCTTCGTCGTTCCGGCGCCGTGTCCGTCCGGCGGCGCCGGCACTGCGCTGCGCTGCACGCCTAGAGCAGCTTGCGCGCGGCCCTCCTCAGGTCGTACTCGTGGATGAGCGCCTTGGCGTGGCCGTACGCGAGGTCGTGCTCGTGGCGGAGCCAGCTGACCTTCTCCTCGAAGCGGAGCGCGGGGCCTTCTTCGACGGTGCGCAGCCAGTCGGAGATATCACGACCGGTGCAGTGGGGGATGCGGGCGAGCAGATTGCGATGGGTCTCTTCGGAGAAGACTTGGGACATCGGCGCCTCCGGACGCACTCGAAGCCGGTCCTTCACGTCACCGTGCCTGAGGGTTCGCGTATTGGCAACAGTCGTGCCGCGACGCGTAGTCTCGCGACGTGGTTGACACGACATCTCTGACCCGGGCAGTGGATCACTTCGCCGACCGCCTCAGGGCGGCGCCGCAGAGCCGGCTGCAACGGGCGGGCGCAGCGGAGGCACTCGCGCTGGCCAGGGAGTTCGCCCGGCGGGCCCAGCTCGCCGAATGCCCCGGGTGCGAGCCGCGGGAGATGCCCGACGCGGGGATGTTCGCGGCGGCGGACCAGGTCACGGTCGCTGGGCACGATCTGGCGCTCGTACTGAAGAGCGAGGACGAGGTCGAGGAGGCCGTACGTCTGGTGCAGGAGGCGCTGAAGCGCGCCGGGGTCTGAGCTGCGCGCCTGTTCAGGGGCGGACGGGGCGCTGACGCGAGGGGGAGCCGGCGGCCCCCGCTACAGCGACGCGATGACCCGGTCCGCCAGGATGTACACCTGCTCGGCACCGCAGGTGAAGGTGAGCGTGTAGGCGCCGGAGACGCCCGAACCGCCGAGCAGTACCGGGGTCTCGCCCGCGCGCAGGGCGTCGGCCAGGCGTTCCGCGGTCTCGCGGTGTCCCGGGGTCATGCACAGGGTCGTACCGTCGGCGAAGACGTAGACGTCGAGGGTGCCGAGCGGGCCCGGGCGGACGTCGGCCAGTTCCACGCGGGACTCGGCCAGGTCCTCCAGCGTGGCGAGCGTCTGTTCGTGGTCGCCCCCGACGGGCGACGGGTGCGGGGTGAAGTCCGGGTGCGAGGGGTGCCGGCGGCGGGCCGCGGCCAGCTCCGGGGACTCGCCGGACGTGCCGCCCTGGACGCAGTCCTTGCCGGAGAGCTCGTCGGCCTCCGGGGCGGGCTCGGCCACCGGCTCCAGGTTGTCAAGCCCGGTGAAGTCGGTCTGCCGGGGCAGGAACAGGTCGCTGTCGGGGAGTCCGAGCAGGGAGGGCGCGTCGGCGGCGTCGCGGGCCTCCTGGGCGGCCCAGAAGGCGCGCGCCTCGGCCAGCTCCCGCTCCCGCTCCTCGGAGAGCGCCTGCACCACGGCGGCACGTATCTGCTCCGCGTCCGCGTGGCCGCGGGCGGCGGGCACCAGTGCTCGCGCGGTGGCGGCGTGGTTCTCCGCGAGCTGCGTGTGCAGGGCCGCCACCTGGCGGCGCAGCACCCACAAGACGCGCAGGACGGCGACGCCCACGGCGCCGGTGGCGGCCGTGGTGAGCAGCAAGGCGATCGGCATGGCGCTCACTGACGTACTCCCGGGTTCAAGGTCGACCCCCGACTTCCTACATCAGCTTGAAGGGCGGACTATCCAAGTGTCAGTGCGTAATGTCACGAAACGGACAGAATTGCGGTCCGATGTGGCCCTGGAGCCCTCTGGGGTAAAGCGCTGACCTGCGTAAACCTCTCCACCGAGGGAGATAGGTCACATCCTGAGGGAGATTGGATCACAAAACGGCCCGGAACCAAGGGGTTTCTTGGATTCCGGGCCATTCGGTCACAGCGGGTGGTAAAGCGGCCACTGACGGTCTCTCCAGCGGTCATGGTGACGCGATGCGTCAGCTGAGGCGTTCGATGACCATCGCCATGCCCTGGCCGCCGCCCACGCACATCGTCTCCAGGCCGAACTGCTTGTCGTGGAACTGGAGGGAGTTGACGAGCGTGCCGGTGATGCGCGCGCCGGTCATGCCGAAGGGGTGGCCCACCGCGATCGCGCCGCCGTTGACGTTCAGCCTGTCCAGGTCGATGCCGAGGTCGCGGTAGGAGGGGATCACCTGGGCGGCGAAGGCCTCGTTGATCTCGACCAGGTCGATGTCGCCGACGGTCAGCCCGGCCCGCTTCAGTGCCTGCCGCGACGCCTCGACCGGACCCAGGCCCATGATCTCCGGGGACAGGGCGGAGACGCCGGTGGAGACGATCCGGGCGAGCGGGGTGAGGCCCAGCTCGCGGGCCTTGGTGTCGGACATGATGACGACCGCGGCGGCGCCGTCGTTGAGCGGGCAGCAGTTGCCGGCGGTGACCAGGCCGTCCGGGCGGAAGACGGGCTTGAGGCCGGCCACGCCCTCCATGGTCACGCCGGGGCGCGGGCCGTCGTCCTTGCCGATCACGGTGCCGTCGGGCAGCGTCACCGGGGTGATCTCCCGCTCCCAGAAGCCGTTCTTGATGGCCTCCTCGGCGAGGTTCTGCGAGCGCACGCCGAACTCGTCCATGTCCTGGCGGGTGACGCCCTTGAGGCGGGCCAGGTTCTCCGCGGTCTGGCCCATCGCGATATAGGCGTCCGGGACCAGGCCGTCCTCGCGCGGGTCGTGCCAGGTCGAGCCGCCTTGCTCGGCCCTGGCCGCGGTACGGGCCTCCGCCTCGGCGAACAGCGGGTTGTGCGTGTCCGGCAGGCTGTCGGAGTTGCCCTTGGTGAACCGGGAGACCATCTCGACGCCGGCCGAGACGAAGACGTCGCCCTCGCCGGCCTTGATCGCGTGCAGGGCCATCCGGGAGGTCTGGAGCGACGAGGAGCAGTAGCGGGTGATGGTGCAGCCGGGCAGGTGGTCCATCCCCATCTGCACGGCGACGATCCGGCCGAGGTTGTTGCCCTGCTCGCCGCCGGGCAGGCCGCAGCCGAGCATCAGGTCGTCGATGTCCCGGGGGTCCAGTTCGGGGATCTTCGCGAGCGCCGCCTGGATGATCGTGGCGGTGAGGTCGTCGGGGCGCAGGTCCTTGAGGGAGCCCTTGAAGGCACGGCCGATGGGGGAGCGGGCAGTCGAGACGATGACGGCTTCGGGCATCACGACTCCATGTCGATAGGGCGGCGCGCAACGCCTCGTGGAGGACGGTGGTCGGGCGACCGGGCGGCCGCGTGGTCGATGACGGGCGGGCTGCTTGGAAGTTACCCGTACGTACGGTCGGGGTCACTCCAACCGGGGTGTGACCCTGGCCGCAATTTTCTAAGCGCTTGCTTTCCCTGTGTGCTTTCCCTGTGTGCTTTCCCTCTGTGCTTTCCCTGTGCGCTTTCCCCGCGCGGCCGGGTTCGCTCTCGGGCCGCCCTCAGACTCCCCCCAGCTCCTCGAACTGAGGGGCGTCCTCGGACGGGCCGGAAGAGGCCGGCTCGGGCTCCGGGACCCGGCGCCGCCGGCGCCGCTTGAGCAGGGCCCACGGTCCGCGCGGACCGGTCGGCAGCGCCGCCGTGACCTCCGTGCCCGCCTGCGACGCGGCCTCGGCCGCCGCACGGGCTACCGGCAGGAAGCCCTCGCTCCGGGACACGTCCGGACGCTCCTCCTCGGCCGGCCACAGGCCCAGCGCCGCGCACACCGTCGGCAGCACCGCCATCGCCGCCGTCGCGTACCCCTCCGCGGAGGGGTGGTAGTTGTCCGGACCGAACAGCTCCCGCGGGTTCGCCGCGAACTCCGGACCCAGTAGGTCGCCCAGCGACACGGTCCGGCCCCCCTGCTCCACCGCCCCGATCGTCTGCGCCGCCGCCAGCTGACGCGAGGCCCGCCGGGCCAGCAACCGCAGCGGCTGCTGGACCGGCTCGATCGTGCCGAGGTCCGGGCAGGTGCCCACGACGACCTCGGCGCCTGCCGTGCGCAGCCGCCGCACCGCCGCCGACAGGTGGCGCACCGAGCGTGTCGGCGGCATCCGGTGGGTCACGTCGTTCGCGCCGACCATGATCACGCAGATGTCCGGCACCCGATCCGGGTCGCCCAGTACCAGCGCCACCTGGCGGTCCAGGTCGTCCGACCGGGCACCGGGCAGCGCCACGTTGCGCATCCGCACCGGACGTTCCGCGACCGCCGCCAGGCCCGACGCCAGCAGCGCGCCCGGCGTCTGCCCGGCCCGGTGCACGCCCTGCCCCGCGGCCGTGGAGTCGCCGAGCATGACCAGGCTCAGCGGCAGCTCGCCGGGAGTGTCGTAGGCGCGGCCGTACAGGCCGTCCGCGACCGGCACGTGGTTGTCCGTGCCGTTGCCCACGTGACGCTTGGCCATCTGCACCTCGGCCAGCAGCAGACCGACGGCCGCGGCACCGACCAGACCGAGTCCGCCGCCGCCGTAAGCGGCGCCGGCCGCGATCCGCCGGGCCACTCTCGCCCTCGACATGTTCGTCATGCCCGCCGACACCTCCTCGTAGCCGTACATCCACTCCTTGCCCCGTACGGACCGTTGTCCAATCTCGACGGGGAGTGAACGCCCACCCCGGGCGGTCCCCCTGGCCTTAGGCTGGCGGCACACTACGACCACATCTTTTGCAGCAACCGGAGACAACGGTGCAATTCCACGACTCGATGATCAGCCTCGTCGGCAACACCCCGCTGGTGCGGCTCAACAGCGTCGCCAAGGGGATCAAGGCGACCGTCCTGGCGAAGGTCGAGTACTTCAACCCCGGCGGCTCCGTGAAGGACCGCATCGCCCTGCGCATGATCGAGGCGGCCGAGCAGAGCGGAGAGCTCAAGCCCGGTGGCACGATCGTCGAGCCGACCAGTGGGAACACCGGTGTGGGACTGGCCATCGTGGCCCAGCAGAAGGGCTACAAGTGCATCTTCGTGTGCCCGGACAAGGTCTCCACGGACAAGATCAACGTGCTGCGCGCGTACGGCGCCGAAGTGGTCGTCTGCCCGACGGCCGTCGCGCCTGAGCACCCCGACTCCTACTACAACGTCTCCGACCGGCTGGTCCGGGAGACTCCCGGGGCCTGGAAGCCCGACCAGTACTCGAACCCGAACAACCCGCTGTCGCACTACCACTCCACCGGTCCCGAGCTGTGGAAGCAGACCGAGGGGAGGATCACCCACTTCGTGGCAGGCGTCGGCACCGGCGGCACCATCTCCGGCACCGGCCGCTACCTGAAGGACGCCAGTGACGGCAGGGTCAAGGTCATCGGCGCCGACCCGGAGGGCTCGGTGTACTCCGGCGGTTCCGGGCGGCCCTACCTCGTCGAGGGCGTCGGTGAGGACTTCTGGCCGACCGCCTACGACCGGACCGTGGCCGACGAGATCGTCGCCGTGTCCGACAAGGACTCCTTCCAGATGACCCGCCGCCTCGCCAAGGAGGAGGGCCTGCTGGTCGGCGGCTCCTGCGGCATGGCCGTCGTCGCGGCGCTGCGGGTGGCCGAGCGGCTGGGCCCGGACGACGTCGTGGTGGTCCTGTTGCCGGACAGCGGGCGGGGGTACCTGTCGAAGATCTTCAACGACGAGTGGATGGCCGACTACGGCTTCCTGGAGGACGAGGGCCCGAGCGCCCGCGTCGCCGACGTGCTCAGCGACAAGGAGGGCGGCTCCATCCCCTCCCTGGTCCACATGCATCCGGACGAGACCGTCGGCCAGGCCATCGAGGTGCTGCGCGAGTACGGCGTCTCGCAGATGCCGATCGTGAAGCCGGGCGCGGGCCACCCGGACGTCATGGCGGCCGAGGTCGTCGGCTCGGTCGTCGAGCGGGAGCTGCTGGACGCGCTGTTCACCCGGCGGGCCGCGCTGGAGGACCCGCTGGAGAAGCACATGTCGGCCCCCCTGCCCCAGGTCGGCTCCGGCGAGCCGGTCGCCGACCTGATGTCGGTGCTGGGCACGGCGGACGCGGCGATCGTGCTGGTGGAGGGCAAGCCGACCGGGGTCGTCAGCCGTCAGGACCTGCTCTCCTTCCTGGCCAAGGGCGGAAAGCACTGACGCACCGCCGCCGGGGCCGGCGTGCCGGCGCACCGGCGGGGAACGTGCGGTGACCTGCGGCTGAGAGGCAGTCGTGGAAACGGTACGAGCGTGTCACGTGCACGCAGCACCCGCTTAACACGCGTCCGGCACATTGGTGGACGTCGGAAGGGGCGGGGGATCGCCTCCCGGGCGCCGAGCGCCGGGGAGGCCGTCTGCCCCGGCCGGCGCCGTGCGGCGTCGCGGACCTCCGGAGCGGCTCCCGGACCTCCACGAACGCCACGGACGCGAAGGCCCGGTCCTGACCCGGCCCGCGTCCCTCGCGGGGACCGCCGTCGTCCCGCCCCCCGGTCACGGGGGTGCGGCGGTCCCCGCGCATACTCCTCGCCCCGCGTGCGGTCGTGCCGGGGACGCGGCCGCCGGCCCGTGCCGGGCCGGAGCGGCCGCTCAGTCCTTCCAGGCGTCGTCCTCGGCGCGGTCGCGGCGGCGGCCGGTGAACAGGCCCGGGTTGGTGCGGGCGGCCTGGACGGCGTTGACGCCCACGATCCCGAACCAGGCGACGATGAGGCCGGGCAGGTGCGCGAGGCCGCCGCCGATCGCGGACAGCGGCACGGCCAGTACCAGCGAGACGATGCCGAAGCCGAAGCGCTCGCCCCAGGAGTCGGTGGCCTTCGGCGAGCGGGAGCCCCGCGCCACCGTCATCTGCTGCTCGGCGAACTGCCGGCGCATCCGTCGTTCGACGGCCCCGTCGATGCGCTGGTCGACCTTCTCCAGAAACGAGTCGACCAGCGCGGACTCGTACTCCTCGCCCAGCTCCCTGCGGGCCTGCAGGGAGGCGTTGAGGTCCTTCTTCAGGTCCGTGTCCCGCGCGTCCATTCCGGTCATACGGACCAGGCTAGGGAGCGGGGGTGCCCGCCGCACTGGGGCTAGCCCCCCTGTCGGTGCGGGGGCGGGCCGCCGCCGGTGTCGCCGGGGCTGCGGCCGGCGACACCGACGGGGCCTGCTCACACTAAGCACATTGATTGTCGCGTTCTGTGCCTGTCTGGGCGGGTTTAATGACATTTGGCCGATCCCTTGCCCTGGCTGTATGACTTCATGCAGAGTTCTTGATGTCTGAATAGAAACTGGTCGGGGAGATACCCTCCCGGGGCGTCGACGACATCTGGAGGGGGAGCACGTCATGACCGTGACCGACAGCCCTGCCGCGCGGCTGCAGGCGCTCTTCGAGGGGCACCGGCTCACACCGACCCAGCGGCGTATCGCGCACAGCATGGTGCGGCGGGCCGCCGACGTGCCCTTCCTGTCCAGCGTCGAGCTGGCCGAACTGGCCGGGGTCAGCCAGCCGTCGGTGACCCGCTTCGCGGTCGCCCTGGGCTTCGACGGCTACCCGGCGCTGCGCCGGCACCTGCGTGAGGTCGCGCCCGCCGAACCGGCGGCCCAGCCGGCCTCGTACAACGAGTACCAGCAGGCGGTCGAGGCCGAGATCGAGAACCTGAGGCACCTGGCTGAGGCGCTGGCCGATCCGCGGCCAGTGCGCAGGGCGGGACAGGTGCTCGCCGCCTCACGTCCGCTGCCGGTGCTCGGCCTGCGGGCCGCGGCGGCCCAGGCCTACGGCTTCGCCTACTTCGCCGGCAAGGTCCACCCGGACGTACGGCTGCTCGACGAGGGCGGCACGATGATCCAGGACCGCATCGACGGCGCCGTACGGGCGGGTGCCTCGGCGCTGCTGTGCTTCGCGCTGCCGCGCCATCCGCGCGAGGTCGTGGACACCCTCGCCTACGCCAAGGACGCGGGGCTGACCGTCGTCACGGTCGCGGACTCGGCCTTCGCGCCCGTCGCCAAGCACTCCGACCTGCTGCTGCCCGCCGCCGTCGGCACCGGGCTCGCCTTCGACACCGCGTGTGCGCCGATGCTGCTCGGCCGGGTGCTCCTGGAGGCGATGTGCGACGACCTGCCCGACGCGCAGGCCCGCCTGGAGGAGTTCGACCAGGGGGCGGCGGCGCGGGGGCTGTTCGTGGAGTGACATCTCGTGGCCTGATGCCCGGGGCCGGGTGCTCTCAGACGCGTCTCACCAACGCTCGTTAGCCTGCCCGCCCGAACGAGGGTGCCGGGACGACGAGGAGGCAGGGCATGGCGCGCGCTGGTCGCACAGGTCGGGGAGGTCAGGGCCTGGCCCGGGTGGCCGTCGTGGTGCGGGCCGGAGCCGCGCCGCTGTGGTGGCTCGGGGTGTTCGCGGCGGGGATCGGCGTGCTGGTGCCGGGGCTGACCGGGCGCCGGATCGGGGTCCTGGCGGGGGCCGCGCTGTTCCTGGTGACGGCGGCCGTCGTGGCCTGCGTCCGGCGCCGGCGTTACCGGGCCCTGGCCCGGGGCGCCGCCCGGGCCGGACGCCACGACGTGCTCCAGGACCGGGCGGTGAGCGTCCGCGTGTGGCGCCGGGGGCACCGCTGGTGGCTCGCCCCAGCCTTCCTGGCCGCGCTGGGCAGCTCCTTCGTCCTGCCCGCGGCCGGCGGCCTGCTGCTGGCCGGCGCCGGGGTGGGGCTGTGGCTCAAGGCCGGCTGGCTCGGGCGGCTGGAGCGGGCCGAAGGCACGCTGCTGTGGGTGCGCGTGGACTGGCTGGGCAGGCGGGGCGGGCGTCCCGCGGGCAAGGCGGTGCGGGGCTACCGCGGCACCGGCCTCGCGGCGGGCGACGCGGCCCCGGGCGGAGCACGCCGCCGCACCGCGGCGCTCGGCTAGTGCCGCGGCAGGCAACGTTTGCCCGTGAAGGAGCGGTGTCCGGTGCGTGCTCTGGGGGTCCCCCCTGCTCGAAGAGCTTGGGGGAGTGCCGGCCGGAAGTCCTCGTACTGGACGTACTTGGGCTTTCGGCCGGTGCGGCGAGAGGGCGTGCCGGGCGTCGCGACGGGGCGAACGTTGTCTGTCGGGGCACTAGGACAGGTCCAGGGGCCCTCCCTGCGGGCCCGGGGTCAGACCTCCAGGTCCTCCTCGATCCTCCTCAGCTGGTGGCGGGCCATCGCCAGGTTGGCCCGCTTGGCGTCGAGGACGAGGTAGAGGAACAGTCCGTTCCCGCCGCGCCCGCTGATCAGGCGGATCAGGTGGTACTGGTCGGTCAGGGTGATCAGGATGTCCTCGATCTGCGCCTTGAGGCCGAGGTGCTCCATGGTGCGCATCTTGGCCCGTACGACATCGGTGTTGCCCGCGGCGGCGACGTTCAGGTCGAAACTCTTGCTGCCGCCCATCGTGCCCAGCGCCATGCCGCTGGTGTAGTCGACGAGCGCGACGCCTGTCGCTCCCTCGATGGAGGCGAGCGCTTCCTTCAGGCAGGTCTCGGTGTTGGCCATGGCCGGGTCTCCTTGTTCTGTCAACCATCAGTAGTGGTGCGCGCGTTGGTGGCGGTGGTGCGTGGCGCGCGGGTGGTTCTGGTCCGTGCGGTGCCGGTCCTGGTGGCCGGTTTCACCGCTTTCGCGGGCGTCGTGCCGGAAACGTCGGCCGCCTCGGCGTCGACCAGCTCCCCGATGCGGGCGCCCGCACGGCGGCCCTCCAGATGGAGGCGGCCGACGTTGACGCGGTCCTGGGCGAGCAGGGTCAGCACCGCGGTGCGGCCCGCCGCGTAGGTCGCGACATAGCCGTGGACGCCCCGCACGAGCAGTTCGCGCAGATCGCCCTGGCCGGTCACGTCCGACATGCGCACGGCGACGCCGAGCGCGGTCGCGGTGAGTGCCGCCACGCTCTCCGGCTCCACGCCGGGGGTGTCGTGGGCCAGTACGAGGCCGTCGACACTGGCGGCGAGGGCGCCGGTGAGCTGGGGTACCCGGGCTCTGAGCCGGCGTAGCTCGTCCAGGATCTCGGGCTCGGCTGCCATCCGGTGTCTCCTCTCAAAGGGCCTCCAGCGCATCCCTGAGCCTCTTCAGCAGCGTGATGTGGGGGTCGGTGGTGTACGCCGGCCGGTCGGCGAGCGCGGGGGTCTGCCCGGTGCCGTCCGGCACGGGCGCGTGCCGTGGCGCGACGACCGGCGCGACGAGCCCCGCGGCCGCCAGACGCCGTACGTCCACCAGGATGTGGAACGCCTGCCGGCCCAGCTCCCGGGCCAGGTCGGTGGCCGTGCGGGTGCCGTCGACCCGCTCCAGGAGCCTCTGCTGGCGGGGCGTCGACTTCGGTGCCGAGGCGGCGTGCGTCCGCACCAGCGGGGCGCTGTCCGGCGCGGTGTCGGGCCAGACGCGGTGCAGCAGCTCGCGGCGGCGCAGGATCTCGCGCTCCAGGGCCGCCACCGGGACCCGCAGGACGGGGCCGAGCGGGTGGGCGATGCCGTAGCGGAACCGGCCCGGGGTGCTGCTCGGGGCGAGCGCGAAGTAGGCGGCGTCGTGGAGCGCGCCCAGGTGGCACAGCTCCAGGGCGCCCTCGCCCAGATGGCCGCCGTCCAGCAGCAGGCGTGCGGCGCCGTGCCGGTCGTCGGCGCGGGTGACCGCGTCCCGCCACGCCTCGGCCGTCACTGTGCCGTGGGCGGTGAGCAGCAGGTCCAGGCCGGGGCTCAGGGGGCTCTCGGCGTGCACCACACGGCCCTCGGCGAGGTAGAGCGTGCCGTGTTCGCGGACCAGGACGCCGGTGGCGTGCTCGGCGGCGAGCCGGGTCAGCATCGGTGAGAGGCCGCCCCAGGCCGCGTCGTCGGCGGCCGGCTTGCTGCGCACCGGCAGCTGGGGCGGGGGCGGGGTGTCGACCACGGTCATCCCAGCACCAGCCGCTCGGCCATCTCGCCCAGGCGTATGCGGGCCAGGGCGAGGTTGCCCTCGGCGCGGGTCAGCCACAGATGCAGGAACACGCTGCTGTCGAAGGACGTGTCCACGAACCGCAACAGGTGGTAGCTGTCGCGGTTGCTGACGATCAGGTCCTCCACCGGCGGACGCTCCCCATCGGGGTCCTCGGCGGCGGCGAAGGCGCCGTGCTCGGCGGCCAGCCGGGCCAGTTCGGCGGCCTCCGTCGCGGTGGTCTCGTGGTCGCCTCCCGGGGACTCTCCGACGGTGCCCAGGGCAAGTCCGCTCGTCCAGTCGACCAGCGCGGCGCCTCTGGCACCGGGCAGCCGCATGGCTTCCAGTAGGCACTCGTCGATTCCGGGCACCGTTGTTCCTCTCCCACCGGGGGTTCGGCTGAGTGATGCCGACGCTACGCAGGGTGTACGCCGGTCGTGAGGGTTACGGCATTTTCCGGTGGAACATGCGACCGAGGGGCTAACGTGGGTCGACTGAACCGGGTTTCAGGCGGGGTTCGCCATGTCTTCGGCGCACCTAAAAGCTCTTCGGCGTGCCTCAGGCGCGCTCGGGTGCGCGCAGGGTGGTGAGCGCCGACGCGTGCGCCCCTCCTGACTCGGTCACGATCTCCTCGACCGGCTGCGGCTCGCGCACGACCGCGAAGGCGACACCCCCGGAGCCGTCCGGGACGTAGCCGTAAACCCCTGGCCGGGGCAGGGAGTTGTAGGCGTAGTGGTGGGCGAAGTAGTAGGCCCCGGTGTCCAGCGCCGCCACGTGGTCGCCCGGTTCGAGCGGGGCGAGCGCGCGGGCCTCGGCGAGCAGGTCGCCCGCGAAGCAGGCGGGCCCGGCCACGTCCTGCACCACCTCGGGTCCCGGCTTGGGCCGCCCCTTCGCGTCGTACGCGGCCAGGCGCAGCGGCCAGGCCTCCGGCACGTAGACCGTGCGCGTCGCGACCTGCACGCCCGCGTGGGTCACGGCCACCGGCCGCCCCCCGGCGCTCTTGGTGTACTCCACGCGGGCCACCATCGTGCCCTGCTTGGCCAGCAGCGACCGCCCGAACTCGGTCACCAGCCCGTACCGCCCCTCGCACAGCCCCGGCACCACCTCGCGCAGCAGCCGCGCGTACCGCGCGTACGTCGGAGCGGTCGCCTCGGAGCCGAAGTTCACCGGCAGCCCGCCGCCGATGTCGAGGGTGTCGATCTGCCGCCGCCCCGCGCGCGCGTTGATCTCCTCGGCGAGCTCGTACGTCCGCGCCACGCCCTGTGCCATCAGGGCGAGCGGGATGCCCTGGGACCCGGTGTGGGCGTGCAGCCGGGTCAGCCACGGCCGGTCCAGATACGCCCGCACGACCCACTCGCGGGCGCCTTCGTCACGGAGCGCCACCCCGAACTTCGAGGTCGCCGTGGCCGTCGACAGCGCCTCGATGGCACCCCCGCCGACCTGCGGATTCACCCGTATCCCGAGCGGCGAGCGAGGGGTGGCGGAGCCCACGAGGGCGTCGATGCGGGCCAGCTCCTGCGGGTTGTCGGCGTTGACGGCGATACCGAGTTCCAGCGCCTCGCGCAGTTCGGCCGGCGTCTTGGCGGGTGAGTCCAGGACGGTACGGGCGGGCGGCACCCCGGCCGCCCGCGCCAGCGCCAGTTCCCCGGGGCTCGCCACCTCGGCGCCGATGCCCTCGTCGTGCAGCAGCCGCAGGACGGGCACGAGCGGGGTCGCCTTGACCGCGAAGGCGTGCAGCACCGGAGTCCCCGGCGTCAGCACCGCCTCGAACGCCGCCCGGAGCGCCGCCGCGGACTCCCGGATGCCGGTGACGTCGAGCAGGCCCACGATGGGGGAGCCGGGGCCGAGCAGCCCCTGCGCTACCGCGGCCCGCACCGCCTCGTCCCGCCGCACCGCCCGCTCGCGGTCCGCCTCGCCGATCCCGTCGCCGTGGTTCTGGTCGATGCCGTCGTCCATGCCGCGTTCCCCGGTCCCGTCGGTGTGCCTTCAGGTCCTGCCTTCCTGACCTGGAGCGGGCCAAACATCCGCCGGCCGTGCGGGCCGGCCCGTGCACATGTATTGACTAGCTCTATTCATGACGCCAGGATGTGAATAGTCGCAGTAACAATCCGCCGGGAGCACCCACCAGGAGGCAGACCATGTCAGGACCCCGCCCCGTACGAGCGCCGCGCGGTACGGAACTGAGCGCCCTGGGATGGCAGCAGGAAGCCGCCCTGCGGATGCTCCAGAACAACCTCGACCCCGAGGTCGCCGAGCACCCCGACAAGCTCGTCGTCTACGGCGGCACCGGCAAGGCGGCCCGCGACTGGCGCTCCTTCGACGCCATGGTCCGCACGCTGAGGACCCTCAAGGCCGACGAGACCATGCTCGTCCAGTCCGGACGCCCGGTCGGCGTCATGCAGACCCACGAGTGGGCCCCGCGTGTGCTGCTGGCCAACTCCAACCTCGTCGGCGACTGGGCCAACTGGGAGGAGTTCCGCCGTCTGGAGGCCCTCGGCCTGACCATGTACGGCCAGATGACCGCCGGCTCCTGGATCTACATCGGCACCCAGGGCATCCTCCAGGGCACCTACGAGACCTTCGCCGCCGTCGCCGCGAAGAAGTTCGGCGGCACGCTCGCCGGGACGATCACCCTGACCGCCGGCCTCGGCGGCATGGGCGGAGCCCAGCCGCTCGCCGTCACCATGAACGACGGCGTGGCCATCTGCATCGACTGCGACCCGCGCGCCATCGACCGGCGTATCGAGCACCGCTACCTCGACGTGAAGGCCGACTCCCTGGAGCAGGCCCTCCAGCTGGCCGTTGAGGCGCGCGACCAGCGCAAGGCCCTCTCCATCGGCGTCCTCGGCAACGCGGCCGAACTCGTCCCGCAGCTGCTCGCCATGAGCGCGCCCATCGACATCGTCACCGACCAGACCTCCGCCCACGACCCGCTGTCCTACCTCCCGGTGGGCGTCGACTTCGAGGACATGGCCGACGCCGCCGCCAAGGACCCGGCCGGCTTCACCACCCGGGCCCGCGAGTCCATGGCCCGGCACGTCGAGGCCATGGTCGGCTTCATGGACGCCGGCGCCGAGGTCTTCGACTACGGCAACTCGATCCGCGGCGAGGCCCAACTCGCCGGGTACGAGCGGGCGTTCGCCTTCCCCGGGTTCGTCCCCGCCTACATCCGGCCGCTGTTCTGCGAGGGCAAGGGCCCGTTCCGCTGGGCCGCGCTGTCGGGTGAGGCGTCCGACATCGCCAAGACCGACAAGGCGATCCTGGAACTGTTCCCCGAGAACGAGTCCCTGGCGCGCTGGATGAAGATGGCCGGCGAGCGCGTCCACTTCCAGGGCCTGCCCGCGCGCATCTGCTGGCTCGGCTACGGCGAGCGCGACAAGGCGGGCGAGCGGTTCAACGACATGGTCGCGGGCGGTGAGCTCCAGGCGCCGATCGTGATCGGCCGCGACCACCTCGACTGCGGTTCCGTCGCCTCCCCGTACCGGGAGACCGAGGCCATGCTCGACGGCTCCGACGCGATCGCCGACTGGCCGCTGCTGAACGCGATGGTGAACGTGGCGTCGGGCGCGTCGTGGGTGTCGATCCACCACGGTGGCGGCGTCGGCATGGGACGGTCCATCCACGCCGGCCAGGTGACGGTCGCCGACGGCACCGCGCTCGCCGGGGAGAAGATCCGGCGGGTGCTCACCAACGACCCCGGCATGGGCGTGATCCGGCACGTGGACGCCGGGTACGACATCGCGGAGTCGGTGGCCGGCGAACGCGGAGTGCGCGTGCCCATGCGCGAGGGTGAGGAGGCGTGACGCGGCATCCGGCCGACCCGAACGAGGTCCGCCCGGCCGCGACGCGGACCCCGTCGCCTGCCGTGGGCGACTCCTTCCACACGATGTGGCGGGAACTGCTCCCCGTCGGGCGCCACCCCGAGTCCGGCGGCTACCGGCGATTCGCCTGGACCGCGGCCGACGCCGAGTGCCGGGCCTGGTTCCGGCAGCAGGCCGAGGACCGCGGGCTGGCCTACGAGGTCGACCGCAACGGCAACCAGTGGGCCTGGCTCGGGGACCCCGCGGCCGGGGACGCCGTGGTCACCGGGTCGCACCTCGACTCCGTGCCCGACGGCGGGGCCTTCGACGGGCCCCTGGGCGTCGTGTCCTCCTTCGCCGCCCTCGACGAACTGCGCGGCAGGAACGCGCGGTTCACCAAGCCGCTGGCCCTCGTCAACTTCGGCGACGAGGAGGGCGCACGGTTCGGGCTGGCCTGCACGGGGTCGCGGCTGACCGCAGGGCAGCTCACCGTCGAGCAGGCGCACCGGCTCACCGACGCCGACGGGGTCACGCTGCCCAGGGCCATGGAGGCCGCCGGGTACGACCCCGACGCCATCGGCCCCGACCCGGAGCGGCTCGCGCGCATCGGCGCCTTCGTCGAACTGCACGTCGAGCAGGGACGCGCCCTCGACCTGACCGGCGACCGCGTCGGTGTGGCCAGCGCCATCTGGCCGCACGGGCGGTGGCGGTTCGACTTCCGGGGCGAGGCCAACCACGCGGGCACCACCCGGCTCGTCGACCGGCGCGACCCGATGCTGTCGTACGCCGAGACCGTGCTCGCCGCCCGGCGCGAGGCAACGCTCGCCGGTGCCGTCGCCACCTTCGGCAAGATCGCCGTCGAGCCGAACGGCGTCAACGCGATCCCGTCCCTGGTGCGTGGCTGGCTCGACTCCCGCGCCGCCGACCAGGCGACCCTGGACACCGTGGTCACCGGCGTCGAGAAGGCGGCCCGCGAGTACGCCGCCGCGCACGGCGTCGACCTGGACGTGGTCCGCGAGTCCTTCACACCCGTCGTCGAGTTCGACCACGCCCTGCGCGACGAGCTCGCCCGCCTCCTGGGCACGGACACCGACCTGAAGGTGCCGGTGCTCGGCACGGGCGCCGGACACGACGCCGGAATCCTGTCCGGGAGCGTCCCGACCGCCATGCTGTTCGTGCGCAACCCCACTGGTGTCTCGCACTCCCCGGCCGAGTTCGCGGCCGAGGACGACTGCGTGGCCGGGGTGCGCGCGCTCGCCGACGTACTGGAAGGGCTGGCCTGCACGTGACCCCCACCGAGCAGACGCGGACGTACTGGCTGGAGCAGGCCTGGCTCGGCACCCATGTCGAGCCGGGCGTGGCCCTCGACGTGCGCGGCGGCCGCATCGCGGCCGTCCGCACCGGCGTGCCCGTCCCGCCGCCGGGAGCCGAGGTGCTGCGGGGACTCACGGTCCCGGGACTCGCCAACGCGCACAGCCACGCCTTCCACCGGGCTCTGCGCGGCACCGTCCAGGTCGGCTCCGGGACGTTCTGGACCTGGCGCGAGGTCATGTACGCCACCGCCGGCCGGCTCACCCCTGAGACGTACCACGCGCTGGCCCGCGCGGTGTACGCCGAGATGGCGCTGGCCGGCACCACCGCCGTCGGCGAGTTCCACTACGTCCACCACGCTCCGGGAGGCGCCAGGTACGCCGACCCGAACGCGATGGGCGAGGCGCTGATCGAGGCCGCCGCCGAAGCCGGAATCCGCATCACCCTCCTCGACACCTGCTACCTGTCCTCCGGGTTCGGTCAGCCGCCCGACACCCACCAGCTCCGCTTCTCCGACGGGACGGCCGAGGCCTGGGCCGAACGCTGTTCAGTTCTCAAGGAACGGGATCACGCGCGGATCGGTGCCGCCGTGCACTCCGTACGGGCCGTGCCCGCGCGGGAACTGGCGACGGTGGCGCGGTGGGCCGAGGAGCGGCGGGCCCCGCTCCATGTGCACCTGTCGGAGCAGACCGCCGAGAACGACGCCTGCCAGGCCGCCCACGGCTGCACCCCGGCCCGGCTGCTGGCCGACCACGGCGTGCTCGGCCCGCGCACGACCGGCGTGCACAACACCCACCTGACCGACGAGGACATCGCCCTGCTCGGCGGATCCGGCACCGGCACCTGCATGTGCCCGACCACCGAGCGGGACCTGGCCGACGGCATCGGACCCGCCGCCGCCCTCCAGCGCGCCGGCTCCCCGCTCTCCCTCGGCTCCGACAGCCACGCCGTCGTCGACCTGCTCGAAGAGGCCCGCGCGATGGAGCTGAACGAGCGGCTGCGCACTCGCACCCGCGGCCACTGGACGGCCGCGGCCCTGCTGCGCGCCGCCACCGCCGACGGGCACGCCGCCCTCGGCTGGTCCGACGCCGGCAGCCTCACCCCCGGCGCCCTCGCCGACTTCACGACGATCGCGCTGGACTCGGTCAGGACAGCGGGGACGCTGCCCAGGCTCGGCGCCGAGACGGCCGTATTCGCGGCGACCGCCGCGGACGTACGCCATACGGTCGTGGCCGGCCGGCACATCGTGCGGGACGGCGCCCACACCCTCGTACCCGACGTGCCGTCGGCGCTTGCAGGCGCCGTCGAGGCACTGCGCGGATGAATCCCCCCGTCACCCCTGAGGACACCATGAGCAGCACCGTCATCACCAACATCGCCACGCTGGTCACCAACGACCCCTCCCTCGGTGACGGATCCCCCCTCGGACTGGTCCGGGACGCGGCCGTCGTCATCGAGGGCGACCGCATCGCGTGGACCGGTGAATCCAGCAAAGCACCCGCCACTGACAACCGGGTCGACGCCGGCGGCCGGGCGGTGATCCCCGGCTTCGTCGACTCCCACTCCCACCTGGTCTTCGCGGGTGACCGCACCGAGGAGTTCAACGCCCGCATGTCCGGCCGGGCCTACAGCGCGGGCGGCATCCGCACCACGGTCGCCGCCACCCGCGCCGCCACCGACGCGGAGCTGGAGGCCAACCTCACCCACTACCTCGCCGAGGCTCTGCGCCAAGGCACGACCACCTTCGAGACCAAGTCCGGCTACGGCCTCACCGTCGCCGACGAGGCCCGCGCCCTGCGCATCGCCGCCGCGCACACCGACGAGGTCACCTACCTCGGCGCCCACATCGTCTCCCCGGACTACGCCGAGGACCCGGCGGCGTACGTCGCCCTGGTCACCGGGGAGATGCTGGACGCCTGCGCCCCGCACGCCCGCTGGGTCGACGTCTTCTGCGAGAAGGGCGCCTTCGACGGCGACCAGGCCCGGGCGATCCTCACCGCGGGCAAGGCCAAGGGCCTGCTCCCGCGCATCCACGCCAACCAGCTCACCTACGGCCCGGGCGTCCAGCTCGCCGTCGAGCTGGACGCGGCCAGCGCCGACCACTGCACCCACCTGACCGACGCGGACGTGGACGCGCTGGCGAACGGGAACACGGTCGCCACCCTCCTGCCCGGCGCCGAGTTCTCCACCCGCGCCCAGTGGCCCGACGCCCGCCGCCTCCTCGACGCGGGTGTCACGGTGGCCCTGTCCACCGACTGCAACCCGGGCTCGTCGTTCACCTCCTCGGTGCCCTTCTGCGTCGCGCTCGCCGTACGGGACATGGGCATGACCCCGGACGAGGCGGTCTGGGCGGCGACGGCGGGCGGCGCGAGGGCCCTGCGCCGCGACGACGTCGGCCGTCTGTCCCCGGGCGCCCGCGCCGACCTCGCCGTCCTGGACGCGCCCAGCCACGTCCACCTGGCCTACCGGCCGGGCGTTCCGCTGGTCACCCAGGTCTGGCGGCGCGGCGTACGCGAGGTCTGAGCAGGGCCCGTCCGGCGGATCGAGCCGCAGGAGACCGAGGGAAGGCGCCCCACCGGCCGCCCGGGTCCCGCCCGGGACCGGTCAGGCGCTGCCCGCCCGCCACTTCTGCGCCGTACCTCCGCCGCGCGGGTCGAGGGAGAGGTAGCCGTCCGGGTGCGGGGTGAGAGCGGTCCCGGTGGCAATGGCCGGGCGGATCACGCCGTCCGGGTCGACGGTGAAGCGCAGATTGAGGCCGTTCCTGCCGTCGACCGACGAGCACCTCCAGATGCCGACGCCGTTGTCCACGGAACCGCGGCTGTCCAGGCAGAAATCGGGGTCCGCCGCCGACTGGAGCACCTGGCGCGGGGCGTCGAACCGCCAGCGCTGGCTGGACGCGGACCCGCACGGGGCGGTGACGACGTCCGTGCCGTTGTCGAAGTCGCCGGCCACGTCCAGGCAGAGGCCCGAGGCGGCGTTCACCACCTGCGCGTAGGACGCGCCGGGCGGATGCACCGGCGAGGGCGACGGGCTGGGCGGCGGCTTCGGGTGCGCCGTCCGGGAGCGGCCCGGCGTCGGTTCGGGGGATGGATGCCGGGAGGGAGGCCGGGAGGTCGCGGACGGAGAGGGTGAGGGCGGGGTCGCCGACACCGTGGCCGTCACCGTGACCCGTACCGGCGGCGTGGGCACGGTCACCGCGCCCGCCGCCCGCTGGTGCGGTGTGCCGTCGTTCGAGGTGAGCACGAACAGCAGCAGCGGCGCGAGGGCCACGCCGAGCGCCGCCGAGGCCAGCACGTAGCGGCGGGAGGGCGGCCAGGCGGCGGCCCGCGCCCGGGCTCCCGGAGGCGGATCGGCCGGACGCCGTGCGACGTAGGCGGCGCCGCCCCAGGGCAGCAAGCCCTCGGCCACCGCGGTGCGCGGGTGGTCGCGCAGGGCGGACTGCTCCGCGAACGCGGCCGAGCAGTGGCCGCAGCGCGCCATGTGGGCGTGCAGGTCCAGGCTCGCGCGAGGGTGGTCCGGCCGTACCGCCTCCTCGATGAGCCGGCGGAAGTCACCGCAGCGCGGGTCGTCCGAGGCGGCCAGACGTGCCCTCAGGCAGGCCTGGGCCAACGCCTTGAGCGCCTGCGGGGTGCCGTGCACCACGTCCTGGCGGGTGAGGCCGAGGAACCTGGCCGTCCGCTCCTCGGGTTCCTGTTCCGCGATCCCGTACCAGACCAGGCCCTGGACGCGGGTCGGCAGCGACCGGAAGGCGCTGAGCATGGGCGGTACGGGGCCCTCGGGGCCGGCCGTGTTCAGGACCAGCAGCAGCCCGGGGTCGACGCCGCCGGACCGCTCGTCCCGCGCCCAGGCGGCGGTCAGCCGGGCGGTGAGCAGCAGCAGGCGCAGCCGGACCGGGACGCCCGGGTCCGCACCGCGCGCCGTCTCGCGGGCGGCGAGGGTGAACGCCTGCGCCGCGAGTTGACGGGCGGCCGACTCGCCGGCGGTGCAGTGCCGGGCGTGGGCGAGGACCCGGGGCAGGTGGCGGGCGCGCAGTTCGCGCAGTGCCGGATAGACGGCCGGGGTGTCGGCGCGGAGCAGTTCGATGAGTCGTGTGTCCGAGGCGCCCGCGTGCGGTCCGCCGCCCGTGTCCCCGGTCTCGACGCCGTCGTCGGTCCCGTCGGCCCGAGCCATTGCCCCGCCCTCCTCGCACCCCTGGTGGCACGGCCGGACTCCGGACGTACCGGCCGGTATGGGGGTGACCCATAGTGGGGGAAGCGGGCCCCGGGGGAAAGGGGTTGCCCAGGGTTTCCCAGGGTAACGGCGCCGGGGCGGCGGGCTTCTCGGCGCACGCCCCGCACGGGCCGCACGGGGCGCACGCCCCGGGCGGGCCGAGGCGCTGGGGCCGCGGTCCGCCCGGCGCCACCGACGGCACCGGACGGAAACGTCCCCTTCACCCCGTCACGGCCTCACCCCCTCACGCCGTCACCCCCTCACGCCGTCACGCCGTCACTCCTCGAGTGTCAGACCCTTGCGCAGTTGTCCGAGCGTCCGGGAGAGCAGCCGGGAGACGTGCATCTGCGAGATGCCGAGTTCCTCGCCGATCTCCGACTGGGTCATATTGGCGACGAACCGCAGGGACAGGATCTTCCGGTCCCGGGAGGGCAGCTGGGCGATCAGCGGCTTCAACGCCTCGACGTACTCGATGCCTTCGAGCCCGTGGTCCTCGTAGCCGATGCGGTCCGCGAGGGCGCCCTCGGAGTCGTCCTCCTCGGGCTGGGCGTCCAGCGACGACGCGGTGTAGGCGTTCGAGGCGGCCATGCCTTCCACCACCTCGTCGTTGGACAGGCCGAGGTGCTCGGCGAGTTCTGCGACCGTGGGGGCGCGGTCGAGCCGCTGGGCCAGTTCGTCACCGGCCTTGGCGAGGTCGAGGCGCAGTTCCTGGAGCCGGCGCGGGACGCGCACGGACCACGAGGTGTCGCGGAAGAACCGCTTGATCTCGCCGATGATGGTGGGCATCGCGAACGTCGGGAACTCCACGCCCCGGGACAGTTCGAACCGGTCGATCGCCTTGATCAGGCCGATGGTGCCGACCTGGATGATGTCCTCCATCGGCTCGCTGCGGGAGCGGAAGCGGGAGGCGGCGAACTTGACGAGCGCGAGGTTGAGCTCGACGAGCGTGTTGCGGACGTACGAGTAGGCGTGGGTGCCTTCCTCGAGGGATTCCAGCCGCTCGAAGAGGGCCTTGGACAAGGCCCGGGCGTCGTCGGGGGCCACCTCGTCGTACGGGGGGATGTCCGGAAGTCCGGCCAGTGCGTCGGCCTGATCGGCCCGCTCGGCGCGTACGTCGTGGAACTCGATGGGATCCAGGTGCTCCGCTGGGGATGCCGACGTCGCCATCTGGGTATGCGATGCGTCGAGCCGGGGTGACATGATGTCCTCCATCGTTCTCGGCATATGGCTGCCGAAGCCAATTCGTGCACTGCGGTGTGCGGCGCCTCCAAAGCCGGCCGTGTCGGTTGCGGGTCCCTACTAGCCCTACCCGCTTTCCCAACACCGCCGCAAGTTCCTTATGTGGGGGTATGTCCGTTTGTGTGCGGATGTTCGGCTGTCGGAGCAGTGAGGGAAGGCGTAGTGTTCGAGGGCGTCAGACAGCAGGCAAGACCCCGGGAGAGAGAGACGGCATGGACCGCGGGACGGTCGGCAGCGCACAGTCGGGCCGGCTTCTGGTGGAGGTGCGGCAAGAGGGTTCCAGTGCCGTCGTGACGCCGGTGGGTGAGCTCGATCACCACACGGCCGACCTGCTGCGCGAACCGCTCGAGGAGTGCCTCGACAAGGGGCGCTCGCGCCTGGTGGTGGACTGTTCACGCCTGGAGTTCTGCGACTCCACGGGGCTGAACGTGCTGCTGGGCGCGCGGCTGAAGGCAGAGGCGGCCGGAGGGGGTGTGCATCTGGCCGGGATGCTGCCGGTGGTGGCCCGCGTGTTCGAGATCACAGGGGCGGACGCGGTTTTCACCGTGCACGACTCCCTGGAGGATGCCCTGGCCGACGAGGCCGACTGAGCCGGCCTCGAGTTCGTTGACGTGCCCCTTCCGTGTTTCGCGCCCGGCGTATGCCGGGCGCACGTACGGCGGGCCGAAAACGGGGGTGTTCCCCCCGATCGGTCGGGCAGGAGACATCCTGAGTGGATCGGTCGCCCTCGCGGGAGTCGGCGACCGGGGTTTCGGCGTGTGTACGGACGTACCAAGTGTGTACGTGTGAAGTGACTGGTGACTTTTGAATCGTGAACTGGTGAATCGGTGAGGTGAAGCGCTGATGAGCACCACCCGGCCTTACTCGCCGGGCGACCGCGGCCCGGAGCCCAGCGGCGCTTCCGGGGCGTCCGAGGGGGACGCGCCGACGGGCGCGGTACCCGCAGGGGGTGCGACGGCCGTGCCGGCGGCCCCGTCCGGGAGTCGCCAGATCCGCAGGCTGAGCTTCGACGGCGAGAGCGGCGTCGTGCCGCTCGCCCGCGACTTCACCCGCCAGGCGCTGTACGCGTGGGGCTGGCTGCCCGCCGCGACCGCCGACCAGCGGGCCGCCGCCGAGGACGTGCTCCTCGTCGTCTCCGAACTGGTCACCAACGCCTGCCTGCACGCCGAGGGCCCCGACCAGCTGGAGATCACCTGCGACAACAAGGTGATCCGCATCGAGGTCTCCGACCGCGGCACCGGCCAGCCCGCCCCGCGCACCCCGCACCGCGCCGGCCGCCCCGGCGGCCACGGCATGTTCATCGTCCAGCGGCTGTGCCTGGACTGGGGCGTCGTCCGCGCTCCCGGCGTCACCGGCAAGAGAGTGTGGGCCGAGCTGGGGGCACCCGCCTGAACGCGGAGCCGCTCGGCGAGGCCCGACGGCGACCGCAACACGAGGAGCGCGACACCAGGAGCGCGACACGGAGAAGACCGCGACACGAAAGGGCCGCCCACGAGGGGCGGCCCTTTCGGCGATCGGAGGGGTGACGTCAGTGGACGTCGCCCATCAGGGACTTCACCTTCCGGCGGTACATGTAGACCGCGACACCGGCGAGGGCGGCGAGGACCGCCTCCAGGGTGACCGCCCCCGTGCCGCTGAGGTCGACCCCGGCCACGGCGGGGTTGGACAGCAGGCTGGTGATGGAGTCGCCCGCGGTGACCGCGAGGAACCACACGCCCATCATCTGGCTGGCGTACTTGGCCGGCGCCATCTTCGTCGTCACCGACAGGCCGACCGGGGAGAGGCACAGCTCGCCGACGGTCTGGATCAAGTAGATGCCGACCAGCCACATCGGGCTGACCAGGGTGTCACCGTTGGCCATGCCCAGCGGCAGCAGGAAGAAGAAGAACGAGACGCCAATGAAGAACAGGGCGGCCGCGAACTTCGCGACGGTGCTCGGCTCCTTGCCCTTGCGGCTCAGCCACAGCCAGAACCAGGCGAAGACCGGGGCCAGGGCCATGATGAACACCGGGTTCAGCGACTGGTACCAGGAGGACGGGAAGCCGAAGCCCAGCAGCGAGGATGAGGTCTTGGTCTCACCGAACGCCTGGACCGTGGAACCGCCCTGGTCGTAGATCATCCAGAAGGCGGCGGCCGCGACGAAGAACCAGATGTAGCCGGTCATCTTGGACTGCTCGACGGTCGACAGCTCCTTGTCGCGCTTGATGCGCAGCAGGACGCCGGCCGGGATGACCAGACCGATGACGGTGAGCGGGATCATCGCCCAGTTCAGGGTGAAGTGGCCGGTGAAACCGACGATGCCGTAGAAGACGGCGGCGACGGCGAGCCAGGTCAGGCCCTTGCGCAGCCAGGAGGCACGCTCGGCGGTGTCCAGCGGCTTGGGCACGACGTTGCTCTGCGGGCTCAGGTTCCGGGTGCCGATGAGGAAGGCCGCGAGACCGATCGCCATGCCCACGGCGGCGAGGCCGAAGCCCAGGTGCCAGCTGACCTGCTGGCCGACGGTGCCGATGATCAGCGGCGCGAAGAAGGCACCCATGTTGATGCCCATGTAGAAGATCGTGAAGCCACCGTCGCGGCGCGGGTCGTCCGGGCCCTTGTAGAGGTGGCCGACCATGGTGGAGATGTTGGCCTTCAGCAGGCCGGAGCCGAGCGCGACCAGCGCGAGACCGGCGAAGAAGGGCGCCTGGCCGCCGGGCAGCGCCAGCACCGTGTGGCCCGCCATGATCGTGATCGCGGCGATCGCCACCGTCTTGCGGGGACCCCAGACGCGGTCGCCCAGCCACCCGCCGGGCATGGCGAGCAGGTACACCATCGACAGGTAGACGGAGTAGATGGCGGTGGTGGTGGCCAGATCCATGCCGAGGCCACCGGTCATGCTCCCCTTCTTGGCGTCGGGGCCGCCGGAGAGCAGGTACACGACGAGAAGGGCTCGCATGCCGTAGAAGCTGAAGCGCTCCCACATCTCGGTCATGAAGAGGGTGGCCAGGCCGCGGGGGTGGCCGAAGAAGGTCTTTTCGGAACCGGGGGTGCCCGGATGGACCGAGTCCTTCGTCAGGCTGGACGCCATGGTCGTTCCTTGCTGGTCGGGACGCGCCGCCCTCGGCGGGTACGCGCCCGGTGGGGGTGGCCGGCACCGGCAGGCCCGAGGTCCACCCCACGCCCAGGGGGATCCCGCTCCGGATCGCGAAGCGGCGGACGACGGCCACCGGGATCCACACCTCTGCCCGCGTCGACGCGCGTACGAGGCCCGGCCCTAGGTCATTCTTCCCGGGCCGGTTGGGGCCGACCCGCTCAACAAAAGAGACCTTCAGCGTCAAGACGATCGCCAAAGGTCCCCTGTGTGCATCAGACGTTCAAGCCACCATACGGCAGGACACTGCCGGATATGGAAGGACTTGAGACACGGATCACAGGTCGCTGGGGAACCCTGCCCGGCTTTCGAAGGTCTATTACCAAGGCCTCAAAGGATCGCATTCCGCGCCGACCGGTCCGTGCCACGGGGCCGCACTGGCGGCACCCGACCGGCCGCAAGGTAAGAACCGTGCGTGCCGATCAGACCGCGGGACCACCCCAGCGGGCGGCGCGGGCGGACTACCATCGGCTCATGACCCGTGTACTGCTCGCCGAGGACGACGCGTCCATCTCGGAGCCGCTGGCCCGCGCACTGCGCAGGGAAGGTTACGAGGTCGAGGTGCGTGAGGACGGACCCGCCGCGCTCGACGCCGGAATGCAGGGCGGTGTCGACCTGGTCGTGCTGGACCTCGGGCTGCCCGGCATGGACGGCCTGGAGGTCGCCCGCCGGCTGCGCTCCGACGGCCACACGGTGCCCATTCTGATCCTGACCGCGCGCGCCGACGAGGTGGACACCGTCGTCGGCCTCGACGCGGGCGCCGACGACTACGTCACCAAGCCCTTCCGGCTCGCCGAACTGCTCGCCCGTGTCCGGGCCCTGCTGCGGCGCGGCGCCGCCGAGCCGCAGCAGCCGCCCGCCACGCACGGCGTGCGCATCGACGTCGAGTCCCACCGCGCGTGGATGGGCGACGAGGAGCTCCAGCTCACCGCCAAGGAGTTCGACCTGCTCCGGGTGCTCGTGCGGGACGCGGGCCGGGTCGTCACCCGCGACCAGCTGATGCGCGAGGTCTGGGACACCACCTGGTGGTCGTCCACCAAGACCCTCGACATGCACATCTCCTGGCTGCGCAAGAAGCTCGGCGACGACGCCGCGAACCCCCGGTACATCGCGACCGTGCGCGGCGTGGGTTTCCGATTCGAGAAGAGCTGAGCCGGCCGCCCCGCGCTTTCGTCAGGTAGGAGGACATGCGCCGCCGACTGATCCAGTCCACGCTTGCCGTGGTCCTGGTCGTGATCGCCGTCTTCGGCTTGTCCCTGGTGATCGTCGAGACCCGCACCATCAGCAGCAGTGCCCAGGAGCGGGTCGACTCCGAGGCACTGCGGCTGGCCAGCATCGTCGACAGCAGGCTGCTCGGCGCGGCCACGGTCAACGCCGACGTCCTGCGCAACCAGATGGCCGATGGCCAGTACGCCGTGATCGGCATCCCCGGGCAGCAGCCCATCAAGGTCGGCGCCAAACCGTCCGGCGACGTGATCCACTCCACGGCCAAGGGAGAGCAGGGCGAGACCGTCCGGGTGGAGGAGCCCCGCTCCTCGGTGACCCGCGAGGTCGGCCGCACCCTGCTGATCATCGGCCTGGTGGCGCTGCTCGCGGTGGTCGCCGCGGTGCTGCTCGCCGTCCGCCAGGCCAACCGGCTCGCCTCCCCGCTGACCGACCTCGCCGAGACCGCCGAGCGCCTCGGATCCGGCGACCCGCGCCCCCGCCACAAGCGCTACGGCGTCCCGGAGCTGGACCGGGTCGCGGACGTGCTCGACGGATCGGCCGAGCGCATCGCCCGCATGCTGACCGCCGAGCGGCGGCTCGCCGCCGACGCCTCCCACCAGCTGCGTACGCCGCTGACCGCGCTGTCCATGCGCCTGGAGGAGATCACCCTCACCGACGACCCGGACACGGTGAAGGAGGAGGCGAACGTCGCGCTCGCCCAGGTCGAGCGGCTGACCGACGTGGTGGACCGCCTGTTGACCAACTCCCGCGACCCCCGTACCGGCTCCGCCGTCTCCTTCGACCTCGACGAGGTCATCCAGCAGCAGATCGCCGAGTGGCGCCCCGCCTACCGCAGCGCCGGCCGGGCGATCGTCAGCTCCGGCAAGCGGCACCTCCAGGCCGTGGGCACGCCGGGCGCCGTCGCACAGGTGCTGGCCGCGCTGATCGAGAACTCCCTGATGCACGGCGGCGGCACGGTGGCGCTGCGCACCCGCGTGACCGGCAACCAGGCCGTGGTGGAGGTCACCGACGAGGGCTCCGGCGTCCCCGCCGACCTGGGCGCCCGTATCTTCGAGCGCACCATCAGCGGCCGCAACTCCACGGGCATCGGGCTAGCCGTCGCCCGCGACCTCGCCGAGGCCGACGGCGGCCGCCTGGAACTGCTCCAGGCCCAGCCGCCCGTCTTCGGCCTGTTCCTGTCCCGCACCCCGCCGTCGAAGAAGCAGTCGGAGGACCACCCGACGGTGCGCTGACCGCGGCCGGCACCGGCGGGACCCAGCGGAAGAGCCAGGACCGGCAGGTCCTAGCGGAAGACCTCGGGCCGGGGCTTCTTCGACTCGGTCTCGAGGAAGGACTCCGCGCCCGCGACGGTCTCCCGGGCCGGCAGGGTGCGGAAGACCCAGGTGCGGTACGACCAGAAGCGGAACAGGGTCGCGACGCCGATGCCGAGGAACTTGAAGACGTTGCTCTGCAGCGGACTGTCCCAGCCGAAGCCGTAGGTCGCCAGGTACAGCACACCGTTCTCGATCACCAGACCGACCACGCTGAACAGGAGGAACAGCGTCAGTTCCCGGGTGCGCCCGCTCTTTTCGCGGTCCCGGTACGTGAAGTAGCGGAAGCCGACGTAGTTGAAGGCGATCGCGACGACGGTCGCGATGACACTGGCCCGCACCACCTGAAGTCCGGTGACGTGCCGCACCAGGTTGAACACGAGCAGGTTGACCAGCAGCCCCGCTCCGCCCACCGCGCCGAACTTCACGACCTCGCGCCACAGCTGGTCCACGCGCCTGCGAAGCGCGCCGCGGGGCGCCTGGGGCGCCGGTCGAAGCCCCGAGGAACCATGTTCCATGGTCGTGCAGGCCCCCGTCTCGGTCGGTTCGGTCAACCCGGCCATGCTAACCAGCGCTCCACACCCGCGCCTGTGGACAAGGCATCAGCTCGGGAACAGGTCGGAAAGAGTCCGGGAAAAGGCGGGAAAGAACCGTCGAAGCGACTGGTAAGAGCGCCGACGGGCACGCCGGCGCGGTCGAGGTGCGTACGTCAGTGCGGCGGGTGACGTCCCCGCGAGGCGCCGGCACGGCCCCGGCGGGCGCGGAAGCGGGCCGCACCGCGGCGGCCGATACCCTAGGAGCGTGACGTTCCCGGTAGTCGGCATGGTCGGCGGTGGCCAGCTCGCTCGTATGACACACGAGGCGGGCATCCCGTTGGGCATCAGGTTCAAGCTCCTCAGTGACACTCCCCAGGACTCCGCGGCGCAGGTGGTGAGCGATGTCGTCATCGGCGACTACCGCGACCTGGACACGCTGCGCGCGTTCGCGCGGGGCTGCGACGTGATCACCTTCGATCACGAGCACGTCCCCACCGAGCACCTGCGGGCCCTGGAGGCGGACGGCATTCCCGTACGCCCCGGCCCCGACGCGCTCGTGCACGCCCAGGACAAGGGTGTGATGCGCGCGAAGCTCGACGCGATCGGTGTGCCCTGCCCGCGGCACCGCATCGTGAGCGACCCGCGGGACGTGGCCGCGTTCGCGGCCGAGGGCGACGGTTTCCCCGTGGTCCTCAAGACCGTCCGCGGCGGTTACGACGGCAAGGGCGTGTGGGTGGTCGACTCCGTCGAGGAGGCCGCCGAGCCCTTCCGCGCCGGCGTGCCCGTCCTCGCCGAGGAGAAGGTCGACTTCGTCCGGGAGCTGGCCGCCAACGTCGTACGCTCCCCGCACGGCCAGGCCGTGGCCTACCCGGTCGTGGAGTCGCAGCAGGTGAACGGCGTCTGCGACACCGTGATAGCCCCGGCCCCCGACCTCGACGAGAACCTCGCCCTCCAGGCCGAGCAGCTCGCGCTGACCATCGCCAAGGAACTCGGTGTCGTCGGCCACCTCGCCGTCGAGCTGTTCCAGACCCGCAATGATGACGGGTCCTCCAGTGTCCTCGTCAACGAGCTGGCGATGCGCCCGCACAACTCCGGCCACTGGTCGATGGACGGCGCCATCACCTCCCAGTTCGCCAACCACGTCCGCGCGGTCCTCGACCTGCCGCTCGGCGACCCCCGCCCGCGCGCCAGGTGGACCGTCATGGCGAACGTCCTCGGCGGCGACTACCCCGACATGTACTCCGCGTACCTGCACTGCATGGCCCGCGACCCCCAGCTCAAGATCCACATGTACGGCAAGGACGTGAAGCCCGACCGCAAGGTCGGCCACGTCAACACCTACGGCGACGACCTGGACGACGTGCTGGAACGCGCCCGTCACGCAGCCGGCTACCTGAGAGGCACCATCACCGAATGAGCCCAGTTGTTGGCATCGTCATGGGGTCGGACTCCGACTGGCCCGTCATGGAGGCCGCCGCCGAGGCGCTCGACGAGTTCGAGATCTCCTACGAGGTCGACGTCGTCTCCGCGCACCGCATGCCGCGCGAGATGATCGCGTACGGCGAGCGTGCGGCGGAGCGCGGACTGAAGGCGATCATCGCGGGTGCGGGCGGGGCAGCCCACCTGCCCGGCATGCTCGCCTCCGTCACGCCGCTGCCGGTGATCGGCGTGCCCGTCCCGCTCAAGTACCTGGACGGCATGGACTCGCTGCTGTCGATCGTGCAGATGCCCGCCGGGGTCCCGGTGGCGACCGTGTCGGTCGGCGGCGCCCGCAACGCGGGTCTGCTCGCCGCCCGGATCCTCGCCGCGCACGACGAGGAGCTGCTCGCCCGGATGCGGGAGTTCCAGCAGGAGCTGAACGACCAGGCCACCGAGAAGGGCAAGCGGCTGCGCGCCAAGGTCGAGAACTCCGGCGCCTTCGGCTTCGGCACGGGGAAGTGACGCCGGTGTCCTCGCTGAACGAAGCCCGGGACCTGCTGCGCGAGTTCCCGGTCGTCGACGGCCACAACGACCTGCCCTGGGCGCTGCGCGAGCAGGTCCGCTACGACCTCGACGCCCGCGACATCGCCACCCCCCAGAACGTCCATCTGCACACCGACCTGCCGCGCCTGCGCGAGGGCGGCGTCGGCGCCCAGTTCTGGTCGGTCTACGTCCGCGCGGACCTGCCCGACCCGGTGCCGGCGACGCTGGAGCAGATCGACTGCGTACGGCAGCTGCTCGCCCGCCACCCGGCCGACCTGGCCCCCGCCCTGACCGCCGCCGACATGGAGGCGGCCCGCGCGGACGGCCGGATCGCCTCCCTCATGGGCGCCGAGGGCGGCCACTCCATCGCCGACTCCCTCGGCACGCTGCGCGGGCTGTACGCGCTCGGCGTGCGCTACATGACGCTCACCCACAACGACAACGTGGCCTGGGCGGACTCGGCGACGGACGAGCCGGGCGTGGGCGGCCTGTCGGCCTTCGGCCGCGAGGTGGTCCGGGAGATGAACCGGCTCGGCATGCTGGTCGACCTCTCCCACGTGGCCGCGACGACCATGCGGGACGCGCTCGACACCACGAGCGCGCCGGTGATCTTCTCGCACTCCTCCGCGCGGGCCGTGTGCGACCACCCCCGCAACATCCCGGACGACGTACTGGAGCGGCTGCCCGCCAACGGCGGGATCGCGATGGTCACGTTCGTGCCGAAGTTCGTGCTCCAGGCGGCCGTGGACTGGACGTCCGCCGCCGACGAGAACATGCGTGCGCACGGCTTCCACCACCTCGACACCACCGCCGAGGCGATGAAGGTCCACCGCGCCTTCGAGGAGGCGAACCCGCGCCCGGTCGCCACGGTCGCGACGGTGGCCGACCACCTCGACCACATGCGCGAGGTCGCCGGCATCGATCACCTGGGCATCGGCGGCGACTACGACGGCACGGCCTTCACCCCCGAAGGCCTGAACGACGTCTCCGGCTACCCGAACCTGATCGCGGAACTGCTCGACCGCGGCTGGTCCAGGACGGACCTGGCCAAGCTCACCTGGCAGAACGCGGTCCGCGTCCTGGGCACCGCGGAGGACGTCGCCCGCGATCTGCGGGCCACCCGTACGCCGTCCAACGCGACGATCGCCGAACTGGACGGGTGAGTCCCGGTACCGGACGGCGGGAGGCCGTGTACCTCCTGCCGTCCGGCGCACACGACGGCTGACGGACGCCTCTCAGCAGGCGCACAGGCAGAACGGGTGCCCGGCGGGGTCGGCGTAGACCCGGAAGCCACGCGCCCGGTCCGTCGCGTCCAGCGGCCGCGCGCCGAGTGCCAGCACCCCCTTCTCCGCCGTGTCCAGGTCGTCCACCACCAGGTCCAGGTGGGACTGCTGTGAGGCGTCCGCGGCCGGCCACTTCGGCGGGACGAACCCCGGCGCCTTCTGGAACGCCAGAGCCGACCCGCCCGGCACCTTCAGGTCCACCCAGTCGTCCTCGCCCTCCACGGTCCCGCCGAGCACCTCGGCGTAGAAGCCGGCGAGGGCACGCGGGTCGGGACAGTCCAGGACGACGACACCCAGCTTGGCGAGAGCCATGACTTCCTCCCAGTCGGGGACGGCGTTACCCGTTGAGGTGGGTAACCAGTAACCGTTACTGCATGCTGGCGCATAGCGGGTAACGACGCAACCGGTTTCGCGAGGTACCGTCGCTGACATGAGTGAGAGATCGTCCGCGCCCGGAGGCCTGGCGCTGGTCGAGTCCCTGGTGAACACGCTGGACATCGAGACGGGCGCCGACTCGCTCGACACGGCGGAGGGCCGGGCGCGCCTGGGGATCCCCGAGGCGGAACTGCCGCAGGCGCGCGAGCTGCGCGAGTCGCTGCGCGCCACGCTGCTGGCCCACGCCGGGCACCCGCCCCACCGGACGGTGACACCGCTGGGCGAGCTGCTGGCGGGGGCGCCCCTGCTGGTGGCCGTCGACGCCCGGGACGGCTCCGCCACGCTCGCCCCCGCCGACGACGGCCCCCTGCTCTCCCGGGTCGCGGCCGCCGTCGCCGAGGCCCTCGTCGCGGGCACCTGGGCCCGGCTGAAGGCCTGCGAGGCGGTCACGTGCCACTGGGCGTACTACGACCGCAGCCCGGCCGGCCGCGGCCGCTGGTGCTCGATGCAGGTGTGCGGGGCGCGCGCGAAGATGCGCCGCTATCGGGCGAAGCAGACGTGATCCACGGGGAGTTCACTGCTCACGCCGCGCTCCGGTGGTGCACAATGCGTGCAGACGCCGGTTCGGCCGACTGAGCCTCGGCCGAACCGGCGTCACATGTCGGCGTACGTCTATGTATGTCTGGGGATGTTCGCCGGTGCGGGGCTATGCGGTCGGGCGTCCCATCGCCCGGTACGTCCACCCGGCCTGCCGCCACAGCTCCGGGTCCAGCGCGTTGCGCCCGTCGAGGATCACCCGGGCGGCCACGACCTCGCCCAGCCCGGCCGGGTCCAGCTCGCGGAACTCCCGCCATTCGGTCAGGTGCAGGACGACGTCCGCGCCGCGCACGGCCTCCAGTGCGGAACCGGCGTACCCGAGCGTGGGGAACACCCGCCGGGCGTTGTCCATGCCCTTGGGGTCGTAGACCGTCACCTGGCCGCCCTGGAGGTGTATCTGACCGGCGACGTTGAGCGCGGGGGAGTCCCGTACGTCGTCCGAGTCCGGCTTGAAGGTGGCGCCGAGCACCGCGACCCGCTTGCCGAGGAACGGCCCGCCGCCCAGCGCCTGCCGGGCCATCTCCACCATCTGCCCGCGCTGGCGCATGTTGATCGAGTCGATCTCGCGCAGGAAGGTCAGGGCCTGGTCCGCGCCCAGCTCACCGGCGCGTGCCATGAAGGCCCGGATGTCCTTGGGCAGGCAGCCGCCGCCGAAGCCGATCCCGGCCCGCAGGAACTTCCTGCCGATCCGGTCGTCGTGCCCGATGGCCTCGGCCAGCTTGGCCACATCGCCGCCGGCGGCCTCGCAGACCTCGGCCATCGCGTTGATGAAGGAGATCTTCGTGGCCAGGAAGGAGTTCGCGGAGGTCTTCACCAGTTCCGCGGTCGGGAAGTCGGTGACCACGAACGGGGAGCCCTCGCCGATCGGTGTGGCGTACACCTCGCGCAGCAGCTTCTCCGCCCGCTCGCTGCGCACGCCGACCACGATCCGGTCCGGGTGCAGGGTGTCCTGCACGGCGAAGCCCTCGCGCAGGAACTCCGGGTTCCAGGCCAGCTCCACGTCCGCCCCCGCGGGCGCCAGCTCGGTGATCATGCGGGCCAGACGGTCGGCGGACCCCACGGGGACGGTCGACTTGCCGACGACGAGCGCGGGACCGTTCAGGTGCGCGGCGAGCGAGGTGACGGCGGAGTCGACGTAACTCATGTCGCAGGCGTACTCGCCGTGCTTCTGCGGGGTGTTCACGCAGACGAAGTGGATGTCGCCGAACGCGGCCGCCTCCGCGTAGTCCGTCGTGAAGCGCAGCCGCCCGGTCGAGCCGTCGATCCCGGCCACGTGCCGGCGCAGCAGCTCCTCCAGGCCGGGCTCGTACATCGGGACCTCGCCCCGCCGGAGCATCTCGATCTTCTCGGGGACGACGTCCAGACCCAGCACCTCGAACCCGAGGTCGGCCATGGCCGCGGCGTGTGTCGCGCCGAGATAGCCGGTGCCGATCACGGTGATCTTGAGGCTCATGGGTCCTCCAGGGGAGACGATGGTGATGCGGTGCCCGAGCATATCGGGGGCATGAGCGGGGCCTACGCCGGGCAATGTCCCCGCTGTCGCCAAGCTCACGTATCACTGGCGTGGGCGGGCGCCTAAAATTTGGGTTACTTAACGGTAATTAGCGTTGGAGCGTGAGAGACCTTGGCCGGATCGGCTGACTTCGACCTGTACCGCCCGTCCGAGGAGCACGACATGCTCCGTGACGCCGTCCGCTCGCTGGCCGAGGCGAAGATCGCGCCGTACGCCGCCGCGGTGGACGAGGAGGCCCGCTTCCCGCAGGAGGCGCTGGAGGCGCTGGTCGCCAACGACCTGCACGCCGTGCACGTGCCCGAGGAGTACGGCGGCGCGGGCGCGGACGCCCTCGCGACGGTCGTCGTGATCGAGGAGGTGGCCCGCGTCTGCGCGTCCTCCTCCCTCATCCCGGCCGTGAACAAGCTGGGCTCGCTGCCGGTGATGCTCTCCGGCTCCGAGGAGCTGAAGAAGAGGTACCTGGCCCCGCTCGCCAAGGGCAACGCGATGTTCTCGTACTGCCTGTCCGAGCCGGACGCGGGCTCCGACGCGGCCGGCATGAAGACCAAGGCGGTCCGCGAGGGCGACACGTACGTCCTCAACGGCGTCAAGCGCTGGATCACCAACGCGGGCGTGTCCGACTTCTACACGGTGATGGCCGTCACCGACCCGGACAAGCGCAGCAAGGGCATCTCGGCGTTCGTCGTCGAGAAGTCGGACCCCGGGGTCTCCTTCGGCGCCCCGGAGAAGAAGCTCGGCATCAAGGGCTCCCCGACCCGGGAGGTCTACCTGGACAACGTCCGGATCCCCGCCGACCGCATGATCGGCGCCGAGGGCACCGGCTTCGCCACGGCGATGAAGACCCTGGACCACACCCGCGTCACCATCGCGGCCCAGGCCCTCGGCATCGCCCAGGGCGCCCTCGACTACGCCAAGGGCTACGTCAAGGAGCGCAAGCAGTTCGGCAAGCCGATCGCCGACTTCCAGGGCATCCAGTTCATGCTCGCCGACATGGCCATGAAGATCGAGGCCGCCCGCAACCTCACCTACGCGGCCGCCGCCAAGTCCGAGCGCGTCGCCGCCGGAGGCGGAGAAAAGGACCTCACCTTCCAGGGCGCCGCCGCCAAGTGCTTCGCCTCGGACGTCGCCATGGAGGTCACCACGGACGCCGTCCAGCTCCTCGGCGGCTACGGCTACACCCGCGACTACCCGGTCGAGCGCATGATGCGCGACGCCAAGATCACGCAGATCTACGAGGGCACGAACCAGGTCCAGCGGATCGTCATGGCCAGGAACCTTCCCTAGCCGTCTCTTTGCACGCGTCCGACGGCCTCCGGCATTGAGCCGGGGGCCGTTCGCGATGCGCCGGGGGAGGGCCGCCGGACGCGGGCCGTAAGCCGAACGGCGGTACCCGGTCCGCTGTCCGCGCCGGATGGCGCGGGGACCCGGGCGGGCGTACGACGGAGGGGTACAGGGCCCGCCCCCGGTGCCCTTCGCCCCCCAGGAGGAGCCATGACCCAGCCCGGAACCATGACCCCCATGAGCAAGGAGATGCAGGACTGCGTCCAGGCCTGCATGTCGTGCCACACCGTCTGCGAGGAGGCCATGAGCTCCTGCATGCAGATGGGCGGCCAGGCGCAGATGCAGATCATGCGCGCGCTCATGGACTGCTCCGAGATGACCCGCATGTGCGCGGACATGATGATGCGCCGCTCGCCCATGGCGGCCGAGATGTGCGCGATATGCGCCAAGGCCTGCGACATGTGCGCCGAGGCGTGTATGTCGATGCCCGACGACAAGATGATGAAGCGCTGCGCTGAGGCGTGTCGCCGCTGCGCCGAGATGTGCCGTGCGATGGCGAGCGTCAGGATGTGACCTGAGCCCGACCGGACGGCGAGAGCCCCGCGGTGCCGGCCGGCACCGCGGGGCTCTCCTGGCAGGGGTCCGGGTCAGTTGCCCGTGACCGTGACCTTCTCGTCGTTCTTCAGCTCATTGACCAGCGTCTTGACCTTCGGCATGTCCCAGACGAGGTTGCCGCCGGTCGAGCCGGA
Organism: Streptomyces sp. NPDC004721; assembly: GCF_053601495.1. Taxonomy (NCBI): domain Bacteria; kingdom Bacillati; phylum Actinomycetota; class Actinomycetes; order Kitasatosporales; family Streptomycetaceae; genus Streptomyces; species Streptomyces sp. NPDC004721. The sequence continues at coordinate 144,037 of NZ_JBSGBZ010000015.1, forward strand.
TATCGGCATGTTCATGGAGATGCCGTCGCCGCCGTTGACGTTCTTCATCGCCCAGAACATGGAGGCCAGGTTCCACAGGCTCATGTCCTTGTCGACGATCAGGGAGTCCAGGCCCGCGCCCATCGTCGGGTAGAGCTTGAACGGGTTCAGGACCGTCGAGGGGGACGCCACCTGGTGGGACAGCGCGGCGAGGAACTTCTGCTGGTTCTTCGTGCGCTGCAGGTCGGAGGTGGCGAACGCGTGCCGGGTGCGCACGAAGGCCAGGGCCTGCTGGCCGTCCAGCTTCTGCTTGCCCGCCTGGAAGTCGGCGCCCGAGTACTTGTCCTTGAAGCCCTTGTCGATGTCGAGTTCCACGCCGCCGACCGCGTCCACGATGTTCGCGAAGCCGGCGAAGCCGATCTCCACGTAGTGGTCGATGTGCAGGCCGGTGTTGTACTCGATGGTGCGGACCAGCAGCTCCGGACCGTCGAAGGCGTAGGCCGCGTTCAGCTTGTTCGGTCCGAGGGGGCCCTTGATCTTGCCGGACTCCGAGCCGCGGAACTGCGGGATCGTGACGTTGGAGTCGCGCGGCAGGGATATCAGCGTGTCGCCGTTGTCGCCGACGTGCAGGATCATCATCGAGTCCGTGCGCTTGCCCTCGGCGGACCCGGTGTGCAGCTGCTTCTTCTGCTCCGAGGACATGCCCTCACGGCTGTCGGAGCCGACGATCAGGTAGTTCGTGCCCTTGCCGGTCTCCGGCCGGTCGATGACCTTGGACAGGTCGACCTCGCGGCGGAGCTTGGAGTCGGCCCAGAAGTAGGTCGCGACCGAGGTCACCACGAGCAGCGTGACCAGGGTGATCACGGACCACTTGAAGCGGCGCCCCCAGTTCGGCGCGCGACGGTAGCCGCGCGGGTCGTCCCCGCCCGGTCCGCCGTAGACGTGGCCGCCGTTGTAGCCGCTGTCGTACCCGTCGTAGTCGCCGGGGTCGTCGTATCCGCGGCCGTCGACGTACGACGGTTGCTGCGGAATGCCGTACGGCGGCGCCGAGGGGCCCGGGCCGCCGGGCGGCGGGTATCCGCCCTGCCCGCCGGGTGCCCCCGGGCCGCCGCGCCGTACCTGGCGCATCGCTCGCGCCCCTTCCGGCGTCGCGCCGGCGCTGCCGCGTCCGTATCCGGGTCCGCGGTTGCCGCCGGACCACCCCTCGGGCCAATCATTCATGCGCCCCAGTGTGCAGGGCACCGCTGTGTCCCTTACAAGGGGCGTCAGGAAATAAGGGCACCGCTGTTGCGAAGCTGACACAAATTCCCCGGATGCCGCCTCGGCATAAGGTAGGGGTCATGACAGAGCAGGCCTCCACCGCGGAATCTGAGATTCCGGACATCCCCGGCAAGCCGACTTCGGCGTCCCGGACCACCCTGAGCCACATCATGACCCACAACGACACCAACCTGCTGGGGACGGTGCACGGCGGTGTGATCATGAAGCTGGTCGACGACGCGGCGGGCGCGGTGGCCGGCCGGCACAGCGGCGGGCCCGCCGTCACGGCGTCCATGGACGAGATGGCGTTCCTCGAACCGGTCAGGGTCGGTGATCTCGTCCATGTGAAGGCCCAGGTCAACTGGACCGGCCGGACCTCCATGGAGGTCGGCGTGCGGGTCCTCGCCGAACGCTGGAACGAGTCCACCCCGACCACCCAGGTCGGCTCGGCGTACCTGGTCTTCACCGCCGTGGACGCCGACGGCAAGCCGCGCCCCCTGCCGCCCGTCCTGCCCGAGACCGACCGGGACCGGCGGCGCTACCAGGAGGCCCAGATCCGCCGCACGCACCGCCTGGCCCGCCGCCGCGCCATCATGGAACTGCGCGAGAAGCGCGCGGCCGAGGGCTACGAGGACTGACGCCGCCAGGTCGTCACTCCGTCAGCCGCACAGCACCTCGTCGCCCGTCACGGCGGCACCCTGCACCTGGTCCTCCACCCGCACCTGGCGCACCTGGCGGTAGTCGCTTCCCGCGATCACCTTGAGCGTGGCGCCCTGCCCCGGCGCGGCCCGCAGCTCACTGCCCGGCAGCGCCGCGGCGAGCGACTTCGCCGACCGGTCCCACCGGGGGTCGTAGAGCACGACGGTCCGCCGCACGGTGGGCTCCTTGGTGTCCGCGGGCGCCCCCGTCGTACGGAACCCGGCCGCCGCCAGCGCCTGGTCCACCCGTTTGCCGAGCCCGGCCGCGCCGGTGCCGTTCTGCACCTGGACGCGGATCTGCTGCGGGGCGACCCGCACGGTCACCGCGGGGTTCGCCTGCCGCGGCCGCCGCACGGTCAGCGGCCGGTCCTCCCGCAGCGACTCGAAGAGCCGGTCGGCCTTGGCCCGGTCCCACTTCACCGTCGAGCCGACGCCGTTGACGGGGTAGGACGGCTGCGCGATCGGGACGGTGGTGAACTCCGAGGAGGATGGGGAGAAGTTGCGCATCGCCCGCCCGAGGTCGAGCAGCTCGTCGGTGTGGAAACCCTGGTCCGCCCGCACCGAGCTCAGCACGGTCAACGCCACGTTCCGGAACTTCATGGGATTCAGCAGCACCTGGGAGGAGGTCGCCCGCTCGATCAGGGCGGCCAGGAACCGCTGCTGGCGCTTCATCCGGCCGAGGTCGCTCGCCGCGTCGACGTGCCGGGAGCGGACGTACTGGAGGGCCTGGCCGCCGGAGAGCGTGTGCGTGCCGGCCGCCAGGTCCAGGCCGGAGTAGCTGTCCTTCATCGGTTCGGCGGTGCAGATCTGCACCCCGCCGAGGACGTCAACGGTCCGCATGAAAGTGGTGAAGTCCACCTCCAGGTAGTGGTCGATCTTCAGCCGGGTCAGGTCCTCGACCATGCGCACGGTCAGAGGCGGGCCGCCCTCCGCGTACGCCGCGTTGAGCTTGACGGGGTGCGGCCCGTGCCGTCGGCCCGTGTTCTGGTCGACGTGACCGGGCAGCTCGGCGTAGGAGTCCCGGGGCAGGCTCACCACGCTGGCCCGCTGCCGGTCCTGCGACACATGCACGATCATCATCGTGTCGGTGCAGTGGCAGGCCTGCCCGCCCAGCCGGTACTGGCGCCGCTCCTGCGCGCTGATACGGTCCCGGCCGTCGGTGCCGACCAGCAGGACGTTCATGCCGTGGCCCGCCCGCGGGCGGTTCTTCATGTCCTTGAAGGGGTCGACCCGGGCGATGTCCGCGTCCAGGCCGGAGACCACTGCGTGCCCGATCCCGGCGGAGGCGAGCACCACCACCGACAGTGTGGTCGCCGCCCGCATGGCCCAGCGCGGTCTCCGGCGCGGTGCGGACGCGTATGGTGCCCGGGCCGGCCGCGGCGGTGCGGCGCGGCGCTGCGGGGCGCGCGGAGGCCGCGGGCGGGGCCGGGACGGCGTGGGGGGCATGGGGACACCTCCGCATAGGCGTGGGTGGGCACCGTGAGCACCGTAGGGCCATACGATCTGCTGACCGGCGCAGTGACCCCCACGGCGCGCACCGGTGTCCCCCGTTCGCGGTAACGTGAGCACCGATGAACGCCAAGCCCGACGTGCGACTCCCCGCCGTTTCTGTGATCATGCCCGTCCTCAACGAGGAACGGCACCTGCGCGGGGCCGTCGAAGCGATCCTCGCGCAGGAGTACGGCGGCGAGATGGAGGTCGTGATCGCCCTGGGTCCGTCCGCGGACCGCACGGACGACATTGCCGCCGAACTCGTGGCCGAGGACCCGCGCGTGCACACGGTCCCGAACCCCACCGGCCGCACCCCCGCCGCGCTCAACGCCGCGATCAAGGCCTCCCGCCATCCGATCGTGGTCCGTGTCGACGGCCACGGGATGCTCTCGCCGGACTACATAGCCACCGCGGTACGGCTCCTGGAGGAGACCGGCGCGCAGAACGTCGGCGGCATCATGCACGCCGAGGGCGAGAACGCCTGGGAGCACGCCGTCGCCGCCGCGATGACCTCGAAGGTCGGGGTGGGCAACGCCGCCTTCCACACCGGCGGCCAGGCCGGCCCGGCCGAAACGGTGTACCTGGGCGTCTTCCGCCGCGCGGCCCTGGAGCAACAGGGCGGCTACAACGAGGAGTTCATCCGTGCCCAGGACTGGGAGCTCAACTTCCGCATCCGCGAGGCGGGCGGCCTGGTCTGGTTCTCGCCCGAGCTGCGGGTGTCCTACCGGCCCCGCCCGAACGTCAAGGCCCTCGCCAGGCAGTACAAGGACTACGGCCGCTGGCGGCGCGTCGTCGCCCGCTACCACCAGGGATCCATCAACCTGCGCTATCTCGCCCCGCCGGCCGCGGTGTGCGCCATCGCGGCCGGGATCGTGGTGGGCGCGGCCCTGACCCCGTGGGCTCTGGTGGTCCCCGGCGGCTACCTGGCGGCGATCGCCGCCGGATCGGTCCCCGCCGGCAAGGGCCTCCCCCTGGCGGCACGGCTGCGCATCCCGGTCGCCCTGGCCACCATGCACATGTCCTGGGGCTGGGGTTTCCTGACCAGCCCCAAGTCCCTGGCGCGGAAGGTGATCGCATCGCGGCGGCCGGCGGCCGGCGGCCGTCAGTGAAACCTGAACGGCAGGGCCTCCTGGGCGCTCGGGGTGCTCCGCATCCCCCGGCGAGCTGCTCAGAAAACCCTGCCGTCATGTGCCGTCCCACCGGTTGTGTTCCCCGAGCGAGGCGGACCGTGGTGCTCGTCAGCCGCAGTGGACGCCGTAATCGACCTGGATGTAGCTCCAGTTGTTCGCGGTACCGCCGTAGTCGACGCAGGATCCCTTGGCGTACACATAGACCGGGCCCGCGTAGTAACTGAAGGTGCCCGCGTCCATCTCGTTGGACTTCCACACGGTGTCGGTCCTGTGGACCCGCAGGCGGGCATCCATGTACATCGCCTTGCCCGGAGTGTCGCTGACAGTGACGACGCAGTTGTAGCCGGTGGAGCCGTTGTACGTGATGAAGGTGGTGCCGTCGCCGACGCGCTTGGAGCCGATCACGCCGTAACCGGTCCCGCAGCCGCCGTTGTAGGAGGCGGCGGCCGAGGCAGTGCCGGCGGTGGCGACCAGCCCGGCGGTGGTGAGGCCGAGGACGGCAGCTGCGGACACAATTCCTCTTGCCATGCGCATAGCTGGACTCCCGTTAGGTGTGTGCTGTGGAATCGGGCGGGGTCATTCCCAGGGCATCCTGGGGAGCAAGAAGCCCTGGACGTCGCTCGGTCAGCCGCAATTCGTAGCGGTCTTCAAGACGTATCCACCCAGGTAGCTGCCGTACCAGTCGACGCAGGAGCCCGCGGCCGACACATAGACCGGTCCGGCGTAGTACCGGTACTCGCCCGCGTCCGTGATCCAGGTGGACGAGCCCGAGCGCCTGACCTTCGCGGTCATCGCGCTCGCGTACTTCTGCTCCGTCTGAATCGTGACGACGCAGTTCTTCCCTGTCGAGCTGCTGTACGTCAGGTAGACGGTCCCCAGTCCGTACTGCATGTCGGCCCAGTTGACGACGGAGTAGCCGGACCCGCAAGCCCCGTTGTACGAAACGTTCGGGCCGGCGGCCGACGCGCTGCCCGAGAACACCAGCACCGAGGTCAGCGCTGCGGAAGCCGCGGTGACCAGAGTGGTCCACCTCTTCATCTGACTCTCCCTTTCCCCGGCCGCTTGTCAGTTACAACCCAGGGCATTGCTGTTCCACACCAGCTCCGGCGAGGTGAGGCGAAGGTAGACGCAGGTGTTGGGGGCGTGGACGTACACCGGCCCGGCGTACTTGGTGTAGTTGCCCTTGTCCTCGTGCCAGCTACCACCGGCCACCCTGATGCCCATGCCGATGTAGCTGGACGTGCCGTAGTCGGTGTTGCCGCTGTCCTTCACCGTCATCGCGCAGTTGTAGCCATTGGACGAGTTGTAGAGCAGGACATCCCAGTAATACTGCTTCAGAACGCCCATTTTGAACGTGTGCACGGTCACCGTGTAGCCGGAGCCGCAAGCGGATTTCGCCAGGCTGACGACGTCGCTCGTGGACGACGCGCTGGCGGTCGTCGCCAGTGGGGCGAGAACGAGGGCGAATGCCGACAGAGCGACGGCGGCGAGCTTCTTGCGCACGGTGCCTCCTGACAGAGCGAAGTTGATCAAGAGGCATCTGATCACCGAACGTGCGTGCGAGTCACTTGCTTGTGGTGTACATGACTTCTTCTGACTCCGGAATGGCTGGTTCCTGACATCAACCGATGGAGAGAGGTGACGCGTCGGCCGGTTGCTACCACTGGTAGGGCTTGTACACGTCCATGCACTGGCTGGCGTCCGCGCCGTTGAGGGCGTCGGCGTTCTTCGGGACGTCCCCCGCCTTCGGAGTCGACTGCTTCGGGAACGCCGTGCCCGTGCGCCAGTCGGCGCCGACGACGACGGTGACACCGGAGACGTCCGTCGACTTCCGCACCGAACTCAGCGGAATCCCGAGGGCCTTGGCGACGCTCTGCGCGTCGCCCTCCAGATCCGCGCTCGGGTAGCGCACGAGCGTCTCCTCCTCCGCCAGCGCCGCCGAGGTGTCCGCGGTGGCCCGGGTGAAGCCCTTGCCCGCCAGTTCCTGGCCGATCTCCCGCGCCCGGCCGCCGACCGGGGCCTGGGTGGCGGTGCGGGTGCCGTTCTGCACCAGGACGCCCAGCCGGTCGGCCGGGACCGAGGGGGTCCTGACCGCCGCGCCCCTGCCGGTCCGCTTCTCCGCGTCCGGCGCCGGGCCGTTGTCGTCGAAGGGCACGTCGTCGCGGAGCATCTTCCACACCTTCGTGGCGTCGGCGCCGTCCGGGACGATGTGGTTGGCGTTCTGCGGGTCGGGGACATTGGGCATCGTCGTCATGGTGATGCGGTCGGTGGGAACCGTCTTGAGCTGCATGGCCAGGTGGTACAGCTTCTCGACGGTGCCGATCTCCTCGGAGACCTGGAGCGACTTCGTGGCCGCCTCCGCCAGGCCCATCAGCCGGCCGGAGTCGGTGAAGGCGTTCTGGCTGCGCAGGGTGCGGATCATCGAGTTCATGTACATGTGCTGGGCCTTGGCCCGGCCCAGATCGCTGTAGAAGGCGTGCCGGGTGCGCAGCCACTGGAGGGCCTCTTTGCCCTTGACCTTGTGCTTGCCCGCCGTCAGCTTCAGGCCGGAACCCCCGGGCGCCAGGGGCGTGGGGCGGTCCCACACGTTCTGCTTCACACAGACCTCGACGCCGCCGATGGCGTCCGCCATCTTCACCACGCCCGCGAAGTCGATCGTCATCCAGTGGTCGATGTACACACCGGTGAGGCTCTCCCAGGTCGCGAGCGTGCAGCCGGCGCCGCCACGGACCAGCGACTCGTTGATGATCTCGTTGACGGGCGGATAGACCTTGCCGGTATCGGGGTCGGTGCACTTGGGGATGTCGACCCGGGTGTCCCGCGGGATGCTCACCACGGCGGCGCTCTTGCGGTCCGCGGCCAGGTGGATGAGCATCTGCACGTCGCCCCGCGGCGGGGTGCCGCGGTTGTCCCGGCTGCCGCCCAGCGCGACGTTGGCGTCGGAGTTACGGCTGTCGGAGCCGATCAGCAGGATGTTCACGGGCGTCTGTCCGGCCGAGTTGGGCCTCGACCTCTGCGCCTTGGAGTCACCGCTGCTGCGCTGGCCCTTGCGGATATTGCCGTTCAGGTGCTGGTAGTAGAGGTATCCGGCGCCGGCCGTGCCGAGTACGACCAGCGCGAGCACCATGGCCGACCAGCGCAGTACGCGCCGCGCGGGGCCTCTGCCCGCGGCATCGTGCTTCTTCCCGCCGCGTCCTCCTCCGCCGTGCCGGCCGCGGCCGTCCGAAGTGCTGCCCTTGCGCGGCGCGGGAGGTATCGCTTCCTCGACCGCCGACCCCTCCCCGCGCAGACTGCTCTGCGTCACTCCCCGTCCTCCCACCCTGGTGCCATGCCATGAAACAGGCCTGCCGTGCGCCGGGTTAGACGCATGACAGGCCCATAAGGTGGTGCTGTGCGCTCAACTTGCGCACTCGACCTTGTCCGCCGTGGACTTCCCGTCGACCTCCGGGGCCTTCGTCGGCGGCGTGAGCGGCACACCGGCACCCTTGAAGTCCTTGCCCAGGGTCAGCGTCATCGTGGGCATCCCCTGGGAGTTGGTGAAGCTCTCGCCCGGTTTCAGCGCGGCCCCGGACAGTCCCATGAGCGCGGCGAGCTTACGGGCCTGCGGAGCCTGGTCGGGCGCGTACTCGAGCGTGGTCTTGGCGATGCTCTCAGGTGCGTTGGCCGCGTTCTCCGACTTGAGCACGCCCACGGAGGTCTGCAGCCAGCTGACGGTCTCCTGGGCGGCACCGCCGGCGGCCCCACCGTTGAAGACCCGGACCCGCACCTCGGAGGCCTCGGACTGGGTGCCCTTGAGACGGGCGGCCTCAGCGCTCTTCTCGGCCTTCTTCTTTTTCTTCACGGCGGTGAAGGAGACGTCGTTGGCGATGGCGTCGAAGACCGGGGGGGCTGTGACCGGGTCGACGATGACGGTCTTGTGCACCACCCCGTCCGCCGGATTGTCGCGCACCGGCACCGTCAGGAAGGTGATGTTCTTCGGTGGCACCTTCTGCAACTCCTGCGCCACCTCCATGAGGGTGGTGCCCTTGCCGATGCCCTTGTCGACGGTCAGGGCCCTGGTGGCCGCGTTCGCCAGCTTGTACAGCTTGGTCGGGTCGGTGAGCGTGTCACCGGAGGCCATCTTGCGCATCAGCGAGCTGAGGAACTGCTGCTGCACCTTGATGCGGTCCAGGTCGCCCGCGTTGCCCCAGGCGTGCCGGGTGCGCACGAAGGCCAGGGCCCGCTCACCCTCGACAGTGGACTCGCCGGCGGGCAGGTCCAGGTGCGAGTCCTTGTCCTTCACCGCGTGCTTGAGGCACACGTCGACTCCGCCGACCGCCGTCGTCAGCGTCTTGACCGCGTTGAAGTCGGCCATCATGAAGTGGTCGGGTTGAACACCGGTGATCTCTTTGACCGTGCGCATGGTGCAGCCCGCGTCGCGGCCGTCCTGGCCGAGGCTCGTGTTGAAGCGGACGCCGGCCGTCCCCGGGACGACCTTCGTGCTGTCGTCGGGCTGCTTGGTCGGGCAGTCCGGGATGTTCACGATCAGGTCGCGTGGGATGCTCAGCGCGGTCGCGTTCGTACGGTCCTTGGAGACGTGCAGCAGGACGTTGGTGTCGGCGTGGCCCACGCTGCCCTTGTCGCCGTAGCCCTCGTTGCCTTTGCCGGTGCGTTTGTCCGTGCCGATGATCAGTATGTTGAAGGCTTCGTCCTTGCTGAAGCCGTTCTTGGCAGCGCCGCCCACGTCGGTGGTGGTGACGTTTCCCTCGAGCTGCTTGAGGACCAGGTAGCCGGCCGTGCCGACGCCGACCAGGACGAGCGCCATGGTGCCGCCGGTCCACATCAGGACCTTCTTGGTCTTCGACTTCTTCTCCGGCCGGCGTCCCCGCCGTCCGGGCGGCTCCTCCGGCGGCGCCGCCCGGCGGCGGCGCGGGACGGGCACGGTTTCGGAGGGGGCGGCCTCGCGGGTCTGCTGCCGTCCGGGCGCCGCCGGGCGCTGCCTGGACGCCGTGCCTCCGGCTCTGCGGGAGGAGGCCCGACGGGGACCCGGTACCGCCGACTGCGGAGCGGAAGGGGTCAGTTGCAGTTCGTATTCGCCGGTGTCCGGATTGAGCACCCACTGGTCTGCGGGGTCGACATTGTCCGCCCGCCCACGGCCTTGCGCGTCCACGGTTGTCCGAATCCTCCGTTGGGGCCACGCGGCGCCTTGCCCCTCTTGGCGCCAGGTCTGCTTCGCATAGTGCGCGACCCCAGGAAGACCTCGCGGCCAGTCGCACCGGATCGCTCACACTATCCGGCAGATTCAACACCGAGCGACGCTGGTGACAAATTCCACTTCCCTACAAGGGGGCAATCCGCCCATTTCCTTGGACAAAAGTTCGCCTTTGGCCGTGGCTTTACCCGCACAGGCGCCCAAGTTGGCCGTGTCGTCGCGGAACGGCGTCGCGGGCCAGAGTGCGAGCCGTGGATCGCCAGGGTGCTCGGCCCGCGTCGTGCACCCCCCGGGAAATACCCACCGTAGTCGTGCGACTGCGCAGGCGAATCCCTTTCCGGCCCGGAATCCGAATCCGCGGCGGCCGAATTCGCGCCGTTCGCCCCGAATCCCGCATTCCACGGGATTGGGGGCGGGCGTGTTGCGCGGAGATCCGGGCCCGGAGCCCGGGCGCGTCATCTGGCCGTGGCCGTGACCCGCTCGGACTCGATGCGCTTGGCCAGGGCGTCCTCGGGCAGGCGGTCGAGGTTGCGGCACAGGACGACCGAGGCGCCGGCGGTGAGTGGTGCGTACAGGCCCGCGCTGAGGCCCTCCCAGGTGTCGTACGGCAGCGCCGACAGAAGGCGGGAGGCCGGCCCGGTCAGGTTCAGCTCCGGGGCGTCGCCGCGGGCCCGCTCCACGACCTCCGCCGCCGTGTACTCGGCCCCGGCCACGATCAGCGCCGGCTCCTCCGGGTCCACCGGCGCGAAGGGCGCGAACACGTCGCCCTGCCCCGGCACCTCGACGGCGTAGTCCAGGAAGCCCTCCGGCGGTTGCGGGAACCGCCCGCCCAGCGGCCGCAGCGCCAGCGCCACCCGTTCCCCGGAGCACGCGCGTGCCGCGTCCAGTGTGTCCGGTCCGCTGACCACGACATCGGCGACGCCCGCGTTGCCGTCGACGTCCGCCACTACGCCCACCGACGCGCACGCCAGCAGCCACACGGCCGTCTGCCAGTGCGCCGGCAGCATGAGCGCGACCCGGTCGCCGGGCCCGGCGCCGAGGTCCCCCTGGAGGAGGTTCGCGGTCTTGGCCACCCAATTGGAGAAGGTGGCCACGGACAATTCGACGCGTTCGCCGGTGGCGTCGTCGTAGAAGGTCACCAGTGGGCGTCCGGGATCCGCGGCGAGCGCGGAACGCAGCAGGTCGGCAAGGGTGCGTTCGGTGGCGTTCACCCGCGCAAGCGTACGCGGCGACGGCCCCGTCCACCGCGTGGTCGGCCACGTGCGGGTGAGCCGCGGGCCACCGGTTCGGCGCAACGGCAGCCGACGGCCCGTCAAGTCCCCGATGGACAGGTTTGCCTGACTATGTCCAAGATCAGGGGCATGCGTCGATACGGATTCCTTGCGTGCTCGATCGGTGCCACCTGCGCGGCCGCCCTCGTCCTCACCCCCGGCATGACGGGCGGTCAGGCGGGCGCGGTGCCGGCGTCGGCATCGGCGACCGGGGCGGCGGCCGTGCCCGGCAGCACCCGGTCCCTGCCCCTCGTCCCGCTCACCCGCGACCCCGGCCCCGGCCGCGGGTCCGTCATCGAACAGGGCCTGCGCCGCGCGGACGTCCGCCACTTCTCCCTGGTCGGCGTCGTCTGGGACGACCCGGACGTCGAGTTGCACGGCAGCGTCCGGATCCGCACCCGCTCCGCCGTCACCGGCGTCTGGTCCGGCTGGCAGGACATCAATACCCACAGCGCCGACCACGGCGCCGACCCCGGCACGGCCGAGCGCACCTCGGGACACGTGCGCGGCGCCACCGCGCCGCTGTGGGTGGGCGACTGCGACGGTGTCGAGGTGCGCGTCCGCGCCGACGCCGGGAGCCGCGACCCGGCCGCCCGGCCGGTCCCGCTGCCCTCGGGCCTGCGCCTGGAACTCGTCGACCCCGGCACGCAGCTCCCGGCGCGGGGCACCGGGAGGGGCACCGCACGCGCAGGCGGTCCGAACGAGGAGGCGTCCGCCGCCGACGCGGCTCCGGCCGCGCCCGGTGGGGACCCGACCGATCAGCGGCGCGCGCAGTCCTACGTCGGACCGCGCCCGGGTATCGTCACGCGCCGCAGCTGGGGCGCGGACGAGTCCCTGCGCGAGCAGGGCTTCGTCTACACAGAGAAGGTCAAGGTGGCGTTCGTGCACCACACCGACTCCGGCAACAACTACAGCTGCGCGCAGGCTCCGGCGGTGATCCGCGCCATCTACCGCTACCACGTCAAGAGCATGGGCTGGCGCGACGTCGGCTACAACTTCCTGATCGACAAGTGCGGGACCATCTACGAGGGCCGGGCCGGCGGTGTGGCGAAGCCCGTGCTGGGCGCCCACACCATGGGGTTCAACAGCAACAGCGCGGGGATCGCCGTCATCGGCACCTACAACACGTCCAAGCCCTCCTCGGCCGCGGTGACGGCCATCGCACGGCTGACCGCGTGGAAGCTCGGGCTCTACGGGATGAATCCGCGCGGAAAGACATATCTGACCTCCGGCGGTGGCAACCTCTACCAAAAAGGAAAGAGCGTACGCCTGAACGTGATCTCCGGCCACCGGGACGGCTTCGCCACCGACTGCCCCGGACAGCAGCTCTACGGCAAGCTCGGCACGGCCCGCTCGGCCGCGGCGCGCTACCAGGGCCGCTGAGGACGGACGAGGACGGACCGAGAACGAACAGGAAGCGGAGACGACAGGTGACAGAAGCGATCCTCCTGGTCGGCGGCAAGGGCACCCGGCTGCGCCCCCTCACGGTGCACACGCCGAAGCCGATGGTGCGGGCGGCGGGAGTGCCGTTCCTCACCCACCAGCTGGCGCGGGCGAGAGCGGCGGGCGTCGAGCACGTCGTGCTCGCCACCTCCTATCTGGCCGAGGTCTTCGAGCCGTACTTCGGCGACGGCTCCTCGCTCGGGCTCCACCTGGAGTACGTGACGGAGGAGGAGCCCCTGGGCACGGGCGGCGCCATCCGCAACGTCGCCTCGCGCCTGCGCTCCGGCCCCGACGAGCCGGTCCTCGTCTTCAACGGCGACATCCTGACCGGGCTGGACATCCGGGCGCTGGTGCGTACCCACGAGGCCACGGGCGCGGACGTGTCCCTGCACCTGACGAAGGTGCCGGACCCCCGCGCCTACGGCCTGGTCCCCACCGACGGGACCGGCCGTGTCCTGGCCTTCCTGGAGAAGCCGCAGACCCCCGAGGAGATCGTCACCGACCAGATCAACGCGGGGGCCTACGTCTTCAGGCGCTCGGTCATCGACGCGATCCCGCAGGGCCGCCCGGTCTCGGTGGAGCGGGAGACGTTCCCCGAACTGCTCGCGGCGGGCGCCCACTTGCAGGGCATGGTCGACTCCACCTACTGGCTGGACCTGGGTACCCCGGCCGCCTTCGTACGCGGCTCCGCGGACCTGGTCCTCGGCCGCGCTCCCTCCCCGGCCGTACCCGGTCGGTGCGGCGACCGCCTGATCCTGCCCACGGCCGTCGTCGCCCCCGGCGCCAAGCTGACCGGCGGCACGGTGGTGGGCGAGGGCGCGTTCGTCGCCGAGGGCGCGCGGGTGTTCGGCAGCGCGATCCTGCCCGGTGCCGTCATCGAGCCCGGCGCCGTCATCACCGACTCCCTCATCGGCAGCCGCGCCCGCGTCGGCACCCGCTCCGTCCTCAACGGCACGGTCATCGGCGACGGCGCGGTGGTCGGCGCCGACAACGAGCTGAGAAACGGCGCGAGAGTGTGGTGCGACGCGAGAATCCCGGCCGGGTCCGTGAGGTTCTCCTCGGACCAGTAGCCGGCCGGATGGGCGGCACGACTGGCCGCGGCGGCACCCGCGAGCGCGGTGAGCCGGCCCGCCTCGTGTCGAGCGCACCGCGGGAACCTGTCGACGCGGGTGACCCGGCCCGGCTCAGAGGCGCCCGATGTCGCCCTTCGGCATCCGCGGCGCCCGCCGGGGCGGCACCCGCCCGCTCAGCAGGATCAACCGGGCCGCCCGATGCCGCTGCCCGGCGTACGGCTCCAGCAGGCGCAGCATCTCCGCGTCGTCCGCGTTCCGGTCCCCGGCCAGCGCCCATCCCACGATGCCCGGCAGATGCAGATCGCCGACCGTCACGGCGTCCGCCGCGCCATGACTGCGCTGCACGGTCTCCGCCGACGTCCACGGCCCGATGCCGGGCACCAGCTCCAGCCGCTCCCGCGCCCGCTCCGGAGGCATCCGCGCCGCCTCCTCCAGCCGCGCGGCGACCCGCACCGCCCGCAGCACGGTCGACGCCCGCTTGTCGTCGACCCCGGCCCGGTGCCACTCCCACGACGGGATCAGCGCCCACGTCCGCGGCGCCGGCATGACGTACATGCGTCCGGGGGCGGGTCCGGGCGCCGGCTCGCCATGCGTGCGCACCAGCATCCGCCAGGCCGCGTACGCCTCGACCGTCGTCACCTTCTGTTCCAGGACCGACGGGATCAGCGACTCCAGCACCAGCCCGGTCCGGGTCAGCCGCAACCCCGGCCGCCGGTGCCGGGTCAGCGCGAGCAGCCGGTGCCGCGGTACGAACGCGGACGGGTCGTCGGCGGCCCCGAGCAGCTCGGGCAGCTGCTCCAGCAGCCATTCGGCGCCCGGCCCCCACGCCTCGCCGCGCACCTTCTCACCATGAGCGGACACCCGCAGCGTCCCGGGCCCGAGCGGTGTGCGGCCGGTGCGCCACACCGAACCGTCGGGCGTCGCCCGGAACGTGGGATCGCCCTGCCCCCGCCGCAGCGGTCCGAGCACGAGCCCCAGGTCCAGCGGCCCGTCCGGCGCCCAGGTGCGGACCCGCCCCGGCGCGGCGGCCTGCCGGGGCACGGCCGCGGGCACGCCGGCCTGCCCACCGCGCACGGTCGGACGCGGGGGCCGCGGAGCGAAACGTCCTGCCACGAATGAGATCCAGGGTTGCCTTGAGATGCCGTACGAGCCTATGCGGTCACAGGGAGACGACGAACGCCCCCGCGTCCCGCTCCGGTCGCGGCTTCGGCAGCTCCGCCGGATGCCCGACGGCGACCGCCCCCATCGGATCCCAGTCCGCGGGCAGCGCGAGCACCTCGCGCACCACGTCCCGGCAGAACATCGTCGAGGACACCCACGCCGAGCCGAGCCGCTCCCCGGCCAGCGCGACCAGGAAGTTCTGCACCCCGGCCCCGGCGGCGACCACGAACATCTCCCGCTCGGCGCCGTCCCGCCGCTCGTCGCCGTACTCGTGCGAGCCGTCCATGACGAGGCACGGCACCACGAGGTACGGCGCGTTGCGCAGCACGTCCCCGCGCCGGATCCGCCGGGCGATCGACTCCTCGCTCTTTCCGTCCCGCCGCAGGTCCGCGATCCAGGCCTCCCGCATCGCGTCGAGCAGCCGGGTGCGCGACTGCGCGGACTCGAGGAGCACGAACCGCCACGGCGTGGTGTGGTGCGGCGCGGGCGCGGTCACCGCCGCGGCCACCGCCCGCCGCACCGCGCCGGGGTCGACGGGCTCGTCGGTGAAGGACCGCACGGTACGCCGCTGGGTCACCGCCTCCCGCACGGCCTCGGAGGTCCCCAGCCGGAACATGTCGTCGCGCGCGTCACGCACCATGGCCCGCGCTCCTTCCCCGTCCTCTGCGTCCTCTCCGTCCTCACCGTTCTCCTCGGCCACCACGTGCCGCAGCCCGCGCACCACGGCGACCGGCAGCCCGGCGGCCTTGCCCTTGACCAGGTCGCCCGCGGCGGCGAGTTCGTCGGCGGTGGCGACGACGGTGGCGCTCAGCGGGTTGCCGTGCGCGTCCGTGCCGCCGCGCAGATCGTCCAGCACGCGTACGCCCGCGGCGCCGATGGCGACGTCGGTGAGCCCCGCGCGCCAGGGCCGCCCGAAGGTGTCGGTGACGAGCACTCCGACGGTGACGCCGAGGGCGTCGCGCAGCCCGTCCCGGATCGCGCGCGCGGACGCGTCCGGGTCCTCCGGCAGCAACAGCACCGTGCCGGCAGGGGTGTTGGACGCGTCGACGCCGGCGGCTGCCATGACGTGCCCCTGCCGGTTCTGCACGATCCGCAGCGCGCCGCGCCGGGCCACGACCCGCACGGTCTCGGCGTCGATCGCGGCCTCCCGGTCGGCCGCCCGGACCAGCCGCCCCTCGGCCTTGGAGACGATCTTCGAGGTGACGAGCAGCACGTCCCCGTCGGCCAGTCCGGGCTCCGCGCCGGCGATCAGCTTGGCCAGATCGTCCCCCTGCGCGACCTCGGGGATCCCGGGCACCGCCCAGACCCGGAACTCCGGGGCGGCGGCCGGTGACTCCTCCGTCGTGCCGCTCATGCCCCGCGCACCTCCTCGGCCAGCGCGAGCGCCTCGCCGGCCATCCGGGCGGCGGCGTCGACGTCGGTCATCATCAGCGGCACCGCCCTGCACCGGATACCCGCGGTCTCGACCCGCTCGACCGAGGCCTCGTCGACCGTGTCGACGAGCCAGCCGTCCAGCAGCCCCGAGCCGTAGTGCTCGGCCACCGCCGCGGCCGTGGACTCCACGCCGACCGCGGCGAGGACCTTGTCGGCCATGCCGCGCACGGGCGCGTCCCCGACGATGGGGGACAGGCCGATCACCGGCACTCCCGCGTCGGCGATGGCCTCCCGGATGCCGGGCACCGCGAGGATGGTGCCGATGGAGACGACGGGGTTGGACGGCGGGAAGAGGATCACGTCGGCCTGGGCGATCGCCTCCAGCACGCCCGGCGCCGGCTTGGCCTGCTCCGCGCCGACCGGCACCACGGCTTCCGCCGGTACCGAGGCCCGCAGCCGCACCCAGTACTCCTGGAAGTGGACGGCCTTGCGCTCACCGGGGCCCGGGGTGGCGCCGCTGTCGGGCAGGGTGACCGCGACATGCGTCTCCACCCGGTCGTCGGTCATCGGGATCAGCCGCACCCCCGGCTTCCACCGGTCGCACAGCGCCTCGGTCACCGCGCTGAGCGGATACCCGGCGCCGATCATCTGAGTGCGCACGATGTGCGTGGCGAAGTCGCGGTCGCCCAGGCCGAACCAGTCCGGTCCCACGCCGTACGCCGCGAGTTCCTCCTTGAGATGGAAGGTCTCGTCGGCCCGGCCCCAGCCCTGCTCCTCCTCGATGCCGCCGCCGAGCGTGTACATCACCGTGTCCAGGTCCGGGCAGATCTTCAGCCCGAAGAGGTGGATGTCGTCGCCGGTGTTGCCGATGACCGTGACGTCCGCGTCCGGCACGGCCCGCTTGAGACCGCGCAAAAACCGGGCACCACCGATGCCGCCTGCCAGAACCACAATCCGCATGGAAGCAGTGTGTCAGCCGCCGGGCCGACTCGTTGCGGCCTGTGGACAAGGGACACGTGCCCAGCGGCGGCTCAGGCGCCGGCCGCGCCCGCCGGGTCGGGGAGGATCCCCGCGCACTGGGCGGCGGTGCGGGCCGCCCCGTTCGTGGACCGGGCGTGCATGGGCATCTCGGTCAGACCGGGGAAGTACACGTGCAGGCTGACCGCCGGCTCCAGCGTGTCGTTGACGACCTCGTGCGCGTACCCGGGTGCGAACACGCGCTGCGCGCCCGCGCCCAGCGCGCGCGTGCCCCGCGCGGTGCGCTCGGTCAGCTCGCCGTCCAGGACCGTGAGCACGCCGGAGGAGGGGCCGTGGTCGTGCGGTCCGCTGCCCTGTCCGGGCACCCAGGACAGCAGCCACACCTCGTAGCCCGGGCCGGTGCGCAGCCGGTGGTACCAGCGGGTCGTCGCGTCGTAGCGGACGAGGTGCGCCCACTGGGCGCGGTCGGCCGCGAGGGAGCGGGCCAGGCCGACGAACTCGGCCACGGTGGAGGGGTGTTCGCGGGGGGCCTGAAGCAGGTGCGGGACTTCGAGGATGTCGCCGGCGATCTGGAGGTCGCTGTCGCTGTTCATGAGGGTGGGGTGGTTCCTCGTGAAAGAAGGTCAGAGGGAACGGGGGCCCGGCCGAAAAGGTCCGGACGACGGCTGGAGCACGCGTGACGCGCGGGGGCTCAACAGCCGCAACAGCGACAGCTACAGCGAGCGTGGGCAGCACCGAGGGACCCGGCGGTGCGGGCCGTGGTGGGTGCCGAGTTCGCGAGCATGCCCTCTAGGCAAGCGGCTCACACCCCCACTGTCAACTTGACGACCGGAATGTGGGACATGTTTCACCTCATCCGGTTCATCTCCCAGATGAAAGGTTTGCTCGCGGGGCTACCGGGACACATGGCGCTCATGCCGGGCGCGCAAGCCCCGTTGCGATCCCGTGATCGGACCGTGATCCAGGTCGCTTCGGTGTGCGCGTCGGAACGAGATCGAAGTCCGAGGCGTCCTTCCCTGTGCGGGCTCCGTACGGGGCGCGAGGTCGTCGGAGCCTCGGCCGTGTGTCAAGGTTTATGCCGATTTGCACACTTTCCGCATGGCCTTGGTTCCGCAGAGTGAATAAGGGGCTCAATAGCAGATCTCGGCTTGACTCGCCCGGAGCAGCACACTTGTAATTTCACTCGTGTCGTTCAGCCGGACAGATAACGGCTGCATCACGGGGACGCGAAAGACAGACGAGGGGCGCACATGACCGAGCTGGTGCAGCAACTGCTGGTCGACGACGCGGACGAGGAACTCGGCTGGCAGGAGCGCGCGCTGTGCGCCCAGACCGACCCCGAGTCCTTCTTCCCCGAGAAGGGCGGCTCCACCCGCGAGGCCAAGAAGGTCTGCCTCGCGTGCGAGGTCCGCTCCGAGTGCCTCGAGTACGCCCTCGCCAACGACGAGCGCTTCGGCATCTGGGGCGGCCTGTCCGAGCGGGAGCGCCGCCGGTTGAAGAAGGCGGCCGTCTGACCGCCGTACCACCGCAGGCTCCGCTCACATCCCCCGGAAAACGTCACGAACGGCCCGTCGCAGGTGGGTTATCCACAGGCGGCGGGCCGCCCTGTTGGTCAGCCGATAGTGTGGTCGCTCGTCCAACACGCCCCCCTGCCCCCGCCGGGCACAGGCGTCCACCGAAGTCCACCGAACCGGGGCCCGTACATCGATGTCCGTGCACAGCCATACGGCAGCCCACTACGACGGCGCTGCCCCAGTGCCCGACCCCGCGCGCGCGACGGCGTCCGACCAGACCGGCACACCGGAGTACCCGCGCCACGTCGTCACCGCCGTGCTCGTCTCCCATGACGGCGCGCGCTGGCTGCCCGACGCGCTCGCCGGCCTGCTCGGCCAGGAGCGGCCCGTGCAGTACGCCGTGGCCGCCGACACCGGCAGTGCGGACGAGTCCGCCCAGGTGGTCACCGACGCCCTCGGCGCCGACCGCGTTCTGCACCTCGCCCGGCGCACCGGCTTCGGACAGGCCGTCGAGGAGGCCGTCCACAGCGCCCCGGTCCTCGCCCCGGACGACCTGCCGTACCTCAAGCGCCCCAGCAGCTGGGACCCCGTCACGCGCACGTGGCGCGACGACACCTACGACCTGCCCGAACTGCCCTACGGGGAGCCGGTGCAGTGGCTGTGGCTGCTGCACGACGACTGCGCCCCCGAGCCCGACGCCCTGGCCCAGCTGCTGCGCGTCGTGGAGAACGAGTACGAACTCGGCCGCGACGACGTGGCGGTGGTCGGCCCCAAGCTGCGCGGCTGGTACGACCGCAGGCAGCTCCTCGAAGTGGGCGTCAGCATCGCCAACTCCGGACGCCGTTGGACCGGCCTCGACCGGCGCGAGCAGGACCAGGGCCAGCACGACCACGTGCGGCCCGTGCTGTCGGTGTCCACCGCCGGAATGCTGATCCGGCGTGACATCTTCGAGGAGCTGGGCGGGTTCGACCGCCGGCTCCCCCTGATGCGCGACGACGTCGACCTGTGCTGGCGTGCCCTCTCCGCCGGCCACCGTGTCCTGGTCGCCCCCGAAGCCGTCGTACGGCACGCCGAGGCGGCCTCCCGCGAGCGCCGCACCGTCGACTGCGTCGGCCGCACCGCCGCCTCCCCGCACAAGGTCGACAAGGCCGGCGCCGTCTACACCCTGCTCGTCAACACCCGTACGGCAGCGCTGCCCTGGGTGCTGCTGCGCCTCGTCCTGGGCACCCTCCTGCGGACCGTCGCCTACCTCGTCGGCAAGGTGCCGGGACAGGCCGTCGACGAGATCCGAGGCCTGATGGGCGTCCTGCTGCGGCCCGAGCGGATCATCGCGGGCCGCAGCAGGCGCGGCAAGCCGCAGATCGACAAGGGTGAGCTGCGGGCGCTGCTCCCGCCGCCGGGCGCCACCATCCGCGCCACCGTGGAACAGGTCGCCGGCAACCTCGTGGGCGGCTCCGACGCCGAGGCGTCCTCGGCAGGCCGGCACGGCGGCGCGATCGAGTCCGGGCCCGGCGGCGACGACGCCGACTTCCTGGAGATCGAGCAGTTCGCCCGGCTCAAGCGCATCGCCCGCAAACCCGGCCCGGTGCTCTTCCTGGTGCTGCTGTTCGTCTCCCTGGCCGCCTGCCGCGGTCTGCTCGGCGGCGGCGCGCTCGCGGGCGGCGCCCTGCTGCCCGCGCCCGCCGACTCCTCCGAACTGTGGTCGCGCTACCTCGACTCCTGGCACCCGGTGGGCGCGGGCGGCACCCCGTCCGCGCCTCCGTACCTGGCGATGGTCGCGACGCTCGCCTCCCTGCTGCTCGGCTCGACCGGGCTCGCGGTCACCGCCCTGCTGGTCGGCTCGGTACCGCTGGCCGGATTCACCGCGTACTTCGCCTCCCGCCCGCTGGTCCCCTCCCGCCTGCTGCGCGCCTGGGCCGCCGTCGCCTACGCCTTCCTGCCCGCCACCACCGGCGCGCTGGCCGGCGGCCGCATCGGCACCGCCGTCCTGGCCGTGCTGCTGCCGCTGATCGCTCGCGCGGGAGTCGCGGCCGCCGGCCTGGCCAGGGCCCCCGGCACCCGCGGCAGTTGGCGCGCCACCTGGGCGTACGCCCTGCTGCTGACCGTCGCGACCGCGTTCACGCCGATCGTGTGGCCCATCGCGCTCCTGCTCGGCCTCGGCGTGCTGGTCGTGCGCCGCGGCGACATCGTGGCCCACGGACTGCGCTTCCTGGCCCAGTTGGGCACCCCGCTGCTGGTCCTCGCGCCCTGGTCGCTGTCGCTGCTGCCGTTCGGCTTCTTCCACGAGGCCGGCCTGGAGTACGGCTCCTCGGCCGCCTCCGCGCTCGACCTGCTCGGCGCCGGCCCGGGCGGACCCGGCACGGTGCACGGGCTGATGCTCATCGGCATCGTCCTGGCCGCGCTGGCCGCCCTGCTGCGCTCCGAGCGCCAGTCCGCGATCTGGACGGCCTGGGCGGTCGCCCTGGTGGCGCTCGTCTTCGCCGTGCTGTCCAACGGCTCCACCTGGGCCGGCCCGGCCACCCTCGTCTACGGCCTCGCCCTCCTCGCCGCCGCCGTGCTCGGCGCCGACGGGGCACGCGCGCGCGTGGCCGAGCAGAGCTTCGGCTGGCGCCAGCCGGTCGCCGCGCTGATCGCCTTCGCCTCGGCCGCCGGACCCCTGCTCGTCGCCGCCGGCTGGATGATCCGCGGCGCCGACGGCCCGGTGGAGCGGGGCGACCCCGTGCAGGTGCCCGCGTTCGTCGCCGAGGAGAGCGGCACCCGCGACCAGGCCCGCACCCTGGTCCTCGACAGCGACTCGCCCGCCCACGTCGGCTACATGCTCGTACGCGGCTCCGGCGCCCGCATGGGCGACGCCGAACTCGCCGCGGTGAACGGCGGGAACAAGCAGCTGGACAAGGTCGTCGCCAACCTGGTCGCCGGCTCCGGCGCCGACCAGGCCGGCCAGCTCGGCGGTTTCGCCGTCCGCTACGTCCTGGTCCACAAGGGCGCGCCCCGCGACGTCAGCCGCGTCCTGGACGCCACGCCCGGTCTGACCCGGCTCAGCCAGCAGGACGGCAGCGCCTTGTGGCGGGTGAACCAGGAGGTCTCGCGCGCCGCCATCGTGCCCGCCGCGGGCTCCGGCACCGCCCAGCCCGTCGCCGCCGGACCCGTCGAGATCCACACCACGATCCCGTCCGGGGCCGAGGGCCGCGTGCTGCGTCTGGCCGACTCCGCCGACGCGGGCTGGACGGCCACCCTGGACGGCAGGCCGCTCACCCGCACCACCGTCGACGACTGGGCCCAGGGCTTCCAGCTCCCCGCCTCCGGCGGCAAGCTGGACGTCACCTTCGAGGACCCGTTCCGCCACACGGCCTGGCTGTGGACCCAGGGCGCCCTCGCCGTCGTCCTCGTCGTGCTCGCTCTGCCCGGCCGGCGCCGCGACGTCGACGACGACCTGCCGGAGGAGGAGCTCGTTCCCGCCCAGGCCGTCGCCGGGGAGGGCCGCCGCGCCCGCAGGCTGCGGGCCCAGGCCGAGGCCGAGGCGGACGAGGCCGGTCAGGAGGGGTTCGGTCAGGAGGAGTCCGGACAGGGGGAGTACGGACAGCAGGAGTTCGCGGCGGAACCGGGCACCGTGCCGCCTCCCGCCCCGGACGAGGCACCCGCCGCCGCCGTCCCGCACCAGCAGTCCTACGACGAGTGGGACACCACCGCCTACGCGGGAGCCGCGACCGAGTACGGCGCCTACGGCGACGGCCAGTACCCGGGTGACGGCCAGTACCAGGACGCCCAGTCCCAGCAGTACCCGGCGGGCGGCTACGACCAGGCGTACCAGGCCGACCCGTACCAGGGCGGCCAGTACGACCCCTACGGCTACGGCGGCCAGACCCCGGCGGCGCCCTACGACCAGACGTACCAGCAGGGGTACGAGGAGCCGTACGACCCGGCCCAGCACCACCCGCACGGCAACGGCAATGAGCGCCCCGACGGGAGCCAGCAGTGAACCGCACGACCCTGTCCCTGATCGCCGGCGTGACCGCGCTCGCCGCCGTCACCGGATTCGCCGCGCTGGACACGCCGGACGCCGCGGGCGCCGGCCCCGCCACGGCGGCCGCGCAACTGCCCGTCGAGCGCACGACCCTGGTGTGCCCGACACCGAGCACCTCCGACATAGCCGACACCGCGTACACGTCCTTCACCCCCGTGACCGCGGGCACCAGCGGCACGGGCAAGGCCCAGCTCCTGCCCGCCACCGAGCAGTCGGACACGGGCGACGGGAAGGCCGCGGCCAAGGGCGGCTCCACGGGCAAGACCAAGGACGGCGGAAAGAACAAGACCGCCAAGTCCGTCCTGGAACCCAAGGAGCCCGGCACACCCGTCACCGGTGACACCTCGGGCGGGGACGCGCCCGCGCTGATCGGCACGGCCGAGGGCAAGTTCGCGCCCGGCTGGACGGTGCAGCAGACCACCGAGGTCGCCGCGGGCGCCGGCCGCGGGGTGCTGGGCGTGACCTGCACCGCGCCGGACACCCAGTTCTGGTTCCCCGGCGCGAGCACGGCCGCCGCCCGGTCCGACTACATCCACCTGACCAACCCGGACGACTCCCCGGCCGTCGTCGACATCGGGCTCTACGGCGCGGAGGGCGCCGTGAAGTCGCCCGCCGGCGAGGGCGTCACCGTTGCCCCGCACTCCAGCGAGCCGATCCTGCTGTCCACGCTCACCGACTCCGCGCAGCAGGACCTCACGGTGCACGTGAGCGTGCGCAGCGGCCGGGTCGGGGCGGCGGTGCAGGCCCTCGACAACAGCCTGGGCGGGGACTGGCTGGCGGCGTCCGCGGACCCGGCGGGCAGCCTGGTGCTCCCGGGCATCCCCAAGGACGCCACGGACGTACGGCTGGTCGCCTTCACGCCCGCCGACTCCGACGCCGACCTGAAGGTGCGTCTCGCCTCCCCGTCCGGGCTGATCACGCCCGCGGGGCACGAGACGGTCCACCTCAAGGGCGGCATGACGACCGCCATCGACCTCGGCGAGATCACGCGCGAGGAGGCGGGGTCGCTGGTGCTGACCCCGACCTCGCGGTCGGTGCCCGTGGTCGCGGCGCTGCGGGTCCTCAGGGGCAAGGGCGACCGGCAGGAGACGGCGTTCATCCCGGCGGCCGGCCCGTTCGTGACCCGGGCGACCTCGCCCGACAACAGCGCCAAGGGCTCGACGCTGTCGCTGACGGCCCCCACGGCCACCGCACAGGTCAAGGTCACCGCGTCGGCGGGCAGCGGGGGCGGCACGGCCGTCTCGAAGACCTACACGATCAAGGAAGGCACGACCCAGGACATCGCCCCGCCGGTGCCGTCCGGCCTGAAGGGGACGTACGCGCTCACGGTGGAACGGATCTCCGGCGGCCCGGTCTACGGGGCGCGCACCCTCACGGCGTCGCGGGAGGGCAACCCCGGCTTCACGATCCAGACGCTGCCGGACGACCGGGGGATGGTGGCGGTGCCGCACGCTGAGCAGGACCTGTCGGTGCTGCAGAAGTGAGCCTGCCGGCCCGGGGGCGCCCCGGCGACGGGCCGGGGCGGTCCTCGCCGTGCCGGGGCGGTCAGTCCTCGCCGTACCGGGGGTCGACCGTCTCCGGGGTCAGCCCCAGCAACTCGGCCACCTGCTCGACGACGATCTCGTGCACCAGGGCGGCCCGCTCGTCGCGGCCCTTGGTGCGGATCTCCACCGGCCGCCGGTAGACGACCACGCGGGCGCGTCGCCCCTCACGCGACGCGACCGTGCCCCCGAGCGGCACCGCCTCGTCGCTCCACGGCTGCCCCGGCCCGTCCAGCCGCGGCACCTCCACCACGAAGAAGTCCACATCGGCCAGTTGCGGCCAGCGCCGCTCCAGACGGTCCACGGAGTCCTGCACGAGATCCGCGAACGCCTCGGCGCGGCTCGCGGCGAGCGGCACCTGCGGCGGGGCGATCGGGCCGCGCATGCCCCGGCCGTGGCGATCACGTCGGCGGGGCCCGGGGCCGGCGGCACGGGGCGGTACACGGTTGTCCATCACTGGTGAAGGGTAGTCCCCGGCGTCCCCGCGTGCCCGGCTCCGCGCATCACCCCGGACCTCGAGCCGGACGCCGTCCCCGCCCCGCCACGGCCGGTCGCCCGGTGAGCATTTCAGCCAAGCTGGGGCTCGATTCCATATCTCTCCAGGACCGTCGATATCAAGGTAATTGACTGATTTTGTACCCGGTCGTGACCGGATCCGACTTGTTCGAGATCCCGACAGGGGGCGTTCATGCAGGTCAGCGAAGTGTGACAGAAGGTGTGTCTGGGACGATTCATGCCGCGACACGGTGGAGTGGCCTGGTGGAGAGTCGTCGCGGCCCGCTCAAGAGTGCGGTACCGTCCATCGTCGTGAGCCTTGTACGTCGCTGTTCGCGCACCGCTTGCGGCCGTCCCGCCGTAGCGACGCTGACGTACGTCTACGCCGACTCGACCGCTGTCCTCGGCCCGCTCGCCACCTACGCCGAACCCCACTGCTACGACCTGTGCGCCGAGCATTCCGAGCGCCTCACCGCGCCCCGCGGCTGGGAGGTCGTCCGGCTCCTCGACGGCTCGGCTCCCGCGCGGCCCAGCGGTGACGATCTGGAAGCGCTTGCCAACGCCGTGCGCGAGGCGGCCAGGCCCCAGGAGCGGGCGGCCGAGGCCGGTGGCGGCGCACGTACCGCGGACCCGATGGAGGTGGCCCGCCGCGGCCATCTGCGCGTGCTCCGCTCGCCCGACAACTGACACCGGGCAGCCGCGAAATCCTTCCGCCACTCGCGGCCCTCGCCTCCGCCGCCTTCTGTTCGTATGCCGACGGTAGTTTGTGGTGACCGATAGGACCTCAGAAGGGCTGGCCGTGGCTGCTGATCTGTCGCAGATCGTGAAGGCGTACGACGTACGCGGGGTGGTCCCGGACCAGTGGGACGAGCCGCTGGCCGAACTCTTCGGGGCGGCCTTCGCCCAGGTCACC
Organism: Streptomyces sp. NPDC004721; assembly: GCF_053601495.1. NCBI lineage: Bacteria > Bacillati > Actinomycetota > Actinomycetes > Kitasatosporales > Streptomycetaceae > Streptomyces > Streptomyces sp. NPDC004721. The sequence continues at coordinate 169,573 of NZ_JBSGBZ010000015.1, forward strand.
GGCGCCGATGCCCTCGTGACCGGCCACGACATGAGGCCCTCCTCGCCCGGCCTGGCCCGGGCCTTCGCCCGCGGCGCGGCACGGTACGGCGCCGACGTCACCGGGATCGGCCTGTGCTCGACGGACCAGCTGTACTACGCCTCCGGCGCCCTGGACCTGCCCGGCGCGATGTTCACGGCCTCGCACAACCCGGCCAGGTACAACGGCATCAAGATGTGCCGCGCGGGCGCGGCCCCCGTCGGCCAGGACTCCGGGCTGGTGGAGATCCGCGAACTGGTCGAGCGATGGCTCGCCTCGGGCGCCCCCGAGCCGGCCGCCCGGCAGGGGACGATCAGCCGGCGCGACACGTTGCACGACTACGCGGCGTACCTGCGCTCCCTCGTCGACCTGGACTCCCTCCGCCCCTTGAAGGTCGTCGTCGACGCGGGCAACGGCATGGGCGGCCACACCGTCCCGACCGTCTTCGACGGCCTGCCGGTCGACCTCGTCCCGATGTACTTCGAACTGGACGGCACCTTCCCCAACCACGAGGCCAACCCCCTGGACCCGGCCAACCTCGTCGACATCCAGAAGCGGGTCCGCGCGGAGGGCGCCGACCTCGGCATCGCCTTCGACGGCGACGCCGACCGCTGCTTCGTGGTCGACGAGCGCGGCGAGCCGGTCTCCCCGTCCGCGATCACCGCGCTGGTCGCCGCCCGCGAGCTGGCGAAGAACGGCGGCAAGGGCGTGATCATCCACAACCTCATCACCTCCTGGTCGGTCCCGGAGGTCGTCGAGGAGAACGGCGGCACGCCCGCCCGCACCCGCGTGGGCCACTCCTTCATCAAGGCCGAGATGGCGAGGACCGGCGCGATCTTCGGCGGCGAGCACTCCGCGCACTACTACTTCAAGGACTTCTGGAACGCCGACACCGGCATGCTGGCCGCTCTGCACGTCCTCGCGGCCCTGGGCGGCCAGGACGGCCCCCTGTCGGCCCTCGTCGCCCAGTACGACCGCTATGCCGGTTCCGGCGAGATCAACTCCACGGTCGACGACCAGGCCGCCCGCCTCGCCGCCATCAGGTCGGCCTACGCCGGCCGCGAGGACGTCACCCTCGACGAACTCGACGGCCTCACCGTCACCGCCGCCGACTGGTGGTTCAACGTCCGCCCGTCCAACACCGAACCGCTGCTGCGGCTGAACGCCGAGGCCCGCGACGAGGCGACGATGGCCAAGGTGCGGGACGAGGCCCTGGCGATCATCCGGGGCTGAATGGCCGTCCACCCCCATCAGGGCGGCGCCCCGGCATGCGAGCCACGGCCCGACCCCGCTACGCCGCCCCCACCGGCGGTACCCTGACCAGGACGTCCGTACGACCGCACCGACGCACCCACGCCGCCCGCCCGAAGGGAAACCCCATGCCGCTCGAAGCCGGCCTTCTGGAGATCCTCGCCTGCCCGGCCTGCCACGCCCCTCTCAAGGAGCAGGACGCCGAGCTGGTCTGTACCGGGCAGGACTGCGGTCTGGCGTACCCCGTCCGCGACGGCATCCCTGTCCTGCTCGTCGACGAGGCCCGCCGCCCAGCGTGACGCAGACCCGTCCGGAAGAGGCCCACCGCCTCGCCCGGACGGGTTCCGCTGTCCGCATGAAGACGACCCGGCGCTCGGTGCCCGATCGGGAGGCTGCCGCCCATGCTCGACGAATCGCTGCTCGACGCCCCGGAGGGGCTCGCCCAGGCCGACCGCCGCGGACTGCTCCGCGGCGCGGCCGAGGCCGGTGCCCGCGTCCGGACCGCCGCCCGGAACGCCGTTGAGGCCGGCGTGGGCGGTCTCAGGCCCGATGGCCGCCCTCGCGCCGTCCTGATCGCCGGCCCCGGCGCCGCCGCCACCCACGCGGCCGACCTGCTCGGCACGCTCGCCGGCGCCGGCAGCCCCGTGACCCGGCTGGCACCCACGGGCGTGGCCTCCGCCGCCGGCGCCTTGCGCTGGGAGCTGCCCGGCTGGGCCGGCTCCGTCGACCTGCTGCTGATCGCCACCCCGGACGGCACCGAGCCGAGCCTGTCCCTGCTCGCCGAGCAGGCCTACCGGCGCGGCTGCACGGTCGTCGCCGTGGCCCCCGCGGGGACCCCGCTCGCCGAGGCCCTCGAGGGCGCCCGCGGCCTGTTCATCCCCATGGCCACGGCCCCCTACGACCACGGCGAACCCCTCGCCGGATCCGCCCCGGGCGTCCTGTGGGCGCTGCTCACGCCGTTGCTGGCACTCCTGGACCGCGTGGGCCTGCTCACCGCCCCACCCGACTCCCTGGAAAAAGTCGCCAACCGGCTGGACCACATCGCCGAGCGCTGCGGACCCGCCATCGTCACCTACAGCAACCCGGCCAAGACCCTCGCCGCCGAACTCGCCGACGCGCTGCCGGTCATCTGGACCGAGGGCGCCTCCGCGGGCCCCGCGGGACGCCGGTTCGCCGCCGGGCTCGCCGAACTGTCCGGCATCCCCGCGATCGTCGCCGAACTGCCCGAAGCCCTCGCCGCGCACACCGCGCTGCTCGCCGGTCCGCTGGCCGCCAGCGCCGACCCGGACGACTTCTTCCGCGACCGCGTCGAGGAGCGGCCCGCCCTGCACGCGCGCGTGGTGCTGCTGCGCGACCGCCCGCTCGGAGGCCTGACCGCAGCCCCGGCCGCCCGGGACCTGGCCCTCAGCCACGACACGCCGATCAGCGAGCTGGAGCCGGACCCCGGCGACGAGATCGAGACCCTCGCGGAACTGATCGCCGTCACGGATTTCACCGCCGTTTACCTGGCGCTCGCCTCCCGCACCTGATCTGTCCTTGAGCGCAGACGAGAACAGCTGAGAACGCCGAGAACAGCCCAGAACCGCAGAGAGATCCGCAGAGAGAAGCGCATGGACCGCCTCGACAACACGATCCGCCCCTACGCCTGGGGTTCCACCACCGCCATCCCGCACCTGCTGGGTGTCGAACCGAGCGGCGAACCCCAGGCGGAGCTGTGGATGGGGGCCCATCCGGGCGCACCCTCGCGCACCGCACGCGGCACCCTCGCCGGGGTCATCGAGGCCGGCCCGGAGGAGGAACTGGGCGCCAGGGCGGTCGTGAAGTTCGGCCCGCACCTGCCCTTCCTGCTCAAGATCCTCGCCGCCGGCGCCCCGCTCTCCCTCCAGGTCCACCCCGACCTGGCACAGGCCAAGGAGGGATACGCCGACGAGGAGCGCCGGGGCGTCCCCGCCGACGCCCCGCACCGCAACTACAAGGACGCCAACCACAAGCCGGAACTGGTCTGCGCGCTCACCGAGTTCGACGGCCTGTGTGGTTTCCGCGCGCCGAGCCGGGCCGCGGAACTGCTGGACGCCCTCGGTGTCGACTCCCTCAAGCCGTACGTCGACGTGCTGCGCGCCCGCCCCGAGGAAGCCGCCCTGCGCGAGGTTCTCACCGCCCTCCTCACCGCCGACCGCGAGGAGATGGCCGCGACGGTCGCCGAGGCCGCGGCCGCCTGCGCCCGCCTCGGCGGCGACCACGCCCCCTACGCCGGCATCGCCCGCCACTACCCGGGCGACCCGGGCGTGCTGGCCGCGATGCTCCTCAACCACTTCCGCCTCAAGCCGGGTGAGGCGGTCTTCCTCGGCGCCGGCATCCCGCACGCCTACCTCAACGGCCTGGGCGTGGAGATCATGGCCAACTCCGACAACGTCCTGCGCTGCGGCCTGACCCCCAAGCACGTCGACGTCCCCGAACTCCTGCGCATCGTCCGCTTCGAGGCCCGCGACCCCGGCATCCTGTGCCCGGAGGCCGGTCCGGACGGCGAGGAGGTCTACGACACCCCCGTCGACGAGTTCCGCCTGTCCCGCTACGTCCTGCCCGACGGCACCGACGCCGTCCGCGACCTCACCCTCGACACCCCGCAGATCCTGCTCTGCACGGCCGGCTCCGTCCGGGCCGGTGAACAGGAACTCGCCCCGGGGCAGTCCGTGTTCGTCCCGGCCGGCGAAAAGACCGAAGTGTCCGGCACCGGCACCCTGTTCCGGGCCACCGTCGTCGTCTGACCGCGCGGGTGGCGGACCAACGGGCCGCCACCCGGGTAACCGTCGCCGAACCGGGCTGCGACAATGACCCACCGGCCGAGGACGGGCCAAGGCCGCAAGCGAGTACGACGGCGAAGGGACAACGCGAACAGATGAGCGCGTCAGGCGGCACCAGGGCGATCATGGCGGCACTCGGCGCCAACCTCGCCATCGCGGTAGCCAAGTTCGTGGCATTCGCCTTCAGCGGCTCCTCGTCGATGCTCGCCGAGGGCGTGCACTCCCTCGCCGACTCCGGCAACCAGTTCCTGCTGCTGATCGGTGGCAAGCGGGCCCAGCGCGAGGCGACGCCGCAGCACCCCTTCGGCTACGGCCGCGAACGGTACGTCTACGCCTTCCTCGTCTCCATCGTCCTGTTCTCCATCGGTGGCATGTTCGCCATCTACGAGGGCATCGAGAAGATCCGCAACCCGCACGAACTGGAGCACTGGTACTGGCCGGTGGGCGTCCTCGTCTTCGCGATCGTCGCCGAGGGCTTCTCCTTCCGCACGGCCGTCAAGGAGGCCGACCAACTGCGCGGCAAGCTCTCCTGGCCGCAGTTCATCCGCCGCGCCAAGGCCCCCGAACTGCCGGTCGTGCTCCTGGAGGACTTCGGCGCGCTGATCGGTCTCGTCCTCGCCCTCGGCGGCGTGGGCCTCGCCCTGCTCACCGGCGACGGGATCTGGGACGGCATCGGCACGGTCTGCATCGGCGCCCTGCTCGTGCTGATCGCCCTCGTCCTGGCCGCCGAGACCAAGTCCCTGCTGCTCGGCGAGGCCGCCGGCACCGACGTGGTCCGGCAGATCGAGACCGCCATGGTCGACGGCGACACCGTCACCGGCGTCATCCACATGCGCACGCTCCACCTCGGTCCCGAGGAACTGCTCATCGCCGCCAAGATCGGCGTGCAGCACGACGACACGGCCGCCGAGATCGCCGCCGCCATCAACGCCGCCGAGGCTCGCATCCGCGCCGCCGTCCCCATCGCCCGCGTCATCTACCTGGAACCGGACATCTACAGCGAGGCCGAGGCGGCCAAGGGCCCGGACCGCGAGGCCACCCCCGGCGGACCTGCCCCGCACCCCACCGGCCACTGACCCGGGGCCGGCCCCGGCGACGATCACGAGGCCCCGCGAACGGCCCGGTGTGTCCGGACACGGACTGTGGGCCGCCGCGCTTCGCGGTGTAGCTTGGGACGGAGCCAGACGTCGCTGCTGATGGCGGTCGGGCGGCCCGAGAAGGGGCCGGCCGAGGGAGAGAGGGCCTCCGACGGACTGCGCTGCGCGCTCGCGGGCATGCCTGTGTCCTCTTCGGGCACCCCTGTGTCCGCCGCCGCGCAGGTCAGCCGTACCCACCTCGCCCCAACCCCGAGGAGCAGCACCCCATGACGACTGTCGAGAACCGACAGGACTTCAAGGTCGCCGACCTGTCCCTGGCCGAGTTCGGCCGCAAGGAGATCTCCCTCGCCGAGCACGAGATGCCGGGCCTGATGGCGATCCGTGCGGAGTACGCCGAGCAGCAGCCGCTCAAGGGCGCCCGTATTACCGGCTCCCTGCACATGACCGTGCAGACCGCCGTCCTGATCGAGACCCTGACGGCCCTCGGCGCGCAGGTCCGCTGGGCGTCCTGCAACATCTTCTCCACGCAGGACCACGCGGCCGCCGCCATCGCCGTCGGCCCCAACGGCACCCCCGACGACCCGCAGGGCATTCCGGTCTTCGCCTGGAAGGGCGAGACCCTCCAGGAGTACTGGTGGTGCACCGAGCAGGCGCTGACCTGGCCGGACAGCCCCACCGGCGGCCCGAACATGATCCTGGACGACGGCGGCGACGCCACCCTGCTGGTCCACAACGGCGTCGAGTACGAGAAGGACGGCAAGGTCCCCTCGCCCGACACGGCCGAGTCCGACGAGCACCGTGTCATCCTCGAGCTGCTGACCCGCACCCTGGGCGAGAACCCGCAGAAGTGGACCCAGCTGGCCTCCGAGATCCGGGGCGTCACCGAGGAGACCACCACCGGCGTGCACCGCCTGTACGAGATGCAGCGCGAGGGCACCCTCCTGTTCCCGGCGATCAACGTCAACGACTCGGTCACCAAGTCGAAGTTCGACAACAAGTACGGCTGCCGGCACTCCCTGGTCGACGGCATCAACCGCGCCACCGACGTCCTGATCGGCGGCAAGACCGCGGTCGTGTGCGGCTACGGCGACGTGGGCAAGGGCTGCGCGGAGTCCCTGCGCGGCCAGGGCGCCCGCGTGATCATCACCGAGATCGACCCGATCTGCGCCCTCCAGGCGGCGATGGACGGCTACCAGGTCACCACGCTGGACGACGTCGTCGAGACGGCCGACATCTTCGTCACCACCACCGGCAACAAGGACATCATCCTTGCCTCCGACATGGCGAAGATGAAGCACCAGGCGATCGTCGGCAACATCGGCCACTTCGACAACGAGATCGACATGGCCGGCCTCGCCAAGGTCCCCGGCATCGTCAAGGACGAGGTCAAGCCGCAGGTCCACACCTGGACCTTCCCGGACGGCAAGAAGATCATCGTGCTGTCCGAGGGCCGCCTGCTGAACCTGGGCAACGCCACCGGTCACCCGTCGTTCGTGATGTCCAACTCCTTCGCGGACCAGACCCTGGCCCAGATCGAGCTGTTCACCAAGCCCGACGAGTACCCGACCGGCGTCTACGTGCTGCCCAAGCACCTCGACGAGAAGGTCGCCCGCCTCCACCTGGACGCCCTCGGCGTCAAGCTCACCACGCTGCGCCCCGAGCAGGCCGCGTACATCGGCGTGGAGGTCGACGGCCCGTTCAAGTCGGACCACTACCGCTACTGACCGCCACCGAGCCGCACCCCGCGTCTCAGCCAGGTCCTTCGAGGCAGGCCCCCGCACCCCCGTGTCGGGGGCCTGCCCCTTTCGACCGGACCGGCGGCCGTCACGCCCCGCCTGCCCGAAGCGCCGAGGCGGCCGGACCACCCCGTCACACCCCAGGACCCCCATGCCCCGCGGCCGATATTCGCTTCACGATCCGCACGATCACACCCCCCTCGCGGAAGAGCACTTCCACTGCGCCCCCGGCCCCTCCGGCTGGCGCTACGTATCCCAGCTGACCACCCCCTCGGGCGCTCATCACGGCTCCGTCGACCTGGCCCTCGACGACCTCGGCCGCCCCATCCGCCTCGAACTCCACGCGGGAGGCTGGCAGGTGCGCGGTGCCGCCCTCGACGGCGTCACCTGGGTCCGTACCGATCCCACCGGCATCCATGCCACCGAAGGCACTGTGCGCGCCCATGCCTTCACCGGCACATCCCCCGCGTTCCTCATCGCCACCGCCCGTCTCCTGCGCCTCACCCCCTCCGCCTCCGCGACCCGCGTCCGCCTCGTGGCCTTCACGGATCCGGTCCTCGCCCCCCGCACCGTGGACCAGTCCTGGGCTCTGGTGGAAAGAGAAGCACACACCACTGACAACGGCCCGCTGACCGTGGACGAATACCAGGTCACAGCCCTGGACACGGGCGAACAGCACACCGTGCACATCGCCGGGGACGTGGTTCTGGCGGCCCCCGGCATCGAGCTGGAGGACCTTCAGTCACCCCCGTCGGTCTTCGACTCCTGAGCCTGCGGGGCGGAGAAGACCGGGGGAGGGTGAAGGAGGGGGGAGGGTGAAGGAGATGGATGGACCCGGACCGGCCGACGCGTCAGGCCGGCGGCACGAACCCGGTGCCGGGACGCTCGGTCCGCGAAGTGTCCTCGGAGGGCGCGTGCTGCTGCGGGACATCTGTGGACGGGGCAACCCAGGAAGCGGTGTCCTGAGGCACGGCAGGTGAAGCCTCCGCGGCGGATATGGGAGTCCCCGACTGCTTGCCGGCGCCGTACGCCGGCGGCTGCGGCACGCCGTAGGCCGGCGATTGCGGCGCCGGGAAGCCGGGAGCACCGGGCGCCGCGCCGGCCCCGGCGACCGGGACGCCGGCCTCTCCGGTGGACGAACCGGCCGCGGAGCCGCCGCCGAGCGCACGCCGGGCCTCACGCGCCTGCCGCTCCTGCAACACGGCCGCCAGATACATGGCCGGCGGAACCTCGCGCGGCGCCGGAGTCCCGGTGCGGGCGGCGAGATCGGCGGCGAGCCGTTCGGCCATGCTCCAGCCGACCTGCGGATCCAGATACTGCATCCGCGTCAGGTACTGCCGGACCGCCAGCCACAGCCCGTCGGGAACCGCCGACAGATCGAGCGCCGAGAAACGTCCCGCCAGCCAGGGCGGCGGTGGAGGTACCGCGGTCGCCTGCCCGGCCGGCACTCGCTCCCGCACGACCAGGGTGCCCGCGAACACGTCACCCAGCCGACGCCCCCGCGCCGACAGCAGTGAGGCGATACAGGCGACGACCCCGAACGTCAGCAGAATCTCGACCACACCGATCGCCCCACGCACGAGCGCGTGCCGGAACCGGATCGGCCCGCCGTCGTCCCGGACCACCCGCAGTCCGCATGCCATCTTCCCGAGCGACCGCCCGTGGCTGAGCGTCTCCACGGCTATCGGCCCGCCCACCAGCACGAGCAGGAATGCCGCGATCGACACCGCGACCCGCGCGGCCTCGTCCAGGGAAGCCGTGGACGCCAGGAGAGCCAAGGACACGACGATGTAGACCATCGCCGTCACGACGAGGTCGAGCAGCACCGCCAGTGCCCTGCTGGGCAGCCTCGCCGGGCGCACCTCCAGCGCCACGGCCTCACCCGTCACCAGCTCACTCACGCCCATCGTCCTTCCCCTGGCCTGCCCCGAGAACGGTCAGTCTGCCAAGCTGAGGGCGACCGCGCCGCAGTAGGACAAGTTGACACAGCCGACGAGTTGTCGAACAACCAGCCGAGGAGCAGGCAGACACGATGGACCTGGACGTCTTCGTCTCCGCCCACCGAGCGGAATGGGACCGCCTCGACACCCTGCTCCGCCGCCGACGCCGACTCACCGGCACGGAGGCCGACGAGCTCGTCGCCCTCTACCAGCGCACCGCCACCCACCTCTCCCTGATCCAGTCCAGCGCCCCCGACCCGCAACTGACGGGCCGGCTCAGCCAGCTCGTGGCAGCCGCGCGCAGTGCCGTGACCGGGACCCGCCGCGCCTCGTGGCGGGACGTCACCCACTTCCTGCTGGAGGGCTTCCCCGCGGCGGTCTACCGGGCCCGCCACTGGTGGGTTCCCACCGCGCTCCTGTCCACCGTCGTCGCGGCGCTCCTGGGATGGTGGATCGGCACCCACCCCGAGGTACGGGCCGCGATCGCGGCCCCGAATGAGCTACGGCAGCTCACCCGCCCCGGCGGCGAGTACGAGACCTATTACTCCAGCCACCCCGCGGCCGCCTTCGCCGCCCAGGTCTGGACGAACAACGCCCAGGCCGCCGCGATGTGCCTGGTCCTGGGCGTCTTCCTGGGGCTACCGGTCCTGTGGGTCCTCTTCCAGAACATGCTCAACCTCGGTGTGGGCATCGGCCTGATGTCCTCGGCCGGCCGGCTCGACACCTTCCTCGGCCTTGTCCTCCCGCACGGTCTGCTCGAACTGACGGCGGTCTTCGTCGCCGCCGGTACCGGGCTGCGCCTCGGCTGGACGGTCATCGATCCCGGCCCCCGCTCCCGCCGCACCGCTCTCGCCGAAGAAGGCCGAGCTGCGCTCGGCATGGCGATCGGTCTGGCTCTCGTCCTCTTCGTCTCCGGAGCCATCGAAGGCTTCGTCACGCCGTCGGGCCTGCCCACCTGGGCCCGCATAGGCATCGGGATCGTCGCGGAGCTGGCCTTCCTGGCCTACGTCTACGTCCTCGGCGGTCGAGCGGCACGGACCGGAGGTACGGGGGACGTTGCGCCGACCGAGCGAAGCGCGACCGTGCCGACGGCCGCCTGATGTTCGTTTGGGCCCGCCCAGCTGCTACTCTCCTCTTCGCCGCACCGGAACCGTTGACACGGGTCAGGTGGGGAGGTAGATTCAAACAGTTGCCCGGAGATGGACACGGTCCACGAGGGTGACAGTGAGCATCTATCAGCTTCCGCTCATGTCGACGAGATCGATCATGAAGAAGCCTCTCCCGATAAATCGGAAACGAGGGCCGGTCAGACCGGCTCAAAAGTTCTGATAAAGTCGGAACCGCCGGAAAGGGAAACGCGAGAGCGAAAACCTGGAAAGCACCGAGGAAATCGGATCGGAAAAAGATCTGATAGAGTCGGAAACACCGAAGGGAAGCGCCCGGAGGAAAGCCCGAGAGGGTGAGTACGAAGGAAGCGTCCGTTCCTTGAGAACTCAACAGCGTGCCAAAAGTCAACGCCAGATATGT